>CAZIBV010000005.1:30839-56666 GCA_964537345.1 uncultured Flavobacterium sp. | reverse complement strand
ATGAGGTCAACGTCACGCTCTCGCCCTGGCAGAAAGTCGTAGCTCCCGATGCGGTGATCGTTGGCGTGGTTGGGATGGCGTTTACCGTGACGGTCGTTCCAGCTGATGCCGGTGAGGTACAGTTTCCATTACTTACCGAAACTGAATATGTTCCCGATGCCGAAACCGTAATTGCTTGTGTCGTCGCGCCGTTTGACCAGATGTTTCCGGTGGCCGACGATGATGTCAACGTTACGCTTCCGCCCTCGCAGAATGTTGTCGCACCCGATGCCGTTATCGTCGGTGTGGCCGGGATCGAATTTACCGTAACGATCGTTCCTGCTGATGCCGGTGAGGTACAGTTTCCATTACTTACTGAAACTGAATACGTTCCCGAAGCCGAAACCGTGATCGATTGCGTGGTCGCGCCGTTTGACCAGATGTTTCCGGTGGCCGATGACGAAGTCAACGTTACGCTCTCGCCTTGGCAGAAAGTCGTGGCTCCCGATGCGGTAATCGTTGGTGTAGTGGCCGGAGCAGTAACGGTGACGGTAATCTCATTGGATGTTGGAGATTGGCAGGTACCATCGTTCACATAAACTGAATACGTTCCGGACGATGTGACCGTGATGAACTGGGTTGTTGCACCATTTGACCAGACATTTCCGCTGCCGGCCGATGAAATCAGAATGACGCTTCCACCCTGGCAGAATGTCGTGGCCCCGGTTGCCGTAATGGTTGGCGTTGCCGGAAGGGCATTAACCGTAACAGTCGTTGCCGCTGACGGAGCCGAACTACAAGTACCGTTGTTATACGATACGGTATAGGTTCCTGAGGCCGATACAACAATCGATTGTGTGGTGGCGCCGGTTGACCAAAGATTTCCTATTGCCGACGATGATGTCAAGGTCACGCTCCCGCCCTGGCAGAATGTGGTGGCACCCGATGCGGAAATCGTTGGAGCTGCCGGAGCCGGTGTGATCGAGACCACAACTGGTGCCGATGCAGCAGACGTGCATGTTCCGTTGCTAACCGATACTGTATAAGAACCAGCCGCCGATACGGTGATCGACTGCGTAGTCGCGCCTGTTGACCAGATGTTTCCTGTAGCCGATGATGACGTCAGCGTCACGCTCCCGCCCTGGCAGAAAGTTGTAGCGCCCGATGCCGTTATCGTCGGAACAATGGCCGCGAAAGTCGCACTGATGGTATGGTTGGCCGTTACGTTTGTAAAAGTGTAGCTGGTGATGGCTCCCTGCGAAACACCATCTACCAATACATCGGCAATGGCGTAGCCGCAGTTTGGCGTAATGGTGTAAGTTTGATTCGTATTGCTGGCTACCGTAGTAGTGCCAACCGGCGAAATAGTTCCGTTTGTTCCCGCCGAAGCCGAAATCAGGAAACCGCTCACATTGGTTTCGTCGGCACCCGGGGTTGGGTTGGTTGCATTCCTCGGTTGACAGTCGATATCGTTTGTCACGCTGGCGATAGGCGTTCCGATGCCATCGATGGTTGGGTTGCTTCCGGCCACAAGGTGCAAATCCGTCGGCGCCACAAATACCGGCTGTACTTCGATTGAATTCGCATCTTTTGAAGTCGCTGCTTGCCAATCGGCCAAGGTAGTGTAGCTTGTTCCCTGATTGGTTGAAAGCCCGCCCGAGCGGAATCCGCCGTCCTGAGCGCCGCCACTGTAAAATACGTTGTTATCTGAAATCAGGTTGGCGAATGTAGTGCTCAGCGTCCCAAATGCATAGGTTTTTGTATTGGCCGTTCCCGTGGCGATTTGGGTGGTCGTGATGATGTTGTTCTTCATTTCCAGATACGGATCCAGGCCTGAAACCGCAATGCCATAACTTGGCGACTGCATGGTCTCCGGTCCGCGGTCACCGTAAAGGTGGATGGTGTTGTTATAGAGTTTGGTTACTGATGCTACTGCACCTGTTACCCAAATTCCGGCCACGTGATACGTGTATTGCGCCATTCCTGACACGTTGGCGATCATGTTGTTCTTTACCACGTTCGGCTCGCCCGTAGCCGTTCCTGAAATGGCAATTCCGGCTGTGGACCCGCCAAGATCTACCATGTTTACAACGCCCGTAATCCAGTTGTTCGCCACCAAAGCACCACTGATGCCGCCGCTGCTTACTGTGTTTGCGTAGGCTTGTGAAGCTCCGATAGCCAAACCAACACTTTCACTACTGCTTCCCGACAAATTTGCAATGTTTACTTTGTTAAACGTTACCTGTGGATTGGTTTCGTTGGCAATGAGTACGGCGTATCTGGACACGCGCTCCGCACCCGTAGTCGAAATGTCGTTTTGGGTGATGACAAGATTCGTGTTTGGATTTGTCGTGGTTGATCCAGCCGAATAAATGGCGATGGCCGCCTTTTTCACTGAGCAATTTTCGACACGGCTGTTCTGGTTATTGACCTGTGACGGCACCTGTGTGCTATGCGGAAACACGCGATACCAAATCCCGTAAGCACCGCTTACTGAACCGCCAACTACATTGACATTCTTAACGGTGTTGTTGTAAGCGCCATTTGTTGCCGACTGAAACAAAATGGTACCTGATGCGCCCGCCGTATTGTTGACGAATGTCAATTGTCGCAACGATGCATCCCCGCCAATCTGGCAATCTGGAGCCGTGCCGCCCGTCAGCGATCCATTGATGGTCACATTATCGGCACCCTCAAAACGGATAAGGCCTTGATTGGCGACACTGTTGCTCACCGATCCGGTTACTGTTCTTGGCGCGCCAAAAGGTTGAATTAACACAGGATGTCCACCCGCGATTTCGTTGAGGGCAAAGTTTCCGGTTTCGCCCGTGATGTCTGAAATGATATTGATTGTAATCGGACCTGATACACCTGCAATGCGGGTGTTGATTTGTTGAAAGATTCCGCCCGCATTTGTCAGCGACGGATAATCACCGCCAACGCCCACCGTGTAAACTCCCTGCATGGGAGGCAAAACATCGGTAATGGAAATGACACTGTTTGGGCCGTTTACTATCGTTGTCCCAACCGGATTTGAAAGGGTCAGGTTGATAGTTTCGGCATTGTCAAGTACAAAATCAGCAGTGATGGGAATGTTGATCGTTTTGGGTGCCATGTCGCCATCGGCCCAAGTCAAAGTGCCTGAAACCGCGGTATAGTCCAATCCTGCAGTCGCAGTTCCGTCACTCGTAGTGTAATCTACCGATATGCTTCCGGTTGAACCGCCGTTGCGGTGAACGATAATGCTGGCATTTGTGTTTTCCGACACCGTAAATGTGGAATTGTCAAAAGAAACCGTACCCGGCGCACCTTCGGTCGTGTAAAAAAACTGGATGTTTGGCCTGCCGCTTTCCGGAACGCCGTAATCGTCGTCATCAAATGGCGAAGTCCACGAATACCAATATTGCGAGGAGTTGGTTGGTCCAAGAGTCCATCTGAACTGTTTGGCCGACATTGATTCAGTAATCGAATTACCGCCATCGGTCGCGACCAGCACCTGTATATTGTTTCCTGTGTAGACCAACGGTGTAGTAAGTGGAATATTTATCCAACCACCTGGCACAAATGCCGATGCGGGAAACGTTCCCTGATAGTTTGGCGCAGCCGAAGGCTCAACATTTTGGTAGATCATTGAAAAATAGCTCGTCCCATTGCGGTTGCTCAAAAACACTTTCATGGGCGTATTTTGCGGCCCCGAGACTGACTGCAGGTAATACCGAATTCCGGTAATGGTTGATCCCGCCGGAATGCCAAGTTCGGCCGCGCCATAAATTGACGCAAGCCGTTCGTGGTTGTCGTTGACGGAAAGTGGTCGGTTGTTAAGAGACGTGTAAGTATTTCCGGCCGGAACAGTCGCCTGCGAAAATGCTGCCTGGCAAAACACTAAAAAAATGAAAATCAAATAGTGGAGACTTCGTTTTGATTTAGACGCGCCCGCACTGGAAAAATAAAGCTGTTTCAAGTTGTTGGAATTAAGGTTCGGTTGGTTTAAAATCTACTGTTGTAAAAAAAATCTGGCAAACATAGTGAAATAATCATTGGAATCTTTACAGCATTTCAATTATTCAAAAAGAATTTTGCATGACTTGGTTTACAATCCGCCTGATTGAAAGGGCAAGAATAATAAATCCCTCCAAATAATAGCAGCCAGATGAATAAGTGTAGAATTTTACCGGACAAGCGTCGGGTATCAAATGAAAATCGTTTTTGAAATAGTCGTTGGAAAACACCAACTTTCGTCTTTAGTCTTTAGTCTTCTACAACAAAAAAAGGACAAACTCGCGTTTGTCCTTTTCTATTTTGATAGTTAAAAAACTATTCCTCTTTTTTCTCCTCAGTTGGATCAACTGCAGGAGCCTCGTTTTCAATCTGAGTTTCCTCGATTGCAGTAACGGCCTCCGGAGCGTCAACGATTGGCTCTTCAGCTGGAGCTTCGGCTTTTGTTTCCTCAGCCTTTGGAGCAGCTGCAACAGCACCAGCGGCTTTCTTGCCACCGCGACGGCTACGGCCTTTCTTCTCCTCTTTCTTCCCTCCGTTGTAGAGTTCGTTAAAATCAACCAGTTCGATCATTGCCATATCAGCGTTGTCGCCCAAACGGTTACCCAACTTGATGATACGGGTGTATCCTCCCGGACGGTCACCCACTTTAGGGGCTACATCGCGGAACAGTTCGGCAACAGCGTATTTGTTGCGCAGTGAAGCGAAAACAATACGACGGTTGTGGGTGGTATCTTCTTTTGATTTGGTTACCAGTGGCTCAACATACATTTTAAGGGCTTTTGCCTTGGCAACTGTAGTGTTGATGCGTTTGTGCTCAATCAGTGAGCAGGCCATGTTTGCCAGCATCAGTTTGCGGTGACCGCTCTGTCTGCTCAGGTGATTAATTTTCTTTCCGTGTCTCATTACTCTGTATTTTACCTAGCCTTCCGGACTAGTCTTTATCTAATTTGTACTTGCTAAGATCCATTCCGAAAGTCAGGTTCTTGTTGGCTACCAGCTCGTCCAGCTCGGTAAGCGACTTCTTGCCAAAGTTGCGGAATTTCATAAGGTCGTTTTTGTTAAACGACACCAAATCTCCAAGGGTTTCAACCTCGGCTGCCTTGAGGCAGTTAAGGGCGCGAACCGACAGGTCCATGTCAACAAGCTTGGTCTTCAAAAGCTGACGCATGTGCAGTGACTCCTCATCGTATGACTCGGTTTGTGCAATTTCATCGGCTTCAAGCGTGATACGCTCGTCAGAGAACAGCATAAAGTGGTGGATCAAAACCTTGGCGGCCTCGGTCAGTGCATCCTTAGGTGCAATCGAACCGTCGGTCTTGATTTCAAAAACCAGTTTCTCGTAATCGGTCTTTTGCTCTACACGATAGTTTTCAATGCTGTACTTCACGTTTTTAACGGGCGTATAGATTGAATCGGTAAAGATGGTACCAATTGCGGCATTTTGCTTTTTGTTCTCCTCGGCCGGTACATAACCGCGTCCTTTTTCAATGGTCAACTCCATGTTCAGGCTGATCTTGCTATCCATGTTGCAGATTACAAGTTCCGGGTTAAGCACCTGGAAACCTGAAATGAACTTCTGGAAGTCACCCGCTGTAAGCTGGTCTTTCCCCGACACTGAAATGGTTACTGATTCGTTGTCGACATCCTCAATCTGGCGTTTGAAACGCACCTGTTTCAGGTTCAGGATGATTTCGGTTACGTCTTCAACCACTCCTGAGATAGTCGTGAACTCGTGGTCAACGCCTTCAATACGGACCGATGTGATCGCGTATCCTTCCAGGGCAGAAAGCAAAACTCTCCGAAGTGCGTTACCAACCGTCAATCCATATCCGGGTTCCAAAGGGCGGAATTCAAACTTCCCTTCGAAATCGGTTGAATCGATCATGATAACCTTATCGGGTTTTTGAAAATTAAATATTGCCATAAATTGTTAGGACTAATCAGTTATTACTTGTTGTACAATTCGACGATAAGCTGCTCCTTGATGTTCTCAGGAACTTGCAGCCTGGCCGGAACTGAAACAAATGTACCTTCCTTCAGGTCGTTGTTCCAGGTAATCCACTCATAGACTTGGCTAGAGTTTGCCAGTGAACGCTCGATGCTTTCAAGAGATTTTGACTTCTCACGAACTGCAACTTTGTCGCCTGGCTTCAGGTGATATGACGGGATGTTAACCACCTCGCCGTTCACGGTAATGTGACGGTGTGAAACGATCTGACGGGCAGCACGACGCGATGAGGCAATGCCCATGCGGTATACTACGTTGTCCAGACGTGATTCACACAATTGGATGAGTACTTCACCGGTAACACCACGGGCAGCAGATGCCTTTTCAAACAATCCGCGGAATTGCTTCTCGAGGATGCCGTAGGTGTATTTGGCTTTTTGCTTCTCCATCAACTGGATTGCGTACTCTGATTTTTTACCCCTTTTTTTGGCCAGGCCGTGTTGTCCCGGTGGGTAACTTCTTTTTTCGAAGGCTTTGTCATCGCCAAAGATCGCTTCACCAAACTTACGAGCGATTTTTGTTTGTGGACCAGTATATCTTGCCATTGTTAAAAATTATGGGAACAGGAGTTATGAATTCAGGTCTATATCCTCCGATAACCCGTCTCTGTCCCGGTTATACTTAATTATTCTTGTTTTCGTAAGCCGGTGCGATCCATTGTGACCGCAATGTCCAGCTTAATCTGCGATAGTTAGACTATCAGACAGTAATTAAACTCTTCTGCGCTTAGGCGGACGGCATCCGTTGTGCGGCATCGGGGTAACGTCGATGATTTCAGTCACCTCGATTCCTCCGTTGTGGAGTGAACGGATGGCTGACTCACGTCCGTTGCCCGGTCCTTTAACGTATACCTTGACTTTTTTCAGTCCGGCCTCTATAGCTACTTTGCTAGCATCCTCGGCTGCCATCTGGGCGGCGTATGGCGTGTTCTTTTTAGAACCACGGAATCCCATCTTACCGGCTGATGACCAAGACACCACCTCACCCTTTTTGTTGGTCAGGGAGATGATGATGTTGTTGAAGGTAGCACTGATGTGTGCCTCTCCAGTCGATTCAACTACAACTTTGCGCTTTTTTGTGGTCGCTTTAGCCATGTTTACTTATTATTTAGTTGCTTTTTTCTTGTTAGCAACAGTTTTACGCTTACCTTTTCTAGTTCGGGAGTTGTTTTTGGTACGCTGACCACGGAGTGGCAAGCCTGAACGGTGACGGATGCCACGGTAGCAACCGATGTCCATCAAACGCTTAATGTTCAAAGAAGTCTCTGAACGCAGTTCGCCTTCAATTTTGTAGTATGAAACCGCGTCACGGATCGCTGCGATCTGATCGTCGTTCCAGTCCTGAACTTTGATATCTTCACTTACACCGGCTTTGGCCAGAATTTCACTCGCACGGCTTTTACCGATACCGAAGATATAGGTCAAAGCGATAACGCCTCTTTTGTTTTTTGGGATGTCGATCCCCGCTATTCTTGCCATAATTATCCTTGTCTTTGTTTAAATCTAGGATTCTTTTTGTTGATTACGTACAACCTGCCTTTGCGACGTACAATGATGCAATCGGCACTTCTCTTTTTTACTGATGCTCTAACTTTCATCTTAATTTTTTTAGCTTTTACTTCGTACCGTTCGGCTGCGCCTCGGGTCAGCTCTCAGCTCCCAGCTATCAATGTCTTAGTTTGACGGCTGATCGCTGTTAGCAGAATGCTGTTTTAATATCTATAAGTAATCCTTGCTTTGGTCAAATCGTAGGGGCTCATCTCGAGTTTCACCTTGTCGCCCGGAAGCAACTTGATGTAGTGCATACGCATCTTTCCTGAGATGTGCGCGATCACCACGTGACCGTTTTCCAATTCTACGCGGAACATTGCATTTGACAATGCTTCAATGATGGAACCGTCCTGCTCTATTGCTGATTGCTTTGCCATGTTAAGCTACTGCTTTGCGGTTTTTGCCGGTTTTCATCAGTCCGTCGTAATGCTTGTTAAGCAAGTACGAATTGATTTGCTGCATCGTATCGATGGCTACCCCAACCATAATGATCAGTGACGTGCCGCCAAAGAACATGGCCCAAGCCTGTTGTACATCCATTGCGCTCACGATGATGGCCGGGAACACGGCAATCAGGGCGAGGAACAATGAACCAGGGAAGGTAATCAACGACATGATGCGGTCCAGATAGTCGGCTGTTTCAACACCAGGACGGATGCCCGGGATAAAACCACCGCTTCTCTTGAGATCGTCAGCCATTTTATTGGTAGGCACAGTGATCGCTGTATAGAAAAACGTAAACAGGATGATCAACAGTGCAAAAACAAAATTATACCAGAACCCGAACATGTCGCTAAAGGTACCCGCAATGCTCTGCGAGGCTTCAGAGTCTGAAAGACCTGCAAGGGCAGCCGGGATAAACATGATCGCCTGTGCAAAGATGATTGGCATTACACCCGATGCATTAAGCTTGAGCGGAATCCATTGGCGGTTGCCTCCGGTTGCGTCCTTTTCAAACTCTCCCGCAACGGTACGACGAGCGTACTGAACAGGGATTCGGCGCACCGCCATAACAAGAAGGATACAGGCCATGATGACCAACAGCCAGATGATGATCTCGATAACGAGCAACATCGGACCACCGTTGTTATTGGTGACGCGGGTAGCAAATTCCTGCAGGAATGCCTCAGGCAGACGGGCAAGAATACCTACCATGATCAACAGTGAAATACCGTTTCCGATTCCTTTGTCGGTGATCTTTTCACCCAGCCACATCGCGAAGATGGTACCGGTAGTCAGGATCACAACTGATGAGAACAGGAACGAGAACGAATCAAACCCTAGCAAAAACGCACTTTGAGGAAGCGTTCTGTACAGGTTGTAGATGTAGCCCGGTCCCTGAACCAAGGTAATCAGAATGGTCAGCCAGCGTGTAATCTGGTTAATTTTTTTACGTCCACTTTCGCCCTCTTTCTGCAATTTCTGCAGGTAAGGAACGGCGATACCCATCAACTGCACCACAATCGAAGCTGAAATGTAAGGCATGATACCCAACGCAAAAACCGAGGCTTTTGAGAACGATCCTCCGGTAAACATGTCAAGGATTGACCCGATACCTTCCTTGGTTTGCCCGGCAAGGTTAGCCAGTTGTGTAGCGTCGATTCCCGGAAGGGTTACGTGCGCTCCAAAACGGTAAACCAAAAGCAAGCCCAGGGTTAAAAGAATCCTGTTCTTTAATTCCTCAATTTTCCAAACATTGGCAAAGCCTTCAAAAAATTTCTTCATCGTGGCAGTTCAATTACAAGGTTACAGCTTCACCACCGGCAGCCTCGATAGCAGCCTTGGCAGTAGCAGTAAATTTATGTGCGGTTACTTTAAGTTTGGCTTTCAACTCGCCACGGCCCATGATTTTCACCAGTTCATTCTTGGTAGCCAAACGGTTGGCCACAAGATCGGCAAAATTTACAGTGTCCGTTACAAGACCGTTGTCAACCATAAGTTGCAGTGTATCCAGGTTTACGCCCTGATACTCTACGCGGTTGATGTTCTTGAAACCAAATTTAGGCACCCTTCTCTGGAGTGGCATCTGACCACCCTCGAAACCAATTTTACGCGAGTAACCTGAGCGCGACTTGGCACCTTTGTGTCCGCGCGCAGCAGTTCCGCCTTTACCTGAACCTTCTCCGCGTCCGACGCGTTTGTTCTGATTGTGGGTAGAACCTTCGGCAGGTTTTAAATTACTTAAGTTCATCTCGTATACGATTATTTGGCTTCTTCTACTGAAACCAGGTGTTTAACTTTATTGATCATCCCAAGGATAGCAGGATTTGACTCGTGCTCAACCACCTGGCCCATACGACGAAGGCCCAGTGCCTCAAGACCCCTTTTCTGGGTCAGCGGGCAGTTGATTTTGCTTCTGATCTGTTTGATTCTTAACTTAGCCATAATTCTCCTGATTAACCTTTAAACACTTTCTCAAGCGATACACCACGCATTTTGGCAACGGTGTGTGCGCTTCTCATCTGCAACAATGCGTCAAAAGTAGCTTTTACCACGTTGTGCGGGTTTGATGATCCCTGTGACTTAGACAATACGTCGTGAACACCTACTGACTCCAATACGGCACGAACGGCACCACCGGCAATTACACCGGTACCGTGTGAAGCTGGCATCAGGAACACGCGGGCTCCGCCAAACTTACCTTTTTGCTCGTGAGGAACAGAGTGTCCGGCAAGCGGAATGCGAACCAGGTTCTTCTTTGCATCTTCAACAGCCTTAGCGATCGCTTCAGAAACGTCTTTAGACTTTCCGAGGCCATGTCCAACTACACCGTGCTCGTCACCTACTACTACGATAGCCGAAAATCCGAAGGCACGGCCACCCTTAGTTACTTTGGTTACGCGGTTTACTGCTACCAGGCGGTCCTTCAGTTCCAGTCCGCTTGGCTTTACCAATTCAATGTTTTTATACTTGTACATGATCTCTTAGAATTTAAGTCCGGCTTCGCGAGCACCCTCAGCCAGTGATTTAACACGGCCATGGTACAGGTTTCCGCCACGGTCAAATGATACAGTGTCGATTCCGGCTTTGAGCGCTTTTTCAGCCACTGCCTTACCTACTGCGTTAGCGATTTCGATTTTGGTTCCCTTTACAGAGAAACCTTTGTCACGTGACGATGCTGCCAAAAGCGTTACACCGTTTACGTCGTCGATCAGCTGAGCGTAGATCTCTTTATTGCTGCGGAATACTGAAAGTCTTGGTCTTTCAGCCGTCCCGCTTACTGTTTTACGGATCCTGTGTTGGATGCGTACTCTTCTTTCAGTTTTTGTTAAGGACATACTCTTACTTATTAAGCTGATTTACCTGCTTTTCTTCTCAATTCTTCTCCAACGAACTTCACACCTTTTCCTTTGTACGGCTCAGGCTTGCGGAAGCTGCGGATTTTTGCGGCAATCGACCCAAGCAGTTGCTTATCGTGCGAAGAAAGTTTGATGATAGGGTTCTTCCCTTTTTCAGAAACAGTCTCGAGTTTAACCTCAGGAGCCAATTCCATGATAATGTTGTGGGAGAATCCAAGGGCAAGGTCCAGTTTCTGACCTTGGTTTGAGGCGCGGTAACCAACACCTACCAGTTCGAGTTCCTTGGTGAATCCGGTTGAAACACCGGTGATCATGTTATTGATCAGGGCGCGGTACAAACCGTGCTTTGACCTTTGAACTTTGTCGTCTGACGAACGCTCGACAATCACTTGGTTGTCTTCAACTCTTACCGAAACATCGGTAAAGTCCTGAGTCAGTTCGCCCAGCTTTCCTTTAACAGTAACCAGGTTATCCTTGATATCGACGGTAACGCCGGCAGGAATGGTTACTGGATTTTTTCCAATTCTTGACATCTTCTAATCTTTTTTAGTACACGTAACAGATTACTTCACCGCCTACATTGAGTTGCTTGGCCTGCTTGCCTGTCATGAGTCCTTTTGAAGTAGACACGATGGCAATACCCAATCCGTTGAGGATGCGTGGGATTTCGGAAGAACCTGCGTATTTACGCAAACCTGGTTTACTGATTCTCTGCAGATCGCGGATGACCGGTTGCTTGGTCTCCTTGTCGTACTTCAGGGCGATTTTGATCGTTCCCTGAGGGCCGTTCTCCTCAAATTTGTAGCTGAGGATGTACCCTTGATCAAACAGAATCTTGGTAATTTCTTTCTTTAGATTAGAAGCCGGAATTTCGACAACTTTGTGACTTGCAGCCACAGCGTTACGAATCCGCGTCAAATAATCCGCAATAGGATCTGTATACATATTTATTAAATTGCGGCAACGGTTTTCAGCAAAGCCTTTTCGCTGAACCTGAGGCCATTAAACATTCTTAACAACAACAGATAATTGCACGTTCGCGGCAAAAATCCGGCAAATGTACAATTATCTGTTTAAATAACCAGCTTACCAGCTGGCTTTTTTTACACCTGGGATCAAACCCTGGTTGGCCATCTCACGGAAAGTAACACGTGAAATACCAAATTGGCGCATGTATCCGCGAGGCCTTCCGGTTAGTTTGCAGCGGTTGTGCATGCGTACCGGCGAGGCGTTCTTAGGCAATTTCTGAAGCGCTTCGTAATCTCCGGCTTCCAAAAGTGCCTTTCTTTTCTCGGCGTATTTTGCTACAGTCTTAGCCCTTTTGACTTCACGGGCTTTCATTGATTCTTTAGCCATTTCTTAGTTCTTTTTGAAAGGTAAACCCAGTTCAGCCAACAGCGACTGTGCTTCTTTATCAGTTTTTGCAGTCGTTACAAACGTGATGTCCATTCCGGAGATCTTGTTCACTTTGTCGATGTCGATTTCAGGGAAGATGATCTGCTCGGTAACACCCAGGTTGTAGTTTCCGCGGCCGTCAAATCCGGTAGCCTTGATTCCGCCAAAGTCGCGAACACGTGGCAAAGCCGATGTAACAAGACGATCGAGGAACTCGTACATACGCTCTCCGCGCAGTGTAACTTTAGCTCCAATCGGCATGCCTTTACGCAGCTTGAACGTTGCAACGTCTTTTTTGGAAATGGTAGATACCGCTTTTTGGCCGGTGATTTTTGTCAATTCGTCAACTGCGTAGTCGATGAGTTTCTTGTCGGAAACTGCAGCACCGACACCGCGGCTCAAAACGATTTTTTCCAGCTTAGGAACCTGCATCACGTTTTTATAGCCGAATTCTTCTTTAAGAGCCGACACAACACGGTCTTTGTACTCTTGTTTTAGTCTAGGAACGTATGCCATGATTATTTAGCTTTCTTTGTTTCTTTTTTTGCTCCCTTTGCAGCCGGTTTGGCAGCACCTTCAACCTTTGCCAGGTTAGAGATGTGGATAGGAGCCTCTTTCTTCACGATACCACCTTGTGGGTTCTTGGCGCTTGGCTTGGTGTGTTTTGACACCATGTTTACACCTTCGATGATCGCTTTGTTCGATTCCGGAAACACCTTTGAAACCGTACCGGTGGTTCCTTTGTGGTCACCGGCGATGATTTTTACGGTATCACCTGATTTTATCTTCAACTTTATCATTGTGACGATAATTAAAGCACCTCAGGTGCCAGTGAAACGATTTTCATGAATTGCTTTTCGCGAAGTTCACGGGCAACCGGACCAAACACGCGGGTTCCGCGCATTTCACCTTGTGCGTTCAAAAGCACACAGGCGTTGTCGTCAAAACGGATATATGATCCGTCGGCGCGACGAACTTCTTTCTTGGTACGAACAACAACCGCAGTCGATACGGCGCCTTTCTTCACGTTCCCGTTTGGAGTGGCGTCCTTGATAGATACTACGATTTTGTCACCAACAGAGGCATACCTTCTTTTGGTACCTCCCAGAACGCGGATAGTCAAAACTTCCTTTGCTCCGGTGTTGTCTGCTACTTTAAGTCTTGATTCTTGCTGTACCATGATTACTTAGCTCTTTCAATGATTTCTACTAGTCTCCAGCACTTGGTCTTTGACAACGGACGTGTCTCGGCAATCAGTACTGTGTCTCCGATATTGCAATCGTTCTTCTCATCGTGCGCGTGATACTTTTTAGTCTTCAACACGAACTTACCGTACAACGGGTGTTTTACTTTGTGGGTTTCTGAAACCACAATGGACTTGTCCATCTTGTTCGAAGTAACAACCCCGATACGCTCTTTTCTTAAATTTCTTTTTTCCATCGTTCTGCAGAATTATTGTAGCGCTCTTTTTGTCAGCTCGGTAGCCAAACGGGCTACTGTCCTGCGCATGGTACGAATTTGTAGCGGATTCTGGATGGGTGAAATGGCGTGAGTCATTTTAAGATCCATGTACGCTTTTTGAGTCTGTGCGAGTTTTTCCTGCAATTCCGCAACGGAAAGATTCTTGATTTCTGTCTGTTTCATGTTTAGCGGATTATGCTTCGTAGTCGCGAGCAATGATAAACTTAGTTTTTACCGGAAGTTTCTGGGCTGCCAAACGCAAAGCTTCTTTAGCTACTGCAAGCGGCACACCTGTAACCTCAAACATCACACGTCCGGGCTTCACAACGGCTGCCCAGTATTCAACGGCACCTTTACCTTTACCCATACGAACTTCGAGGGGTTTCTTGGTGATAGGCTTATCCGGGAAAATCTTGATCCACAATTGACCTTCACGTTTCATGTAACGGGTAGCTGCAATACGAGCTGCCTCAATTTGACGCGAAGTCAGAAACATACCAGTCTCATGAACCGACTTGATGCCGAACATGCCGTTAGAAAGTTCGTGCCCGCGTTGGGCCAGGCCTTTCATCCTGCCTTTTTGTACCTTGCGGTACTTGGTTCTTTTAGGCTGTAACATTTGTTTTCAGTTTAAAAATTACTTTCGCTTACGGTCTCCTCCTGATTTGCGGTCTTTTCCGAACGACTTTCTCTCTCCACGTGGAGAATCGCTCTTACCTCCGGCGGCTGACTTTTTGTCCATGCCTACCAGTGGTGACAAATCGCGTTTTCCGTAAACCTCACCTTTCATGATCCACACCTTGATGCCCATACGACCGTAAGTTGTATGTGCTTCGGCCAAAGCGTAATCAATGTCGGCCCTGAAAGTTGACAATGGAATACGACCTTCTTTGAAGCTCTCTGAACGCGCCATTTCGGCACCGTTCAAACGACCTGAAATCATCACTTTAACACCCTCGGCATTCATACGCATAGAAGCAGCAATAGCCATTTTGATTGCTCTACGGTAAGAAATACGGCTTTCAATCTGGCGCGCAATGCTGCTGGCCACCAGGAAGGCGTCAAGTTCCGGTCTCTTGATCTCAAAGATGTTGATCTGAACCTCCTTGTCGGTAATCTTCTTCAATTCCTCCTTAAGCTTGTCTACCTCCTGGCCTCCTTTTCCGATGATGATACCGGGACGGGCCGTGGTGATAGTAACGGTTACAAGTTTAAGTGTTCTCTCGATGATTACTTTTGATACACTAGCTTTAGAGAGACGGGCGTGGATGTACTTTCTGATCTTGTGGTCTTCTGCCAGCTTGTCGCCGTAGTCGTCACCACCATACCAGTTAGAGTCCCATCCGCGGATGATCCCAAGTCTGTTTCCGATTGGATTTGTCTTTTGTCCCATTTCTTAATTCGCTTGTGTGTTATCCATTTGTCCCAAAACGATGGTTACGTGATTGGAACGTTTTCTAATTCTGTGTGCGCGACCCTGCGGAGCCGGACGAAGACGCTTAAGCATCATACCGCCGTCAACGCGAATCTCTTTTACGAACAAACCTGCATCGGCTACATTGCCTTCGCTGTTTTTCTGTTCCCAGTTGTTGATTGCTGAGAGCAACAGTTTCTCCAGGTTACGAGACGCTTCTTTAGTGCTGAAACGCAACAGGTTCAGCGCTTTCTCAACCTTCTGACCTCTTACCAAGTCTGCCACCAGGCGCATTTTTCTAGGTGAAGTAGGGCAGTTATTCAACTTTGCAAAGGCGATCTGCTTGTTAGCTTCCTTGATGCCTTCAGCTCTTTCTCTTTTACGAACTCCCATCTTGCTTATTTTTTACCTTTGTTTTTAGCACCGGCGTGACCGCGGAATGAGCGGGTTGGTGAAAATTCTCCTAATTTATGTCCTACCATGTTCTCGGTAACATATACAGGAACGAACTGGCGTCCGTTGTGTACGGCGATGGTATGACCCACGAAATCCGGGGTAATCATCGATGCGCGAGACCAGGTTTTTACAACCGATTTGTTGGCGTTTTCCAACACTTTCTTCTCTAACTTATAGTGAACGAAAGGTCCTTTCTTTAATGAACGTGCCATCTCTTATTATTTCTTTCTACGTTCTACAATATACTTGTTACTTGGGTTCGCCTTGGCGCGGGTTCTGTAACCTTTAGCCGGCAAGCCTTTGCGTGAGCGTGGGTGACCTCCTGACGAACGTCCTTCACCACCACCCATCGGGTGATCAACCGGGTTCATCGCTACCGGACGTGTACGAGGACGACGGCCCAACCAGCGTGAACGACCTGCTTTTCCGGAAACTACCAACTGGTGGTCAGAGTTTGAAACGGCACCGATCGTAGCTGAACAAGTCAACAAGATCAAACGGGTTTCACCTGACGGCATCTTGATGGTAGCGTATTTTCCGTCGCGGGCCATCAATTGAGCGAACGTTCCGGCCGAACGAGCGATAACCGCTCCCTGTCCGGGACGAAGTTCGATACAAGAGATAACAGTTCCGAGTGGAATCTTGCTAAGTGGCATTGTGTTTCCGATTTCCGGCTGCGCATCTGGACCAGACACTACAGTCTGACCTACTTTAAGACCGTTTTGTGCAATGACATAAGTCTTGGCACCATCGGCGTAAGCCAAAAGCGCGATAAACGCAGTACGGTTCGGATCGTATTCGATTGACTTCACGGTAGCAGGAATTCCTGTTTTAGCGCGTTGAAAATCAATGATACGATAGCGTTGTTTGTGACCACCTCCGCTATAACGGATGGTCATCTTTCCTTGACTATTTCTACCTCCAGAGCTTTTTATCGGCGCTAACAGCGAGCGTTCCGGCTTATCAGTTGTGATAGTGTCAAAGCTATTCACAACTCTAAATCGCTGGCCCGGGGTAATAGGTTTTAGTTTTCTAACTGACATAAAACTGCCTTTTATTAGATGTTGTTATAAAAATCGATTGTTTCTCCTTCTTTCACCTGAACCACGGCTTTCTTGTAAGCATTGGTCTTACCGTTAATCATGCCGCTTTTGGTGTATTTTACAGAGCGATCCGGACGAACATTCATGGTGTTGACCTCAACGACAGTAACGCCGTAAGCTGCTTCAACAGCTTTCTTGATCTCTACTTTGTTCGCTTTGCGGTCAACCATAAAACCAAAACGGTTGAAAAGTTCACCATCTTTGGTGATTTTCTCGGTAATGATGGGTTTGATAATGATATTCATCTCGCGATTATTTGCTTAAATTCTCTTCAATTCCTTCCAGAGCGCCTTCCAAAAGCACAAGATTGTTAGCGTTCAGGATGGCATAAGTGCTTAATTCTGAGGCAGTTACAACGCTAGATGCTTTCAAATTACGTGACGACAAATATACATTTTTATTTGAGTCACCCAACACGAACAACGATTTTTTGTTGTCGATTCCCAAGGCTTTCAATACGTTAATGAAATTCTTGGTGTTTGGCGTGTCAAATGTAAAGTCTTCCAAAACGATCAGTCCTTGCTCTTGTGCCTTCATCGAAAGGGCCGATTTACGGGCCAGACGCTTCAGGTTTTTGTTGAGCTTGAACGAGTAGTTGCGCGGACGCGGGCCAAAGATGGTACCACCACCTTTAAACACCGGCGACTTTACAGAACCTGCACGAGCTGTACCAGTTCCTTTTTGCTTCTTGATCTTACGGGTTGATCCCGTTACCTCGGCACGCTCCTTAGCTTTGTGCGTTCCCTGACGTTGGTTGGCCAGGTACTGCTTCACATCCAGATAAACGGCGTGGTTGTTTGGCTCGATACCAAAAACCGAATCGGAAAGGGTCACTTTCTTGCCGGTTTCTTTTCCGCTGATATTTAAAACTTTTACTTCCATTACTTCTGAATGATTACGTAAGAATTGTTGTGTCCGGGAACCGCACCTTTAACCAAAATCAGGTTTTTGTCGGCAACCACTTTCAACACTCTCAGGTTTTGTACTTTAACATTCTCTCCGCCCATGCGTCCAGCCATGCGCATTCCTTTGAAAACGCGTGATGGATACGATGAAGCACCTACTGATCCCGGTGCGCGAAGACGGTTATGCTGACCGTGTGTGGTTTGACCAACACCGCCAAATCCGTGACGCTTTACAACGCCCTGGAAACCTTTTCCTTTTGACACACCTTGTACGTCGACAAATTCGCCTTCAGCAAAGACGTCAACTGTTACAACATCGCCTAATTTGTAATCGTTTTCAAACTGGAATTCGACGACTTTTTTCTTGGCGACAGTACCCGCTTTCTTAAAGTGACCTGCAGCCGCTTTAGTGGTGTGCTTTTCGCTTTTGTCATCGAAACCAAGTTGCAACGCTTCATACCCGTCAACCTCTTTGGTTCTGACTTGGGTAACGACACATGGTCCTGCTTCAATTACGGTACAAGGGATGTTTTTCCCGTTCTCGTCAAAGATGCTGGTCATGCCGATTTTTCTTCCAATTAACCCAGACATAATAATTAATAATTAACAATTAACAATGAACGATTACCGCTCGGTAACCGATTTATTTTTTTCTAAAAAAGGCAAAAGGAAAGTACCGAAACCAGTGATTCCGGTACTTTTCAAGCCTTATATCATCACACTTTGATCTCAACCTCTACTCCACTGGGCAATTCCAGTTTCATCAAAGCATCGATGGTCTTTGAAGATGAAGAGTAGATATCGATCAGGCGCTTGTACGACATCAACTCAAATTGCTCGCGCGATTTTTTGTTGACGTGCGGGCTGCGCAGTACGGTAAAAATCTTTTTGTGTGTTGGCAACGGAATAGGACCCGTTACTACCGCACCTGTACTCTTTACAGTTTTTACGATCTTCTCAGACGATTTGTCAACGAGCATATGATCGTACGATTTCAGTTTTATTCTGATTTTCTGACTCATTTTCGTAAGTATTAAACGGTTCCTTTTGCTTTCTTGATTACCGATTCTGAAATGTTCGGCGGCGTCTCAGCGTAGTGTGAGAACTCCATGGTTGAAGTAGCACGTCCTGACGACAGCGTACGCAGTGTCGTAACGTATCCAAACATCTCCGACAGTGGCACAGAAGCTTTGATTACCTTGGCTCCGGCACGGTCGCCCATGTCGTTAACCTGGCCGCGACGACGGTTAAGGTCACCCACGATGTCACCCATGTTTTCTTCAGGTGTGATTACCTCAAGTTTCATGATAGGCTCCAGGATAACAGCTCCGGCAGCTTTAGCCACTTCTTTGTAACCCAGCTTGGCAGCCATCTCAAATGAAAGGGCATCCGAGTCAACCGGGTGGAACGAACCGTCCAACAGGGTAACTTTAAGACTGTCTACTTCGTAACCTGCCAAAGGACCTGTTTTCATAGCTTCTTTGAAACCTTTTTCTACAGCAGGAATATATTCTCTTGGGATGTTACCACCCTTTACTTCGTTCACAAACTGAAGGCCAACCGGTACTTTGCCATCAACCTCATCAGCAGGACCGATGCGGAATACGATGTCACCAAATTTACCGCGACCACCTGTTTGTTTCTTGTAAACTTCACGGTGCTGAGCTTCGCGGGTAAAGGCTTCTTTGTACTCTACCTGTGGTTCACCCTGGTTAACCTCTACCTTGAACTCGCGACGCATACGGTCGACGATGATGTCCAGGTGAAGCTCGCCCATACCGGAGATGATCGTCTGGCCTGAAGCCTGATCAGTACGTACAGTGAACGTTGGGTCTTCTTCAGCCAATTTAGCCAGTGCCATACCCATTTTATCAACGTCAGCCTTGGTTTTTGGCTCAACGGCGATACCGATTACCGGATCAGGGAACACCATCGATTCCAGAACGATTGGGTGTTTCTCGTCACACAGTGTATCACCTGTTTTGATATCCTTGAAACCTACAGCAGCGCCAATGTCACCAGCCTCGATGTATTCGATTGGGTTTTGTTTGTTGGCGTGCATCTGATAGATACGTGAAATACGCTCCTTGTTTCCAGAACGGGTGTTCAAGATGTACGAACCTGCATCCAGTCGGCCTGAATAAGCGCGGAAGAAAGCCAAACGACCTACATACGGGTCAGTAGCAATCTTGAACGCCAAAGCAGCGAAAGGCTCGGTAACTGAAGGCTTGCGTGAAATAGGCTGATCAGTGTCAGGATTTGTACCTTCAATCGCTTCTTTGTCAAGTGGCGAAGGCAGGAACTTACAAACTGAATCCAGCATAAACTGAACGCCTTTGTTTTTAAACGACGATCCGCAAAGCATTGGGATGATTGCCATGTCGATGGTTGCGGCACGAAGCGCGCGGTTGATTTCTTCCTCAGTGATTGAGTTTTCATCTTCCATGTACTTCTCCAGCAGGTTTTCGTCATAAGCGGCAACCTCCTCGATCAATTGTGAGCGGTATTGTCTTACTTCGTCAACCATGTCGGCCGGGATGTCTACAATGTCAAATGTAGCACCTTGATTGTCATCGTGCCAAACGATGGCGCGGTTCTTAATCAAGTCAACCACACCTTTAAAGTCAGCCTCTTCACCGATTGGCAAAACCAATGGAACCGCGTTTGACTTAAGCATGTCTTTTACCTGCTGACAAACAGCCAGGAAGTTTGCACCCTGACGGTCCATCTTGTTCACAAAGCCCATACGTGGAACTTTGTAATTGTCGGCCAAGCGCCAGTTGGTCTCTGACTGCGGTTCAACACCGTCAACAGCCGAGAACAGGAACACCAGTCCGTCCAGAACGCGCAATGAGCGGTTTACCTCTACGGTAAAGTCAACGTGTCCGGGAGTATCGATGATGTTAAAGTGGTACTCTTTTGACTCTGGAGTCTTAGCACCCTGGTTCGTTGGGAAATGCCAGGTACAAGTGGTAGCCGCCGATTGGATGGTAATCCCGCGCTCAGCTTCCTGCTCCATCCAGTCCATGGTTGAAGCTCCGTCGTGAACCTCACCAATTTTGTGGTTCTTTCCGGTGTAAAACAGGATACGCTCGGTAGTAGTGGTCTTGCCGGCATCAATGTGAGCAGCAATACCGATATTACGTGTATAATTTAAATCTCTTGCCATTGGGGATTAGAATCTAAAGTGTGAGAATGCTTTGTTAGCTTCGGCCATTTTGTGCGTATCCATACGCTTCTTAACGGCAGCACCTTCTTCGCGGGCAGCGGCAAGGATTTCTGAAGCCAGACGCTGGGCCATTGACTTCTCGTTGCGTTTGCGTGCATAAAGGATCAGCCACTTCATCGCCACCGAAATCTTACGGTCCGGGCGAATCTGCATCGGAATCTGGAAGGTAGCTCCACCCACGCGGCGCGAACGTACTTCTACGTGCGGCATTACGTTGGTCAGGGCGTCTTTCCAAATTTCAAGCGCCGATTTCTCATCGTTGTTTTTCTTTTGGTCAACAATGTCAATTGCCTCATAGAATACGGCAAATGCAGTTGACTTCTTTCCGTCCCACATCAGGTTGTTGACGAAACGTGTAACCAGTTGGTCATTAAACCGCGGATCCGGTAAAAGCGGTCTTTTTTTAGCTTGTCTTTTTCTCATTTCTTGAAGTCTTTACGACAAAAGACGAAAGACGAAAGACGAAAGAGTATTTCTTTTGACTTTTGACTTTTGACTTTTGACTAGTCTAGATTACTTTTTTGCTTCTTTTGGGCGTTTTGCTCCGTATTTCGAACGACGTTGTGCACGGCCGGCGACACCAGAAGTATCGAGCGCTCCGCGAACAATGTGGTAACGAACACCAGGCAAGTCTTTTACCCTTCCACCCCTCACTAATACTATCGAGTGCTCCTGGAGGTTGTGTCCTTCGCCTGGGATGTAAGCGTTCACTTCATTGCCGTTTGTCAGTCGAACACGAGCTACTTTACGCATAGCTGAGTTCGGCTTCTTAGGCGTAGTCGTGTAAACACGCGTACACACCCCTCTGCGTTGAGGGCAAGAATCCAAAGCAACCGATTTAGACTTCTTAGTGATTTGAGTCCTTCCGGTTCTTACTAATTGTTGAATTGTTGGCATAATTAATACTAAAAATTATTTACTTTTCAATTTCCCGCTTTTTACGGGGTTGCAAATGTATGGAATTAAATTGTTTAAACAAATGGTGAGGTTGTAATTTTTTCAAAAGCAGTTATTTGGGATTCAGAGCTGTCAGCAATTAGCTGTCAGCTTTCAGCGTGTTGGTTGCTCAATCGAGAGTTTTTGGTTTTTTGGTTGACAGTTTACGGTTGACAGTTTACAGAAAACTTCGTGAGCTGTCAGCGATTAGCAATCAGCTTTCAGCGTGATGGGTGCTTACTTGACAGATTGCAGTTCATTGGTTGACAGTAAATGGTTGGAAAGAGAAAGCATTCAAGCGAATGCCGAGAAAAAAGGCAAAGGTCTAAACTTATTCCCAAACAAGCTGATGGCTAAAAGCTAATAGCTGACAGCTAACAAGAAACCCCTACTTTTGCCGTTACCCAATAAAACAAGAAATTGCGGATTATCCTTTTATATCTGATGTTTATGGCAGCCGGTGCGTCCGCCCAGTTTAACCTGAAAGTTGTAGGGAAAAACGAGCGCGAGTCCAAAACACTCGATTCCATCGGATACGCCGCAAAGCATGAAAACGCAAAATCCGTTCAGGATGCCGTTGCGCAGCTTGTCCAGACCGCGCAAAAAAACGGTTGGCTGCAAACGCATCTGCTTGAAAATGAAAAAATCACCGACTCGCTTTTTATCGCTAAAATCAGCCTTGGGCCGCGCGTCAAATCCATCCATATATATATAGGTAAAAATCCGGTGGTAAAACAAGTGGCGTTTGAGCGGGAAGCCGACACCTTAAAACTACCATTCGCCCAGGTCGAGGCGTTTTTGCAGCAAGGCATCGCAAAGCTCGAATCGCGTGGTTATCCGCTGGCCAAATTGCGGCTTGTTGATTTTAAGCCTTTCGGCGTTGTGATCCAGGCAACGTTGGAATCGGAAACCGGCAAACAGCGTGAAGTCAATGACATCGTGATCAATGGCTACGACAAGTTTCCGGCCGGCCACCGAAAACAGATTGCGCGCATGTTCCGCAAACGGACGCTAAACCGGGAAACCCTGGCCGCCGTCCACGATGAATTTCGCAAGTTCCGGTTTGTCAACCAGACGCGCTATCCGGAAATCCTTTTTACAACTGATACGACCAAGGTTTTTGTCTACCTGGAAAAAGCCAAAGCCAATCGGTTTGACGGCATTGTCGGCTTTTCCAACGACGCCGAAGAAGGTGAACAAAGTTCCCGACTGCGGTTCAACGGCTATCTCGACTTGCTTTTGGTCAACGCGCTCAATTCAGGCGAGGAAGTTTCGCTTTACTGGAAGAGCGACGGCAACAAACAGACAACCTTTAACGCATCGGCCGAGATTCCTTATATTTTCCGATCGCCGCTCGCCATCAAGGCCGGACTCCAGATTTTTAAACAGGATTCCACCTTTCAAAACACCCGGACGCAACTTCATCTTGGCTATTTCTTTAGATACAACAAACGGCTATACCTTGGCTATGAAGCCACCGAATCGAGCGATATCCAAAACACCAACTCGGCACTGCTCAGCGATTTCAAAAATCAGTTTGCAACGCTTACTTACGATTACACCAACTTCTCGCCCGGCGATTTCCTGTTTCCCGACAAAACCAAGCTGACAGCCAAACTGGGTGTCGGTTCACGCGAGACCAAGTTGCAATCAAATGGGCAGTATCTGGCGCAACTGGACGTGATGCACAATCTTTACCTGAATGAAAAGAACATCGTCCACTTAAAAAGCCAGAATTTTTTGCTGCAAAGCAATGATTACGTCATCAGCGAATTGCACCGTTTTGGTGGCGTCAACTCTATTCGCGGATTTTATGAAAACAGCCTTCAGGCCAGCGTCCTCACCAGTTTGATAACCGAATACCGCTACGTTTTGGCATCGGGAATTTACGCCCACTCCATTGTGGATTACGGATATTTCCGCGACGGCTCGCGCAACGATGGAACCGGCGCAAGCGGAAGTCTGGTCGGTGTTGGATTTGGTTTTGGATTATTGACTAAAAACGGCCTTTTTAATCTCGTATATGCAACCGGAGCACCCGACGATCAGGCCTTGAAGCTGTCGAACTCAATTGTTCACATAAGTTTTAAGGCGAATTTTTGAATCAGTCCGTTTCAGACTATTCAGTCAGCGATTGTTCAACTTTAACAATTCCGGCAGATTTTCTGTAATTAACTTTTTCCGGAAATGCTTAGGGAATGCAACCGGCCCCTCCCCGTCTCAAAGCTACTGATTTACAAAATACGGCCAGTGCAGAAAAACTGTAAAAATCAACCGCTATTCCGCGATTCGCTGCCTTACCGCCTCATATAAAAAGGCCCCGCACGCCACCGATACATTGAGTGATCCGATGGTTCCAAACATGGGGAGTTTGGCTTTTGCGTCGACAACTTTCAGCAACGACGGATTGATGCCGCGATCTTCCGATCCCATGACAATGGCCAAAGGTCCGGTCAGGCTGACGCCGTAAAGTTGATCGTCGGTTTTCTCGGTAGCGGCCACGATTTTCACGCCCGATCCCTGAAGGTAAAACACGGCATCCTTTAAATGCCCGACTTTGCAGATCGGAACATTGAAAACCGCTCCGGCCGACGTCTTGACCGTATCGCCATTCACCGGCGCCGAACCTTGCGAAGGAACAACTATCGCCGTTACGCCCGTACATTCGGCGGTGCGGATAATGGCACCAAAATTACGCGCATCCGAGATTTGATCCAGCAGCAAAAACAGTGGCGTCTTTCCGCTTTCCATCGCCTGCTCAACCACGCTTTCAAAGTTGGCAAAAGTTATGGGCGATATGGTAGCCACGGCGCCCTGATGGTTGTGGGGCGTCATGCGGTAAAGTTTTTCCGCGGGGACGTAGGTGAAGTTGATCTGGTGCTTTTTGAGCGTCCTGAGCAAGTCGCGCATCAAATCGCCGGCAGCATCCTTTTGTATAAAAACGCGGTCGATGGTTTTACCGGAGTTGACGGCCTCGATGATGGCGCGTATTCCAAAAATCTGGTTTTCCTTTTCCATTTATTGATTGAGCATTTGCCAGAGTTTATCCTTGAGTTCGGCAAGTCCTTGTTGTGCCACCGACGAAATAAACAAAAACGGCACGCCTTTGAGTTCATTTTCCAGTTGGCTGCGTAGTTCGGCCTTGAGTTCGTCGTCGAGCATGTCGCACTTTGAAATCACCAAAAGACGCTCCTTGTCGAGCATTTCCGGGTTGTATTTCTCCAGTTCGTTGAGCAGGATGCGATACTCACCGGCAATGTCGGCAGTGTCGGCCGGAACCAGGAACAAAAGCGTCGAATTGCGTTCGATATGGCGCAAAAAGTAATGGCCCAATCCCTTGCCCTCGGCAGCGCCTTCAATGATTCCGGGAATGTCGGCAATGACAAATGACTTGAAATCGCGGTAGCTGACAATACCAAGATTGGGTTTCAGTGTCGTAAACGGATAATCGGCAATTTTGGGTTTGGCCGATGTAAGCACCGACAAAAGCGTCGATTTTCCGGCGTTGGGGAATCCTACCAGACCAACGTCGGCCAGGACTTTTAATTCAAGAATGATGTCTTTTTCCTCGCCTGGCAAACCTGGCTGGGCATAACGCGGGGTTTGGTTGGTCGAACTCCGGAAGTGCCAGTTGCCCAATCCTCCCTTGCCGCCAAGTGCTACTATTTTTTGTTCGCCGTGCTCGGTGATTTCAAACAAAATCTCGTTTGAATCCTTGTCGCGCACCACGGTTCCCAGCGGAACTTCAATGTATTTATCGTCGCCATCGGCACCGGTGCTTCGCGATGAACCGCCGTCACCGCCGTGTCCGGCCTTGATATGACGCGCAAATTTCAGGTGGAAAAGCGTCCACAGTTCGCGGTTGCCCACAAGGTAAACGTGGCCGCCACGACCGCCATCGCCGCCGTCCGGTCCGCCTTTTTCAATAAACTTCTCGCGGTGCAAATGCGTCGAACCCCGACCACCCTTGCCCGAGGAAACATATATTTTAACGTAGTCTACAAAATTACCTTCGGTCATTCCTTTTGGAATTTGGATTTTGGAATTTGGAATTTGGAATTTCCCCCAGATTTCCAAACACCCATTTAAACTT
>CAZIBV010000005.1:26961-30739 GCA_964537345.1 uncultured Flavobacterium sp. | reverse complement strand
TTTGGAATTTGGAATTTGGAATTTCCCCCAGATTTCCAAACACCCATTTAAACTTAAGCCCTAGCCCGGATGGAAGCGGCATCCTTTTTTGCGTTTGGGATTCTGGACCTATATCAAAAATATGAACGCAAAAAAGATACAGCGGACAGCCGGAAAAAGCTCCTAAAATTAATCCTCCTCTTTATCAAGTGACTTTACAATCACTTTGTCAATCTTGGCGCCGTCCATGTCGAGCACTTCAAACTCAAAGCGGTTCCACACCAGTTTTTGGCCTTCCTTTGGAATAAACGACAGTTCGGTCATGATCAGGCCGCTCACCGTGGTCACGTCGTAGTCGTTGATCAGGTCGTCGAGTTCAAAATACGTGAGGAAGTCGTGCAGCGAATAGTGTCCGTCGACCAGCCAGGTGCCGTCTTCACGCGCTATTAGCTGAAAATCTTCTTTGTAAAATTCCGACGCGTCGCCCACCAACGCTTCGAGAATGTCATTCAGGGTGATGATTCCCTGGAAGTCGCCGTATTCATCCGATACAAACGCATAGTGAATGCCGCTGGTCTTAAAGTTTTCGAGCGCCTTATATGCCGTGGTCTGTTCCATGATAAACGGCGGCTCGGTCATGAGATTCACCAGGTTGAAGCGAGGATCGTCGATATGTGAGAAAATGCTTTTAAGGTTGACCACACCCACAATATCGTCGTAATTATCGCCGTATACCGGATACACCGAATGAAGTTCCTTGAGCATGATGTCGCGCACCTGATCGCGGTTGGCGTTTTGCGGCAGGAAGACAACGGATTTGCGGTGCGTCATCAGTGAATTCACCTTGCGGTCGCCAATGTGAAACACGCGCTCCACAATGTCCTGCTCGATTTCCTGGACTTCACCGCCCTCGGTTCCTTCCTTGATGATGGCCTTGATTTCTTCTTCGGTGATTTTGCCGTCGGCCGATGGTTTGATCATGAGTACCTTGAGCAGAAACTCGGTCGATACGGTAAGCAACCAGATAAACGGCGCGGTAATCACCGACACGATTTTCATGGGTACGGCCAGCATCTTGGCGATTGTTTCGGGATAATTCAGTCCGATGCGCTTTGGCAAAAGCTCGCCCAAAACCAACGACAAAAACGTCAGGATGACCACCACCGTCACCACACCCAATGTTGGGGCGTAGGCTTGCAAGCTGTCAAATTGCATAAAAAACGCCGTGACGTCGTCGGTAATTTTATCGCCGGAATAAATACCCGTCAAAATACCGATCAGCGTAATGCCAATCTGCACCGTCGACAGGAATTTGGTTGGCGCATTGGCCAGGTCGAGTGCAGTTTGTGCACTGCGGTTGCCCTTTTTGGCAGCGGTTTCCAAACGGGATTTTCGCGCTGAAATAAGCGCAATCTCCGACATCGAAAAAACGCCGTTAAGGATAATCAGGAAAAAGATTATGGCTATCTCCATGTTTCAGCGGCTACAGCCTGTCAATCACCGCCGACAAGCGATCGGTAATTTCGGCAATCGAGCCAATCCCGTTTACCGGGTAAAATTTATTTTGGTTAACGTAATAATTCATCAAGGGAGCTGTCTTTTCGTTGTACTCCTGATAACGGTTCCTGATTTTTGACTCGTCCTGATCATCGGGTCGGCCGGAGGTTTTGCCGCGCTCCAACAAACGGGAAACAAGTACTTCGTCATCGGCTTCGAGAGCGATGGTGGCCGTAACCTTCTCGCCTTTTGTCGCCAAAAATTCATCCAGCGCCTTGGCCTGACCCAGCGTCCGCGGATAGCCGTCAAACAAAAATCCGCGAGCTTCAGGATTGGCGTTTACGGCTTCGATGAGCATGTTGGTGGTAATCTCGTCGGGAACCAGATCGCCGCGATCGATAATATCCTTGGCCATCTGCCCCAGCGGCGTCCCGTTTTTAATGTTATGTCTAAAAATATCGCCGGTTGACAAATGGACCAGCTTGTACTTTTCTTTCAAAAATTCGGCTTGCGTGCCTTTGCCCGCACCGGGTTTGCCGAATAAGACAATGTTAATCATGTTTTGGTGAGTTGTATGTTATAGTGAGTCCTCTTTTAACTGATAAACCGCCGGAAGGTTTCGGCCAAGACCGTCGTAGTCCAGCCCGTAGCCCACGATAAATTTGTTGGGAATGCGGATGCCGACATAATCGAGTTTGACGTCTTTGGTATAGGCATCGGGCTTAAAGAACAATGTGGCAAACTTGAGGTGCTTGACATTTTGCTCCTTGAACAATGCCTTGAGTTCTACGATGGTATTCCCCGTATCGACAATATCCTCGATGACCACCACCGAACGAC
Organism: uncultured Flavobacterium sp.; assembly: GCA_964537345.1. Lineage (GTDB taxonomy): Bacteria > Bacteroidota > Bacteroidia > Flavobacteriales > Flavobacteriaceae > Flavobacterium. Next base: position 28,423 of record CAZIBV010000005.1, on the reverse strand, counting down.
CCGTCAGATCGTGGTTAAGGCCAATCAGCTTTTTTACGTTGTTTGTAGTTTGAGTACCTTCATACGAGGCGAGCTTAAGGAAAGACACCTCGCAAGGGCCGTTATAATGACGCGCAAAATCGGCAACGGCCATAAACGACCCATTGAGTACGCCAACCAAAACAGGCACGTCATCGGCAAAGTCGGCAGCTACCTGAGCAGCCATCTGCGCAATGGCAAAATCAATCTCGTCTGAAGAAATAAATGGGACAAAGGTTTTGTCGTGAAGACGTATCTCGGGGTCAGGTTCCATATCGGGTGCAAATATATTCAAATCGTACGCTTTAACATTAAATCCGGCCAACAATTACGCGTTTTAAACAGGATGCCCGCGCTGCAATATAATTTTAAAGCTAAATTTATTAAAATGTGCGGGGATTTTAGAGTGGTGCGCAAAATTTTATGAAAAAAAAGTGCACCGCCCACACGGCATAAACGTCCAATGTCATTTTTTTTGCGCAAAATGCCTGACCGTTAGACATAATGAGCAAAAACAACTGTATGGCAATGCGTTACAAAAAGTTAAATACGACAGAAATCCCAGCCAAATCCGCCTTACAAACCTAAAATAGCCTATCTTTACCAACAGCCCAAATCCTCCCGATATGAAAAATCTGAGCATCACCATCTTTTACGCCGACGACGATCCGGATGATCTTGAAATCTTTCGGGACGTAGTCGACTCGCTCGAGGGTCGTGCTCAGTTGTATACTTATGACGGAGGACAGGAACTCATTGAAGCGCTTGGCAACCCGCCTCCAACGCCGCAACTGGTTTTTCTGGATCTGAACATGCCGGGCAAGGACGGGTTTGCAGCGCTTGAGGAAATCCGCAAGAACAGCAAATTCAAACAAGTTCCCGTCATTGTCTTTTCAACATCCGACGACAAAGTTTCGGTAGAACGCTCCCGTCATTTGGGCGCGAATTATTACCTGCGCAAGCCTAATTGCTATCAGCATTTCCAAAAAACCATCCGGAGCGTGCTCGATCTGGATTTCAAATCAAGCCAATCCCAGTCTAACTTTTATATTTCCTGACTGCCTCCGGGTATGACGCCACTTGCCACCGCCATCGTCCAAAGCAACGCACACCGCGCCATCCGGGATTCGTTGGCCAATCGCGTAATAGCCCACCCCGAAAACTTTGATGAACTGCTCGCTCTGGCGTTAAACCTAAGCTGGCCGCACCACCACAAGGCCTGCTGGATACTCGAACTCGTACTGGAAAATCACATTGCCTGGTTGCATCCCCATCTGGAAGATTTTACCGCAACGCTGGCGCATTTCCAAAACTCAAGCGCCTTGCGTTCCCTTTCCAAAATCTGCCTTTTTGCGGTGGGACAAAACCAAAAAGAACCCGGGTTCCTTACCAACGATCAACTTCACCGAATTGTCGAAGCCTGTTTTGACTGGATCATCAACCC
>CAZIBV010000005.1:11509-26861 GCA_964537345.1 uncultured Flavobacterium sp. | reverse complement strand
AAAAGGCGTGGCAAAGAGCTCAGACAAAGCCTCCATCCCTCACGCGGGGGAGGGAAATGAAGGAGGGATTGCGGATTTGGAAGGGTGAGGGCTCGCGGTGCTTGCTGCGCTCGCTGCGCTCGCGGGAGGTTCGCTGCGCTCACTTTAAACGACTTGCCCAAGACTGGATTGCCTCCGGCCATCCTGAAGGGGTGGTCTTACACAAGCCTTTTCACGCTCCGCGTGAAAAGTGCTTTTTTGCTTTTTCGGGCTTACGCGAGTGGAACTCGCGACGCCCTTAAAAGCAAAAAAGCCTTTCCGCTTCGCGGAAAGGCTTGTGCCCAAGACTGGATTCGAACCAGCACACCCTAAGGCGCTGCGACCTGAACACAGTGCGTCTACCAATTTCGCCACTTGGGCATTCAGGACCGCAAAAGTAAAACTAATTTTTAAGTTTCAAAATCATTTTACCCATTTTCCGATTTTTTTTACAGGCGTTGGCCAACTCACTAATCCGCTGCAAGGCCATGTCCCACGCGCGATCCATTGAATCGTAGCGCTCTTCATGCATGTCGCAAACAATGGTTAAAAGCGTTTGGTCGCCAAACTCCTGCAGCGCATAGGTTTCCTCGGCTCCTTTTACGGTAGCGGCGAGTTCAGATTCGCGGTCTTCCCTGCCGTTTACGAGCACGCCATCGTACACAATCGAAAAAACTTCATACGGTGTTTTGGCGGCAACCTTTCCGGTTACGCCGTTTTTACGGTTGTCGGTAAAAGTAACTTTTTGTCCTTGCGCCAAATGGATTTTAGGCGGCGATTTCTTGCCGAACACGGCATACCACTCCCGGTTGTAGGGCTCGTCCAGGAGCACGTTCCACACGCTCTCCTTGGACGCCGGGATGAGGATCGACTTTTTGATCGTCATCATAGCATTTTCATTAAGTAGGTTAAAAAGGGCGATGTAAAAATACGGATTCCTTTTCTAATGCAACATTTTTGACCGCTAATTTGACCAGTTGAATAAAATATGTGCAGCACCAAATTCCTATCTTTGCGGCAACACAACTACAATGAAATACTTTTCTTCACCGTTTACCCTGGGCATATTGGGTGGCGGGCAATTGGGCAAAATGCTCCTGGCCGAAACCCGAAAGTTTGACATCCGCACGCGGGTTCTGGATCCGTCGGCCGATGCGCCTTCACGACTGGCCTGCAACGAGTTTGAGCAAGGCAACCTGATGGACTATGAAACCGTCCTGAACTTTGGCCGCAAAGCCGACGTCATCACCTTCGAGATTGAACACGTCAACACCGACGCGCTTCAAACGCTCGAAGACGAAGGGAAAAAGGTTTATCCTTCGGCAGCCACATTGCGCAAAATCCAGAACAAGGGAAGTCAAAAAGAATTTTACGTTAGTCATAATATTCCTACAGCTAATTTCAAGCGGTTTGTCAACAAGAAAGATTTGGTCATGGAATTCCTTGACGGGAATCTCCCCTTGCCCTTTGTGTGGAAATCTACGCGCTTTGGCTATGACGGGAATGGCGTTTCAATTGTTCGTACCATAGCCGACGTGGAATTGCTTCCCGACACCGAATGCATTGCCGAGGAAATGATTCCGTTTAAAAATGAATTGGCGGTTATCGTAGCCAGGCGACCAAATGGTGAGCGCCGGGCCTATCCCGTAGTGGAAATGGAATTTCATCCCGAGGCCAATCAGGTGGAATACGTGATCTGTCCGGCGAGGATTGACAAATCGGTGGCGCAAAAAGCCATTGAAACCGCACTCAGAACCTCCGAAGCATTTGACCATGTTGGGCTTTTGGCCGTCGAAATGTTTCAAACCACCGATGACAGAATACTGGTAAATGAAGTGGCTCCGCGCCCGCACAATTCCGGACATTACTCTATTGAGGCTAGTTATACGTCGCAGTTTGAGCAACATTTGCGGGCCATTCTCGACCTCCCGCTGGGAAGCCCGGAGAGCAAGGTAGCCGGCGTCATGGTCAACCTTGTGGGCGAAGAAGGTTATTCAGGCGATGTGGTTTATGAGAACATCCAGGAAATTCTGGCCATTGACGGTGTCACACCACATATTTACGGAAAGCGGGAAACCCGTCCGTTTAGAAAGATGGGACACGTGACGATTGTCAATGAAGACATGCAAAAAGCAAGACAGATTGCGGCCGAGGTGAAGAGAACGATCAAAGTGATCTCTGGAAAATAATTTTAAGAAATTTAACCGGCCGTTAGCTCGGTGATTCTGGATTTGGGACCACGTTAGGGATAGCAGCGGAAATCCTTTTTTGGGTTTAAAGTTTATCTACGACAATCCCGGACAAAAAAGATTGAAGCGGATAGCCCGACGGCGGCGATTTGGAGCTTTCCAAAAACGGGGATGTTAGAGTCGCCGGAACGCCCAAAAAGAGTAAAAAAACGTTTATTTTAGCGATATGAAAGTAGCGGTTATTATGGGGAGTGCGTCGGACATGCCAGTCATGCAGGACGCTATTGAGATGCTCAGGCAATTTGAAATTGAGGTCGAGGTTGACATCGTATCGGCGCACCGGACGCCCGACAAACTGTTTAGCTTTAGCCAAAATGCCCATACGCGTGGAATTGGCGTCATCATTGCCGGGGCCGGTGGTGCTGCGCATTTACCGGGCATGGTAGCCGCGATGAGTCCGCTGCCAGTAATTGGCGTTCCCGTAAAATCCAGCAATTCCATCGACGGCTGGGATAGTGTGCTCTCTATTCTTCAGATGCCGGGCGGTGTTCCGGTTGCAACCGTAGCGCTTAATGGCGCCAAGAATGCCGGAATCCTTGCTGCGCAAATCATGGGCAGCCACAATGAAAGTATCCGCCAGCGGATTATTGATTACAAAGAGGGGTTGCGGGATGCGGTAAACCAGGCCGCAGCCTCACTCAAAAAGACCTAATCTGCCTTAGGCTTTTGAATTTCTTGACTTTTGATTCTTCTTCATCGTTTTGAGTTGGTAAACCGCAACCTGGAATTCCCGGGAGAAATCCTCAAGATCGCGTTCGTTGATAATAATCCGGTTGTGAACAAATCCCGTTGCGTTGGCCTGACTACAGGAAACCTTTAGATAAAATCCGCCCTCCTTGTGCTTTTTCACATCAAAAAAATAGGTCTTGCCGGGCGCCTTGGCCGTTCCGGTGTATAAATCTGGTGTATGCATTTTATTTTTTTGTGAAGGTACGCGCGATTTTTTGAGAGCGGTTACAGATTTTCTGCCGTTTTTGTTAAAAGCCGACATCTCCATTGCGGGTTATCGCTATATTTGTGGCTCAAAATGTAATCCGGCTGTAACTTTTTGAGCAGCCGGGCTACTTAGACCTTAATTAACCTTTTTAATTATTTAAAATGAAGAAATTTGGATTGTTCCTGCTGCTTCTTTTGTCGGCATTCCCGGTAAAGGCAGATGAAGGAATGTGGTTTTTGATGTTCATTGAACGTCTCAACCACCGCGACATGCAAAAAATGGGACTTCAGCTTACAGCCGAAGAAATCTACAGCATCAACAACCACTCGCTTAAAGACGCGATCGTACAATTCAACGGCGGTTGTACGGCCGAAATCGTATCAAAAGACGGATTGGTCCTGACCAACCACCACTGCGGATACGACAAAATTGCCGAGCTTTCTACGCCCGAGAAAAACTACCTGAAAAATGGTTTCTGGGCTAAAACCCGCAAGGACGAACTCAAGCCGCAAAACCTTTTTGTGCGCTTCTTTGTTCGCATGGACGACGTGACCAAGCGCATCCTGGGCAAAGTAAACGACAATATGACCGAGGCTGAGCGCGAAAAAGCAATCAACCAGGAAATTGCCGCCATTGAAAAAGAAAACAGCGAAGGCGGAAAATTTACCGTATCGGTTCGTCCTTTCTTTCAAGGAAATGAATACTATTATTTTGTTTACCAGGATTTTAAAGACGTTCGTCTGGTAGGAACACCTCCTGAAAACCTGGGTAAATTTGGTGGAGACACTGACAACTGGGAATGGCCACGTCACACGGCTGACTTTGCGATGTTCCGCGTTTACACCGATGCTAACGGAAACCCTGCTGATTATTCCGAGAACAACATCCCGATGAAGCCCAAGCATTACCTTCCGGTAAACATTTCGGGCGTTAAGGAAAATGACTTTGCCATGATTCTTGGTTATCCGGGGCGCACCAACCGTTGGATGCCTGCAGGCGGAATCGAGCAGAACGTGAAGTTTGCTTATCCTGCATGGGTTGAAGGTGCAAAAACCGGAATGGACGCCATGAAAAAACACATGGAAAAAAGCGAAGACGTAAACCTGATGTACGCTTCAAAATACGCTCAAACGGCAAACTACTGGAAAAACCGTCAGGGTATGATTGACGCGCTTACCAAATTTGGCACGGCCAAGACCAAGGCCGAACAGGAGGCCAAGTTTAACAAATGGGCCAACAAACCTGAAAACAAAGCCAAGTACGGAAACGTAATTGCCGATATCAACGCATGGTACGGAATGACCAATGAAAAGGCTCGTCACGACAATTACCTGATGCAGTTTTTGCGCACGTCGTCATTCCTTTCAGGAGGATTCCGCGGAATGGCCCGTCAACTGGACCAATATGCCAAGGCTGATGAAGCCAAACGCGCCAGCATGGCACCTGCCATCAAGGAAATGGCCGACGAACTCTTTAAAGAAGTTTACATTCCGGCCGAGCGCGACATCATGGCGGCCCAACTTGCGCTTTACAGCAGCAAATCAGTTGGATATCCTATCGCGCCTGCGGTAGAAAAAATCAGCAGCGAATACAGCAAGGATTTTGGAAAATTTGCCGACTACGCCATGGCAAACAGTATCCTGGCCGACCGCAAGAAAATTGAATCGTTCCTGGACGCGCCAAATGCCGAACAGCTGGCTGCCGATCCAATCTATGTATTGGGTAATGATTTGGTCAACCATTTCAACAAACGTTCGGACAATCTGGTTAAGGCGCAGGATGCCTTTACTGCCGGGTTCCGCAAAATGGTTGAAGGGCTTCGCGTGTCGAACATCGCCGATATCAAATATCCTGACGCCAACTCGACGCTTCGACTTAGCTACGGAAAAGTTCGCGCGTTGCCGGCCGATAAGCGCAATGACGCCAAAATCAACAACTACACAACCATGGACGGCATGGTGAAGAAGTACAAAAAAGGCGATGCCGAATTTGATCTTCCGGTTGAATTGATCGAAATGAACAAAAAACGCGATTACGGACGCTATGCCGATAAAGACGGTTCGCTGCACGTAAACTTCCTGAGCGACAACGACATTACGGGTGGAAACTCGGGGTCGCCTGTACTCAACGGAAAAGGTGAACTGATCGGTCTTGCGTTTGACGGAAACATCGAGGCGATGGCAGGCGACGTTATCTTTGACAAAAACCTGCAGCGCACCATCAACGTAGACATCCGCTTCGTGCTTTGGGTAATCGAGAACTTCTCGGGAGCCAAACACATCGTAGATGAGATGACTATCGTTAGATAATCCACCGCTATAAAATTAAAATCCGCCCATTGTGGCGGATTTTTTTATTTTACGTGGATGCGGTATGAGATGCAATTGTACGCTATCGGTGAGCAAGGTATCTGGTTTTAATCTTCATCCACCGGCACGTAATCATTCGGAACCATGTCTGAAAGTTTTTTCCATCCCATGTAGCCAAAAAAGACAAGGCCGTCGACATCAGTATATGTTCCGTCAGAATAAAACGCAACCGCCCTGTTGGCTTTTACCTGGGATACCTGCTGTACGCCCGATCGGTTGTAGCGTTTTGTGTAGCGTTCTTCCTCGGGCGCATTCATATAGGTGATCTCCAAATAATCGTCCATGAAAATGCTGTACACACCGCGGACTCTGGCGATAAACTCATCGGGCTTTAATAGTCCGGGCTTAAACGTAAAAATATACTCGGGAATACGCAACTCTTCAGGATAAATGTTGGTCTTCCGGAATTGTTCAAACAGCGCCTTCCGGACCTCCGGTGAGGGATAAGCCGGATTTGGCTTTTTTGCAAATGCGCGAACCGCAAATCCTTCATCGCTTAAGGTATTATTATACGCCGCCCGCAAAAAATGCTGGGACGATCCCAAATATGCAGCCTGTCGATTCTTAGTGATTTTTCTGATATTAACCTCATCGGCCGTGAGCAGGTCGCTGTAACTGGCATAGCCTTCAAACTTGACAAGGTTGGCGTTCCAGTTCAGGCTGAAATGGGCCAACACCAGTTCAAGATGATAGTTGAGGGCCGGGATTTCTATCTGCAGTGGTTCATCGGCGTAGGCTTCGAGCGTTCGGGTTGCCATGTCGTAATTAAAACTGACCACGTCCGGATTGAGCAGCTTACTTTTGTCGGCGTTGCGACTTGTGCCGAGCAGATGCTCCTTGAATAGTTTGAGATAGCGCTCACGGTCTTTGGCGCTCATAACCGATACCTCGCGGATCTGTTCGGCGATGGGCGACAATTTTATCACCTGGATTTGATCAAAACCGGAAAATTGCGATGACGGCACCACTACCGATTCATAACCGACATAGGTGACCACCAACTGCCAACTGCCCGACGGAACCTCCAGCCAAAAAGAACCATCGGCCTGGGTTGTGGCACGCGCGGTAGATTGCGCAATGAATACCGTCGCCGATTCGAGCGGGTTGTTGGCCTGATCGACCACACGTCCTTTTAAAACCTGTGAAAACGCCAAAATCGGGAACAGCAAAAAAAACAATCTCATAAAAAAAATCCGCCCTAAAGCGGATTGGATTTTAGTGAACCAACTTCTTTACAGCCGATGAACCGTCGGACATTTCAATCCGCGCCACATAGACCCCATTGGCAAAATTAAACGGAACCCGCACCGGCGAAGCACCTACGTTGGTAAAGGTGTGTACTTTTTTGCCCGATACATCGTAAAGGACAATCTGGCTGATTTCAGCTTGTGCGCGCACGTTGAGATGACCTTGCGAAATGTAGGCTACGGTTGAGGCACTACTCCAGGATTCCGATGAAAGTTGCGTGCCGTTGGTATATCGGAGTACAAACCTCTCCAGATCAGTGCCTGCCTCGGCCACAAAATTATACGGACCGGATTTTAAATCGTGAATCACATTGAGCAACTTGTCTTCCAGATAAATATCCTGCGAGTTGAAAAGCCCGTCAATATCCGACAGCCTGATCGAAGCCTGAACCGTTTGTGCGACGGTGTAACCCAGCGGAACCGTGTCATCGGCCGAGAAAGGCAGCGAACGTCCCTGAATGACCAGTTTTTTGTCGTCGATCAACGAGTACAGCATGGCCGATCCTTCGCTGAAATGTTCGCCGTCAAAATCGCGGTCTTTGCCCACTGTGGCACCCTGTACATATCCAACCAATGTCTGGTTGAAAAGTCCTGTTTCAGTTTGCAGGTTAAGCCAGATGCGATGGCGCTCCCGCGGATCCTCATCAATTATTCCACTCGATGGCATTTGACCTTCACCCGGGCGGAAAAACTGCACGTTATAATCCGGACGACGCATTGAATTTTCAAAGATCGCATTGCCTGGTATGCCCTTGGCTTTTACAAAGAAAGACTGTCCGGCCGAGATGTAGCCGTTTGGCGTCTGACCACCGGAAAACGCCGCCGTTCCGCCTGTGGAATTCCAGGCAGCATAGTCAGTACCGGTATAGTTCAGGACAAAGTCGCCGTAAAAAGGATCAACAATCTCGGCAGGCGCGGTGTTATGCGCCCAGAAATAGAGCGTTCCGTCTAAAATAGTACTGTTGTTAAGGGATGAAATGAACGCTGTTGCCGAAACCGACGACGGATACGGGTTGCCTATCAGGTTCCATTTGTCATTCTCCGGGAGGGCATTTCCAAAGCTGATTGGACTAACAATTTGCCCGTTGTTGGGTGTTCCGATAAAATTAGCCGTGTAGGGCGTTTTGACATCGGGTGTAAACGAGAATGTATTGGGGCCGCGTACAATGTAACCTTTACGCGGATCCATCACAGTTCCCGCCGATTCCTGCAGCCAGTTACCGCTTCCGCCAAGTCCGGTACAACACGGCTCCCAACTGTAATACTTGTCAAATTGGGTATTGGGCGAAAGCATGCCAAGTGTATAATTGGACGCCAGTGTGACCGGCGAATTCCAGTAAACATAATCAAACCGGTAGATAGGCAACGTAATCCGCTCCATATTCATGATTCCCGTATTGGCAACGTCCAAAACCTGAATCAGGCTTCCTGAATTCATGATGTTAAACGTTCCACCGGGCGCCACGTTGAGATAATTGGTAATGGTAAGATTGTTTCCGGAGTTGATTTGTAGCAAGCCTCCGTTTTGAACATTGACACTATAGGCAAAAGCGTCATAGGATGTTCCCTGAACATAGGCATCATTCACCACGTTAGGAACCACCACACAATCCAGGTTGGTAGGAACTCCCGGCGGCGTCCAGTTATTGGCGACGCTCCAGTTTGTGTTCACACTTCCGTTCCAAACTTTGCTTGGGCTGATCGTCACCAGTACCGACTCCTCCTCTCTAAGAATGGTGCCGTTACAAAGCGTGTACATCACCTCTGCAGTGTATGTTGTGGTCACACTCGGACAAACGGTGATAACATCCAGTCCGGTAGAAATGGGCGTTCCGGTAGCCGTTGGCCCTTCAAACCATCGGATGGAAGTAATCGACGGGCCGCTTGGAGTAAATCGCCATGCTTCGCCACCTGGAATCCCGTTCCAGTCGGCAGTTACCGAGTTTCGGCCAGGAGGTGCAACAGCCGCGGTTCCGGTGGCGTTCTGGATTCCGATCAGCGCATTGCCTCCATTCCAGCTTGAACAGATATTTTTCTCCTCGACATAAACTTCTATGACGTTGGTATTTTCATAAAGCACGATCATGCCGGTAAACAAAGTTGACGTACAGCTATACATCGGCACATCATGCCATGCCGTCACCAGCGCGCGGCATCCGGTGTTGAGTGTAATCAGTTCCCACCCTACCTGACCTCCGAGGCTTGGATCGATGTCGTGGTAAACTCCAAAAATACTATTCATGAATAGCGATGTGCTCGGGAGGGTATTCCCAAATGACCACGTAGAGTATCCGCCCGGCGAATAGTTGGTCGTATCAAACGTAATGACACCGTTGGAACTGATAAGCACCTGGTTGTAATTGTTGCCGTAAAAACAAAAGTTAAACGGCAGCGTTACCATCGGCGACCACACGTCATCAATATTGACACTCACCGGGTTGGCAAGACAATCAAACTGATAAGGTGGATTGAAAGGAATTTGTTCAAAGGTATAGTTGGTTGTGTTGCCCAATTGAAGGTAAGTTGCTTCAAGTTGGGTACAATTTGACCCAAGGCAGTTGAGTGGTGCAGGATCGGCGCCGGATAAACCAAGACCACCGGAAATAACCGACGGGCAGCCCAGAGCGGTTGTTCCCGTTCCAGGTCCGGGCGTGCAGGGAGTTGGAATCACAGGCGTAGTCACACAGATAGTAAAAGTTCCTTCGTCGCCTGCGCCCCACCAACTGTAAACGCGGACAAAATAAGTTTGTCCTATAGTAAGTCCACTTACGGTGGCCGCCTCATTGCTGGTTCCAAAAGTGTTATCGACACAGGCAATGCTGGAAAGTGACCCACAGCTTCCTGAAAACACCTGTATAACAGCGTCATACATAGTTCCCGGTGTTACGGTCACCACATGCGATGTTGCAGTAGCGGTAAAGGAATACCAGACATCGTCGTCGGCCGTTCCAAAGCAGCCTGTCTGAGATTGGGTAGCACCGGTTGTAGTTCCTATTGATGAGGAAACACAACCGCTGTTAGGGTTAACGGTTAAACTCACCGCGCCTGAACAGTTGTCATTGCCGGACGGCGTAAAGGTGGTTACACAGATACCAAATGTGCCGGGATTATCATTCCCGAACTCCCAAACCCTGATAAAAATGGTGGTTCCCGGCGTCAGTCCTGAACGCGTGATCGATGACATCAAGCCTGAGGACGAATCATCGTCATCGCACTCCAAAAGCGTAAGTCCGCCGCAAGTGCCGGTATAAAGCGCCATCCCGGAGTCAGTAATTCCGCCTGCCTGGGTATCGACGATGATCGTTCCGGAAGCCGGTACCACAACCGAGAACCAAACGTCTCCGCCCGAATAAAACGCACAGCCCGGATTGGGCACGCCACTGTCGGTAGCCGATATGGTTGAAAAAGTCTGGAAAGTACACGAAGCATTTACAGGCAACGAAATCGCACCCGCACAGGTATTGTTGATTGGGCCGGGCGGTGGCGTCGTTACACAGATGGTAAACGTTCCCTGATTGCCTGCTCCTCCTGCCGAATAAACCCTCACTCTGTAGACACTTCCCACTGTCAGGCCGGAAACGGCAGCCGATTCAGCGTTGGCACCGTTTGTACTGTTAGTACAGGAAATACTAACCGGAGTTCCACATGTCCCGGAAAATACCTGCACGACGGCATCGGTCAAGGTTCCAGGATTGACGGTCACAAAATGTGAAGTTGAAGTGGCCGTAAACTGATACCATACGTCGTCGTCGGCATTCCCGGTGCATCCGGCCTGCGACTGCGTGGCATATAACGTTGTTCCGCTTGTAGGGCTGGCGCACGTCAGGGAGGCGCTGACCGGCAATGTCACGGCACCCGCACAATTGTCGTTTGTTGGGGGCGAAGGCGTGGTAACGCAGATGGTAAAATCGCCATAAATTCCCGGAAGGTAACTATAAACCCTGACAAAGTAAGTCGATCCAACGGTAAGACCCGTCACGGTTACTGATTCGGTACCGACGCCCAAAACAGAGTCTGAACAGCCGATAGTTGTGCCGTCACAAGCACCTGACCTGACGTCGATTACGTGGTCAAATGTGGTGGTCGTGGCCGATATGATATGCGTATCAGTCGTAGCCGTGAACGAATACCAAACGTCGTCATCGGCAAAACCTGTTTGTCCGTTACACGTAATGCCTGGCAGCGACTGTGTAGCTCCAACTGTAGTTCCATATACTGATGTGACACAAGCCATCGTCGGGCTTACCGTAAGTGCACTGGCGGCAACACAGTCATCCGGGACCGGTGGCGCGTCGGAGGTCAGCAAAATATCGTCGATTGCAACCGGCAAACCGTTTGGATTGTTTAATCCGTCGTTACGCCATTCAAAAACCAATTTAAAAGTTGTCCCTGCCAACGATGCCGGCAAGGTGATATTGGCTGTTGTCCAGGTGCCTTGGCCGGAATAGTTGGCAAGTCCTACTTGGGTATATGTAGGAAATATTTGAGTTCCCAAAACGGGCGTGTAGGTATTCGGCACTGCAAAAACCCGCATTCTGTCTTCAACCCCAAAGCCCACACACTTCCAGGTAAAGCTAAGGTTTATTATAGTGTTTCCTGCCGGAACCGTTACCTGACGCCACATATGAACAACGCGATTAGCCGTCAAAGTATTTGTATACTGCGTTGAACCATTTTGGGAGATAAAGGCTGCCCGGTTGCCCGGTGCTCCGTATGGCGCCACATTACAGGCCCAGACAGTTTGCGTTGCTCCGCCGTTACTCGTATCCCATCCGTTCGCAAGTAACGAAGTCCCGGTAGAAAAACCACCATCACCGGCTGGGTCGATGTGAACGATCTGTGCTTTTGCGCCAAAACCGGCTAATATGAAAAAGCACATCACCACGATGCGCCGCAAGACAACTGCTTTCATTTGTAATTATTGTAGGGTCGTTACCAAAAATAACCAAGTTCCAACAATTCACAAAAAAAAGTTAAGGCGAAATGACAGATTAGCAACTTTTTTCTTAAATTAAAACAACAAACCCGCCTAGTGAAGCGGGTTTGCATGTTTATAAAAGTTTTCAACAATAATCAACTCAGTATCAAGCAGTACTATTGATTGGCTATTTTACCTGAAAGCACCTCGCCACCCACAAGATGGATTTTAATCATGTACACGCCCTGTGCAGCATCAAAAGGCGCTGTAAACTGATCTCCTGAATCCGGCTTGAACGTCCTGATCCGCTTGCCGGTCATATCGTACAGATAAATGGCTTTGATGTCCTCGCGGGTGGATACGGTTAGCATGCCATCGGCCACAAACGCAATATATTGGCCTGCCGCAAGTTCCTGAGTCGACAGTTGGCTTTGCACGTAGCGAAGCACAAAGCGGTCATTGACAACTCCTGCCGGTGCAGTGAAAGTGTAGGCGCTCTGCCTCAAATCATGTACGGTTCCAAGCAATTTGTCTTCCAGGAAAATATCCTGATGCTCAAACAGTCCGTCAACGCGGTCGATGCCAATGGTGTACTGTCCGGCGGCCGACGCGGTATATCCAAGCGGAACTACATCAGTTGCGTCAAATGGCAGCGAACGGCCCTGGATTCCCAGTGATTTTCCGTCGGCGATTGAATACAGCGCAAAACCGTCAGACATTGTCGGCCCGTCAAAACGTCGGTCGATACCGTTGGTCGCATCGGAAACATATCCCACCAGCGTCTGGCTGAAAAGCCCCTGGGTGTTGGCAAAATTCAACCATATCCTGTGGCGTTCCGGCGCTGCGGTAAGTTGTTCGCCTCCCGGACGGAAAAAAGTATTGTTCTGCCCGCGAACCCGCATGGCATTGGTCACCTGAACCTGACCGCTCTGGATGCCGATGGCAAAGAACGATTGGCCCGATGCGATATAACCCGTTGGCGCCGTTCCATAACCGGAAGGTACGGTCGTGGTTCCGCCGGTTGCATTATAAGACGCATATCCGGACGGACTGTAGTTGTAAGTATAGCTTCCGTAAAACGGATTAGGGTTTGCAGCACTTGGAGGCGCGTTGTGCGTCCAGAAATAGATGGTTCCTTCCAGCAATGTACTGTTGTGCGGATCGTTCAGCAGCAAATCAGCATCGATAGCCGACGGATACGGGTTGCCGATAAGGTTAAGTTTGTCATCGGTTGTGGCCGGCCCAAGCGTACCAACCGTTACCGGAATGTCAAAGTCACCGTTGTTTGGTGTTCCGATAAATGTTGCCGTATACGGAGTGAATACCGTTGGCGTAAATGAGAAGCTGTTTGGCGCTCTCACAATGTATCCTTTTTTCGGATCCATTACCGTTGCCGTACTTTCCTGAACCCAGTTGCCGGCACCACCGCCAATCGACGGATTCCAGCTGTAATACTTGTCGAATTGGGTATTTGGCGACAGATGGCCCAGCGTGTAAGTTCCCATCTCTACCGGTGAGTTCCAGTAGGTATAATCAAAGCGGTACATTGGCGTTGTGGTGCGTTCGATGGTCACCGTTCCGCTGTTGGTTGCATTTGAATTTTGCACCAGGCTGGCGCTGCTTTCAATATGGAGCGTTCCAGTGGCATGGACGTTAACCTCATCTTCCACTACAAGCGTATTTCCGGTTAGGACACGAAGGTTTCCGCCGCCGAGTACAGTGACTGATTTGGCCAGCGCCTCAAATCCTGACCCCAGCACGCGCGGATTGTTTGCCGACGGTGGGATAACGACGCAGTGACCCAATGTAGGTACTCCTGATGGCGTCCAGTTTGCCGGGACATTCCAATCCTGGCTGATGCTTCCATTCCAGGTTTTCCCAACAAACGACACAACGATACAATTGCTCGCAGCCGTACATGAAACGCCGTTGAGCGTCGAGGTTGTTACCAGTTGATAGTATGTCGTTTGTGAAACAGCCGGCGGATCAAACGATGCAGTGTTGGCGCCCGTAATGTTAGTCCACGGACCTGCACATCCTGAGGTGCTGCTTTGCCACTGATACGTCAGGGTTCCGGTTGCCGATGCAGGCGTAATCAGGTTGAACGCTGCCGGGTCCTCGCCTGCGCAGGTTACCGGTCCGGCCGCAAAAACAGGAGCTGTCACCTCGTTGACGAATACCGTCACAAAGTTTGATGCAGCTTCACAGGTATCCACACCAACGGTCGAGAAAGTCAGTCGCTGGTAATAGGTAGTTTGTGTAACAGGTCCGGGCGCGTCGTACGTTGGCTGGTCGGCACCTGAAATATCAGTCCACGGGCCCACACCACTCACGGTGCTCATCTGCCATTGATAAGACAAATTTGATCCGGTTGAAGCAGCCGCCTGGGTAAACGCCGACGGATCGCCGCCATAACACACCGTGCGGTTTCCGGCAATGGCTCCGCCTGTAACAGGATTGGCCGTTACCGTGATACAGTTGCTCACCGCCGTACAAGCCACACCGTTAAGTGTCGAGGTAGTCACCCTGCGGTAGCGCGTGGTTACCGATACACCGGCCGGCGGATCGTATTGCATACCAAGTGCTGCAACGCCTGGAATGTTGGTCCATCCGCTGTTGCAATCGGCGGCGGTTGAACTTTGCCATTGATACGTCAGCGATCCTGAACCGGTAGCCGGCGTCAGTTGCTGGATAAGCGACGGATTGTTGCTGGCTCCGCATAGTGTCTGATCATTGCCGATGGTTCCGCCAGACACCTGATTAACAATAACGGCCACAACATTGGTTTCATCCCAGCAGGCAGCCGAGCCGTGTGTCGATGTAGTAATTCGCTTAAAGTAAGTTGTTTGAGCGAGTGGGGCTGTAAAAGTCAGGGTTTGTGTGGTGATACCCATATCGGTCCACGGTCCAAATTCATTCGGGCTGCTTTGCCACATATAAGTAAACGTTCCGGTGCCGGTTTCAGCTGTAACATTGGTAATCGGGTCCGGGATTTCATCGGCGCAAACGGTCTGATCAATTCCAATCACACCAGCCGTTATGTCATTGACAGTGACCACTACCGGAGTCGTATTGGCCACCGAACAAACAGTAACACCAACGGTTGATGTCACTACGCGGCGATAGTAGGTTGTCACGGTAAGTCCGGCTGGCGGATCATACGTAGTTCCTGTAGCTCCCGCGATAGGTGACCATGGTCCGGTTGACGATGTAGCGCTTTCCCACTGATAGGTAAGGTTGACGCCAACCGCCGGACTAGTTTGTGTAAGAATGTTGGGATTTCCAAATGAACATATTGAATGGTCGGTTCCGATGGTTCCCGGCTGCAGGTTTGGCGCCACGTAAACGCGAATCTGAATAGCCGAACCCTGACAGCCATCTGCCGTAGGCGTAATGTAATAAGTCACCGCCTGCGCGATTGACGAACTGTTGGTAAGTACGTCAGGAATGATGTAGGTATTGCCAACCGCAACGTTTCCGGACGAGTGCGGGAAACTGATGCTGCTGGTGACGCTTGCATTGGCGCTGCGTGTGATGACATATGAAGTTGCCGATGATGTGACATTGCTTGACACCGTCACCTGGGCTGAGGTGGCACTACAAAACGTTGCATC
>CAZIBV010000005.1:6644-11409 GCA_964537345.1 uncultured Flavobacterium sp. | reverse complement strand
CGGCGCAGTAAACGGTGCGTAAACCGTCACTGTAGCGGTACTGGTTACCGAACATCCGCCATAGGTAGCCACCATGGTAATGGTAGAGGTTTGCGTGGTCAATGTGGTGTTGACAAGCGTTCCGCCGATACTGGCTGTAGTACCCGATGCCGGAATTCCGGTAATCCCGGTTGTGTTGGTACGCGTCCAGGAATAAGTAACCGGGCTGACACCATTGATCACTGAAAAGTTGACTGCGGTCATCGACGTGTTATTGCAAATGGATTGGCTAGGTTGCGAAACCGATACAACAGGGGCCGGATTGACCACTACGGTAGAGGTAAGCGCAAATGAATCGCATCCCGCATTTGATGCCATTACCGTAAATACAACGGTTTGAGGAACTCCTGTGTTATTCTCCAACACACCCGCTACCGAAGCGCCTGTTCCCGATGCCGGAATCCCGGTCACATTGGTCAGGTTATCGCGCGTCCATGAAAACGTGGTACCCGCCATGGCGTTTGGATTGGTAAACGCCAAGGTTGAAATCGATGTGCCGCTGCATACCGTTTGGGTAATGGGTGAAACCGCCAATGACGGCTGAGGCTTTACTGTAAGGGTTACATTGGGCATGGTCACCACGGGGCATCCGGGAATACCAGCTGTAATGGTAAAATTCACGGTTTGTGATGTCGTGGTGGCGTTGGTCAGCAGCGAAGTATTGATGTCGCCCGTACCGCTGGCTGGCAATCCGCCTACATTGGCATTGTCGCGTGTCCAGTTGAAAACAACTCCCGGAAGCGCGTTGGATGTACTTAGAAGAATGGTGGCCGCAGTGCCCGCACAAACCGTTTGGCTCATAGGCGTGGCAACTGCAACAGGAATCGGCGACACGATTACGCTTACAACATAAGGAAGCGATTCGCAGCCGTCCTGAGAGGTAGCGTAAAGGTTAAAGTTAACGGTTTGCGCCACTCCAGTAGTGTTGGTCAGCAGGCCGTCGATGGTTTGACCCACGCCCGATGCCGGAATCCCCGTTACATTGGTCAGGTTGTCGCGCGTCCAAGTGTACGTTACCACTCCGGGCACAGCGTTGGGGTTTGACAATGTAATGGTGCTGATATTGGTACCTGAGCACACCGTTTGCGTCAACGGTGTTCCTGCCACAGTAGGCTGCGGATAAACCGTCACGGTTAGGGTAAAAGTCGAATTTCCGCAGGCATTGCTGGCCGTCACCGTATAGGTAGCCGTCTGCATGGCCCCGGTAGGGTTGGTAAGCGTTTGTGAAATCTGGGTCCCGCTTCCTGCCGATCCACCCGTCATCCCGCCGGTCACCATCGGCGCAGCCCAACTGTACATCACATCGGCCGGAATCACATTTCCAGCCCCGTGCACTGGCGCGGTTGCAAACGAAATTCCGCTACAGGCTTGTGTGACATAGTTTAAAACAGTTGGTGTTGGATTAACGGTTACCGATACACTAAACGGAGTTCCTGAACATGTCCCAACCGTTGGCGTTACCCAATAGGTCACAACCTGAGGATTTGGGCTTTCATTGACCAGGGTTCCAAAAACAGTGCTTTCATCGGTTCCTGAAACAGCTCCGGTCACACCGGCCGGCATAACAGGCGTCGCCCATGTATAAGTGGTCCCCGCAGGAACTACGGTCCCAATAGGGTTGCCGTCTTGAGGAGTTACGGAAAAGGATTGTCCGCTGCAGATAGCCTCGGTATAATTTTGAACTTGTGGCGTATCGTATAGCGACAAAGAAACCACTGCCGAACTTAAAGTGGCGCACGCATTTGAAACGACACAATAATAATTGTTGTCAACCTGCCCAGGTCCAGCCCCATTGATGGTCAATATCGGGGTATTAACTCCCGAATATACTGCGTCATCAGTCAGGGCTATGGCTCCGCGGAACCACTGATAGCCCGCGCTGCCGGTAACGTTTATTGAAAACGAGGCGTTGGTGCCCAGACATACTTGTGTTGACGTGGGTTCTGTAACAATAGCGAAAGTAGATTGCACATCAACATTGTGATAAACGGCAACAGTACAACCGTCAACCGTAATCGCGTAGCTGATCTGCACTGCACCCGCACTGATTCCCGTTACAACCCCTGATGGATCAACCGTGGCGATTGCATCGTCTGATGATGACCAGATGCCGCCGGGCGTTGGGTTTGCCAGGCTGATGGTCGCGCCCACACAAACAGCCGACGCTCCGGAAATAGCAGCAATATCAGGCTGGATATTAAGATTTGTTGTTGTCTCGGCAAATGCTCCTGATTTGACAACCCTGACCGGTCCTGAAGTGGTTCCGGCCGGTATGGTTACCAAAATTTGGCTATTGTTGACAATGGTAAACGGTACTGCCGATCCGTTGATGGTTACCTGTGTGACGGGATGTGTACCGGAAAATCCTGATCCGGTAATGTTTATGGCTTCACCAATTGCAACACAGCTTGATAGATTGTTGATTACAGGTGGAATTGTATAGGTAATCCTGATTTGTCCGTTTCCTCCGTTTCCTCCGATGCGGCTAGAAAAAGTAGCTTCGCCACCGCCTCCACCGCCGCCGGGAGTCTGACCAGGAGAACCATTGGAATTCGAATTTCCATTTCCACCGTTTCCTCCAGCAAAAGCATCGCCGCCATCGCCTCCAGAGCTGCCGCCGCCGTTGCCGCCGTTGCCGCCCGTTTGATTGACAGTACCACCTGTTCCAGTTCCACCCTGTCCTACCGGATTCCCGTTGCGTCTTCCGCCGCCGCCGCCATTACCAGTAAGGCCAAGGAAAGTGGTGGCGCCACCGGAGTTTGCCGTCGTGACATTACCCGCAATTCCACCGGCTCCTATACTAAAGGGAATTGATTGGTTTGGCGTTACAGTAAAGGTTGCACTGGCATATCCGCCGGCACCGCCTCCTGAACCGCCATCGTTATTTGAATTCGATGCTCCACCGGCTCCTCCGCCACCCCAAACCTCGACAGTTATTTCAGTGACACCGGCCGGAACGTTCCACGGGCTCACCGCCCCAACGTTGAGAACGGTCTGATTGGTTTGTGCCTCAGTGTTTTGAAGTGCAAAAAGCAACAGCATCGGCACCAAAACAAAACCGCGAAAATGACGTTTAAAAAGACTAAAATAATTGTGTATCATACCTTTAACACCTTAATGCATTGCTTGTACAAAATTATTTTGCATAGACGTGAGAGGAGAATTTTTCGGATAACTAACGCCAAAACTCGACTAACTGCACACATTGGTGCATTTAATCGTCAAAAAGTGCACGAACCCAGTAAAATCAAGGGCTTACGACCGGTTGTTAGCATGCATTTCATCGAAGAAAATTGTTATTTTATGGATACTTTCACACCGCGATTGAACAGTTTTTATCTATTTTTGACGAAATTCGTCCAGATGAAAGCAACGCTGATTTGTTTGATGTTGATGTCGGTTGCAGGCATGGCCCAATCAGCTTTCCAAAAAGGCAAGGCGGCAATGGCCAATGGCGATCTTAAAACGGCCGAAACTTATCTGAAACAACATTTGGATCGATACCCTAATGAAACAGCTACCCTTGAGCTTCTTGGCGACGTAAAGTGCGCCCAAAAAGACTGGGAATCAGGGGTGGACTATTACGAAAAATTGCGGGACGCATTGCCCAAATCAGCCAATTCACACTACAAATACGGTGGCGCGCTGGGCATGCTGGCAAAGGAATCCAATAAGTTTCGGGCACTTGCCATGATTCCCGACGTCCGATCGTCGTTTGAAAAAGCCATTGAACTCGACCCAAGACATCTGGAAGCGCGGTGGGCCTTGCTGGAATTGTACCTTCAGCTCCCCGGGATTGCGGGCGGGAGTGAATCAAAGGCACGGCGATACGCCAATGAACTGGCACGGCTGTCAACCGTCGACGGACACCTGGCACACGGACGCATTGCCGAATACTTCAAGCGATGGGTCGAAGCCGAGAAACATCTTAAGAAAGCAGTAGAGACGGGCGGATCAAAAACCACCTATCAAAAACTGGCCGATCTGTACAAAAAATCCAATCAACCCGATAAAGCCAAGGCCACCATGGCCGAATATTCCCAGAAAAACAAATCCTGATGCGCGCACATTTTATCGCAATCGGCGGCAGCGCCATGCACAACCTTGCCCTTGCCCTTCAACAAAAAGGCTATCACGTTACCGGAAGTGACGATGCCATTTTTGAACCTTCATATTCACGCCTGGCCAAAGCTGGACTCCTGCCTGCGCAAATGGGCTGGGACGCCAATAATATCAACCCTGAATTGGACGCGGTGATCGTAGGCATGCACGCGCGGGCCGACAATCCGGAACTGCTTCGGGCGCAGGAACTGGGCTTGCAGATTTACTCCTATCCGGAATTTCTTTTTGAACAGTCAAAAGACAAGACTCGCGTGGTGATAGGCGGCTCACACGGCAAGACGACCATCACCAGTATGATCCTCCATGTGATGCAGTTTTGCGGACGCGATGTCGATTACATGGTGGGCGCACAACTGGAGGGATTTGACACCATGGTAAAACTGACACAAGACAGCGATTTCATGGTGCTTGAAGGCGATGAATACCTTTCGTCTCCCATCGACCGCCGACCCAAGTTTCATTTGTATCAACCCAATATCGCGCTGATTTCAGGCATTGCGTGGGATCACATCAACGTTTTCCCAACGTTTGAAAACTACCTGGAACAGTTTGAAATTTTCATCTCTAAAATTACCCCTGGCGGGATTCTGGTTTACAATGAAGA
>CAZIBV010000005.1:0-6544 GCA_964537345.1 uncultured Flavobacterium sp. | reverse complement strand
GATTTTGCACACTCGCCCAGCAAGGTTTTGGCCACCACCAAGGCCGTGCGTGAACAATACCCAAACCGAAAACTCATCGCCTGTCTGGAACTCCACACCTACAGCAGCCTCAACCCTGATTTTTTACAGCAATACGAGGGCGCTCTGGATGCCGCCGACGTGGCCGTGGTGTTTTATTCGCCTGAAGCCGTCAAGATCAAAAAGCTCGAGGAAATTCAGGCCGAACAGATTGCGCAGGCTTTTAACCGCAAGGACCTGATAGTCTACACAAACCCAAAAGACTTTGAATCTTTCCTTAAGAACGCTGATTTACAAAACAGTGCGCTGCTTTTGATGAGTTCAGGCAACTACGGCGGGCTGGACTTTGCCGACGTGGCCAAACTGATATTTTAACATTTTCGGCAGAAAATCTGTAACCAACCTTCACGGCATTCGCAGAACTTTGCGACATGACCGAGATTACTTCATTTCCGATACGGCAGTGGGCCGATGATGACCGACCCAGGGAAAAACTCCTGGAGCGCGGCCCGTCGACCCTGAGCGATGCCGAATTGCTTGCGATCCTTTTGGGATCGGGCAGTTCGCGGGAAAGTGCGGTAGACCTCGCCAAACGCATTCTGTCACATTTTGCGGGACTCTCGGCGCTTGGAAAATCAACGGCACCGCAACTGCTGGCCTTTAAAGGAATCGGGCCAGCCAAGGCGGTGACCTTGCTCGCTGCAATGGAAATCACGCGCCGACGTCGGGCTGAAACGCCGGTTGAATTGGATAAGATCACATCAAGTGCCAGTGTATTCAATTTGATGCAACCGCTGCTGGGACATCTCGGGCACGAAGAATTCTGGATTCTTTACCTCAACAATTCCAATAAGGTGATTTCAAAAGCCCAACTCAGCAAGGGCGGTATTACCGGGACGGTCGTCGATGTGCGGCTGTTGTACAAAAATGCGATTGGTCACGGCGCAACGGGCATCATCCTGTGCCACAATCATCCGTCGGGAGCGCTCTCTCCCAGTCAGGCCGACAGGGACATTACCAAGAAAATAAAAAGTGCGGGAGATCATCTCGACATCCGCCTGCTCGACCATCTGATCATCACCGAGCAGCATTATTACAGTTTTGCCGATGAAGGTTTAATATAAAGGTATTTACGATTGTCGTTGGTTTTCGGTGTGGTTTCAGGCTCGTCCTGATTCTGCGCCGATTACCTTTTATAGACGGTACACAAACGCATTAATGTTCATTCCTGCACCTACCGATGCAAAAATCAACACATCGCCTTTTGAAACACTATGCCCTTCCAATTTTCCCTTGACCAACAAATCGTAAAGTGTTGGAACCGTAGCCACGCTGCTGTTGCCCAGCTTGTGAATGCTCATGGGCATGATGCCTTTTGGCGCTGTCTGCCCATACAGTTTGTAAAAACGGTGAATAATGGCTTCGTCCATTTTTTCATTGGCCTGATGGATCAGCACTTTTGTAACATCTGCAATAGGCACTCCACTGGCCTCGAGACAATTCTTCATGGCCTGGGGAACCTGACCAAGGGCAAACTCGTAAATTTTCCGCCCATGCATTTTGATATACCTTACATCGGGATCCAAAGACTTGTTGTAGGATTTTCCAAAATATAGGAAACCCGCTTCATCGGCTGCAAAAGTTGCACTTTCATAGGCCAACAACCCTTCGCCATCCGGGCAGGCCTCAATGATGGTAGCGCCGGCTCCATCGGCATAAATCATGGAGTCGCGATCGTGCGGATCGATAACGCGTGAAAGGGTTTCGCCGCCAATGACCAGACAGCGCTTGGCCATCCCCGATTTGATAAACGCATTGGCCTGAAGGACGCCCTCAATCCATCCCGGACAACCAAAAAGCAAATCATAGGCAACGCATTTTGGATTCCTGATGCCCAGTTTTTGCTTGACGCGACTGGCCAGACTTGGAACAATATCCGATTGTATCGCGTCTTTGCGGACGTCACCAAAATTGTGCGCCATAATTAGATAATCAAGAGTTTCCGGATCGATACCGGCATCCTGAATGGCCAGTTGGGCAGCGCGGAATGCGATATCAGACGTGGTGAGATTGTCGTCGAGATAGCGCCGTTGTTCAATGCCCGTGATTTCGCGAAACTTGCGGATAACTTCATCGTTTGGTGCAAGCGGATTTCCCGTTTCATCCAGGAAAACGTGCGCCAGGAAATCAGTATTGTCGATAACGTTGTCAGGGATGTAGGATCCCGAACCGCTGATTTTAACGTTCATAGCTCACATTTTTTATAAAGGTAATGATAATCCAAAAGTATCAGCCGAAATTTGGCCGTTACAATTCCGGATCAGTGCATCTTGATCTGCATTACCGTAGCGATGGACAGTGCCCGGGTTTTGAGCATTTCAGCCTTTGGCCCGGTAAAATGCGCGTCGGTTGTGGCGTAAAGATGATCAAGCCAGATTTTAAAGTGCGATGCTTCAAACGGCGTCTTTTGATTTAAATCAAGGTGAACGCGCATTACATTGGTTTGATACGAGCCGGTGTTAAAAAGAGTCAACTCCCAAAAATCGACAATTTTAGGCAAGTGCTCCGGCAAGTTGATCTTGGCGACATCCGTAAAAATATAGCCGATGCGGTTGTCGGCCAAAAGCTTTTCATAAAAAGCCGCCATCAAAACTTCCAGATCGGCGCGGGTTTCAATATCATTCATATAAAAAACCCCGCCGGAGCGGGGATATTGGTTTTACATATAAGCCTCAATCGGCGCGCATGAACACACCAGATTTCTGTCGCCGTAGGCATCGTCAACACGCCTGACGGTAGGCCAGAACTTGTTGTCGTGCAAATAAGGCAACGGGAATGCGGCCTGCTCGCGGGTGTACGGAAAGTCCCAGGTATTGGCGGTAAGCATCGCCTGGGTGTGCGGCGCATTTTTTAACACATTGTTTTTGTCGTCGGCTGTACAGGCTTCAATCTCCTTGCGGATGGAAATCATAGCGTCGCAAAAACGGTCAAGCTCTTCCAGATTTTCACTTTCAGTAGGTTCAACCATAAGCGTTCCGGCAACCGGGAAAGACACCGTAGGCGCGTGGAACCCGTAGTCCATAAGACGCTTGGCAATATCGGTCACTTCAATACCTTTTTCCTTGAGCGGCCTGCACTCCAAAATCATTTCGTGCGCGGCACGGCCCATCTCGCCTGAGTACAAAGTCTCAAAATGTCCTTTAAGACGCTCCTTGATGTAGTTGGCGTTCAGGATGGCATATTTGGTTGCCTCGGTAAGACCTTCAGCGCCCAACATCGTAATGTATCCGTATGAAATCAGGCAAACCAGCGCCGATCCCCATGGAGCAGCCGAAATGGCCGTAATGGCTTTTTCACCGCCGGTTGGAACAACAGGATTGGTTGGCAAAAACGGCACAAGGTGTTTGGCGACGCAAATTGGCCCGACACCGGGACCTCCACCTCCGTGAGGGATGGCAAAAGTCTTGTGCAGGTTCAGGTGACAAACGTCTGCTCCGATAGTGGCCGGATTGGTCAGACCAACCTGAGCATTCATGTTCGCTCCATCCATGTAAACCTGACCGCCATTTTCGTGAATAATTTGGGTAATCTCGCGGATAGCCGATTCATAAACGCCATGGGTAGACGGATACGTCACCATCAGGCACGCCAGATTGTCGCGATGCTGAATGGCCTTTGCGCGAAGATCTTCGATGTCGATGTTTCCGTTCTCGGACGTTTTGGTGACAACTACCTCCATGCCCGCCATGCTGGCGGTTGCCGGATTGGTTCCGTGTGCCGATGCGGGAATGAGCGCGATATTCCTATGCGACTCACCGCGTGATTGATGATACGCCCTGATGACCATTAGCCCGGCATACTCGCCCTGCGCACCGGAGTTAGGCTGAAGCGTGGTTCCGGCAAATCCGGTAATTACATTGAGTTGGCTTTCGAGTTTTTTAAGCATCACCTGATATCCCTTGGCCTGATCAAGCGGCGCAAACGGGTGCATATTGTTCCATGAGGACATTGAAAGCGGCAACATCTCGGCGGCCGCATTGAGCTTCATGGTGCAGGAACCCAGCGAAATCATCGAGTGGTTTAGCGCCAAATCCTTGCGCTCCAATGCCTTCATGTAACGCATCAGGGCTGTTTCAGAGTGATATTTGTTGAATACCTCGTGCTTGAGGAAATCAGATGTGCGTTTAAGAGCGTCAGGCAGCGCAACCGAGGTTGACAATTCCTGGATCTTGACCGCTTCCTTACCCATCGCCTTGGCAAAAATCGCCACAATGGTATTCAAGTCATTGATGGATGTGGTTTCGTTGACTGAAAGCACAACGGTTTCGGCATCCGGATAATAGAAGTTAACCTCGTGCTCAAGCGCAACTTGCCGAACTTTGTTGGCGTCGGCCTTGAGGTTTAGCGTGTCAAAGAAAGATGTATTGGTTTGGTAGACGCCCAACTTGTTAAGCGCATCAGCCAGTGTAACCGCCGATGCGTGGACGGTGTTGGCAATGTATCGCAGCCCTTTTGGCCCGTGGTAAACCGAATACATTCCGGCCATTACGCCCAACAAAACCTGTGCGGTACAAATGTTTGAAGTGGCTTTTTCGCGCTTGATGTGCTGTTCGCGGGTTTGGAGCGCCATCCGCAGTGCGCGGTTTCCGTTGGCATCGATGGTAACGCCAATGATACGGCCCGGCATCGAGCGTTTGTATTCTTCGCGAGTGGCAAAGTAAGCTGCGTGTGGTCCGCCGTAACCCATCGGGATACCAAAGCGCTGGGTTGTTCCCAAAACGACATCGGCACCCATTTCGCCCGGTGGCGTCAGGGCAACCAATGAAAGGATGTCGGCAGCAACCGCAATTTTAATATCGGCTGATTTGGCCTTGGTGATAAATCCTGAATAGTCAAAGATTTGTCCGTGTTTGCCAGGATACTGAAGCAGCGCTCCGTAAAAATCCGATCCGAATTCAAAGGTCTCGTGGTTGCCCACAACCAGTTCGACGCCGATCGGCACTGAACGCGTTTGCAATACCGACAGCGTTTGCGGCAGGATTTCATCAGAAACAAAAAACTTGTTGACGTTGTTTTTCTTTTGATCGCGTGAACGCACGTCAAACAAAAGCGCCATCGCCTCGGCAGCTGCAGTTCCCTCGTCGAGAAGCGAGGCGTTTGCAATTTCCATCCCGGTAAGTTCAATCACCATGGTCTGGAAATTCAGGAGCGCCTCCAGACGACCTTGGGCAATTTCGGCCTGGTATGGCGTATAGGCCGTGTACCATCCGGGATTTTCAAAAATGTTGCGCTGAATTACCGGCGGAACAATGCACGGATGGTAACCCAACCCGATGTATGATTTGTATGTTTTGTTAAGGGCACCCAGCTGCTGGATGTGATTTAAGTACTCGTACTCGGTCATGGCCGGATCAAGGCTTAATGGAGCTTTTAGCTTGATGTCGTCGGGCAGGACTTCATAGATCAGCTGGTCCATATTGGCCACGCCGATTGTTTTAAACATGTGTGAAAGGTCTTCGTGGCGAGGACCATTGTGGCGGAGCGCAAAAGCGTCGGTTTTCATAAAATTGTGTTGCTTAAAGAGTGCCACAAAAGTAACGATAAATTCTCAAAAAAGTGCGGGGTAAACAACTGATAAAGCAGCGAGTTATCAACCGATCAAAGCACGTTTTACATACAGTTTGGCACCTGCACGGCACCCGCGAGCCTATCCATTTTCCGGATGCTCTGGCGTCAATACTTGCTGGGAGGCGATTACAAAAAAGAAATGATCTTTTGATGAACGGCAGTGTCATCCCGCCAGTCTTTGCTGTCCCTGTTATCTTTCCAATTCGTTACAATCAGCACCCGTCCCTGTTTGTCCAAAAGAATGTATTTGGAGTAATCGTCGATGGCTTCAAACTCCTTTGGCGTAATTTCGTTGACAAACTTTTTGTTCTTTTTGGTTCTCTTTTCGCCATAGACCGAATCTTTGAGAATGGCAATTTTGATGTCGGGTTTTAGATTACTCAAATATTCAATGGCTTGTGCAGTCTTTTGGTCGTCTTCTTTTTCAAGCAACAGCACATAAAAATCCAAGTTGTGTTCAGCGGCAAGTTTGATGGCGCCGGGCAAATGCGCTCTGCATGGTGAACACCAAATTCCAAACGTAAAAAACAAGGTTTTGGGATTGGCCGAATTTTGCGCAATGCATTTTATATCGGCAGTATCAACGGCCAAAATTGGGTTTGCGGATGAATTTGTCAAATTACAATTTTGCTGCGCATTGGCCTTCAGACCGACAATAAGTGCAAAAATGACAACGAAATTTTTCATGTGTGATAGCATTAGTTTCACTTAAATTACCGCAAGGGATTGATACTCGAAATTAAAACCTATAAAAGCCAAATTCAATTGTAAAAATTTACAAGTCAGCCAGCTCTGAAACTTTAACAATTTTTACAAAAAATCTGCAGCCAGGTTAGCGTTTTTTTTGTTTGGGATAATCCATTGTTCCCCTACCCATTGGTACGAAGTTAATCGATTT
>CAZIBV010000004.1:50163-62778 GCA_964537345.1 uncultured Flavobacterium sp. | reverse complement strand
ACGGTTAACGGTTTACAGTAAATCTCGTAAACAGGTAGTTTAGAGTCTCCGAGTCACTAATCTTTGAATTTCCTCGTTTTTCAATCTTTGGATCCCTCATAGATTCGCAATCTTCCAAGACGCGACATTTCGCTATAATTATCAATTGTCAATTGTCAATTCTCTACTAAGCCTTGCACCTTGCCTCTTTTTTAACTTTTTCGGCAGATTTTCTGTATCAAACGAATCAAAAATCCGGCTAACTTCGTACCAATGGGTAGGGGAACAATGGATATACCCGAACATAAAAAAACAATAACTCGGCTACAGATTTTCTGCCGAAATTGTTAAAGTATTTTGAGTTCACAGTTTACGGTGGTTAGTGGTCATCTATTAGCCATCAGCGGTCAGCTTTCGCCGCAGTTGACAGTTTGGGTAGCGGTCAGCCATTAGCGGTCAGCCTTCGCCGCAGTTGACAGTTTGGGTAGCGGTCAGCTATTAGCCATCAGCGGTCAGCTAGTTTGAAACTTTAAAGTTTGAAGATCTTTGAATTTTTGAATCTCTCATAATTCCGCAATCTTCCACTACACGACATTCCAAATAATTGTCAATTATCAATTATCAATTGTCAATTTTTTCCTAAGCCCTGCGCCTTGTACCCTGTAGCCTGTACCTTGAACCTTTTTTTAAAATTTTCTATTTATATTTAGTCTAAATAAGTACTTTTGCATTTCAAAATTTCTGTGATGCGTAAATTACTTTTATCTCTCCTGGTCGTAGCATCAATGTCGGCCCAAAAAAAGAACACATTACTTGACGCGGCTTTCTGGAAAAGCAATCCCACAGTCGAAAACGTCCGCGATGAAATCCTCAAAGGCAATGACCCCGCCGAGTTTGACGCCAACGCCTTTGACCCGGTAGTCCTGGCTATCAACAACGGTGCATCAAACCAAGTCATTAAATTTCTGCTTCAGCAAAAAGGTAACGGGGGTACGCAGAAAATCACCCATGACGGCCGGACCTATTTGCATTGGGCAACCTACCGGAACAATGCCGAATTGGTTGGCTTGCTGATCGAAAAAGGATTTGACGTCAACCTCAAAGATCAAAACGGCAACGCCCCGCTGGTTTACGGCAGCATCAACGGACTGAACGATCCCGCTATTTTTGATATGTTTTTAGCAGCCGGAATTGATCCAAAGGCGCGCTACTCCAACGGCGCTACCCTGATGCACCTCTCGATCGCGTCGGCCAATGACATGACGCTGCCCGATTACCTTGTCAAAAAAGGACTATCACTTACCGAAACCGACCAAAACGGAGCCACAGTTTTTGATTATGCGGCTAGAACCGGCAAAGTGGCCAATATGCGCGAACTGGTCAAACGCGGTGTAAAACCCACCGATTATGCACTGATTGTTGCCGCGCAGGGGCCGCGTCGAAGCGCCAATACTATCGAGGTCTTTCAATACCTTTTGGACGATGTAAAACTGAATCCCAACGCTACTAACCACGAAGGCGAAAACGCCCTCCATTTTGTGGCCCGGAAGCCCAATCAGGACGCCATCGTAGCATATCTGATGCAAAAAGGCGTCAATACAAACCAGGTTGACAAACAAGGAAATACACCACTTATCCGGGCCGCGTCACAAAAAAATTTGGCAGTAGTGAAAATGCTGGCTGAGAAAACGCAGAACCTCAACCACGTCAACGCCAAGGGTGAATCGGCTCTGACTGTAGCCGTGCGCGCAAGTTCATCAGCAATGGTAGACTATCTTCTGTCAAAAGGCGCCAAACCCCTGATTGATCGCGAAGAAAAAAATCTGGCGTATCACCTCGTTCAGTCCTACCGCGCCGGCGATTCAGAATTTATCGCAAAAATGAACCTTCTTGAGCAAAACGGTGTCGATTTTACCACGCCGCAAAAGGATGGCAGCACGCTCTATCACGTTGCCGTAGCCAAGCAGGACATTGCTCTTTTGGATGCGCTCAAAAAATTTGGAATTAATCTCAACGCCATCGACAAAGACGGCATGACGGCGCTTCACAAAGCGGCCATGATCGCCAAAGACGATAAAATTCTCAAATATTTGATGGCAGGCGGTGCCAATCCGAGCATCAAAACTGAATTTGATGAAACCGCTTTTGACCTGGCGCGCGAAAATGAACTGCTCTCCAAAAACAAAATCTCAATCGACTTCCTGAAATAATGAAAAGACTTTCACTACTCGCCCTGCTGATTTCTACCATCGGATGGTCACAATCCAAGTACAAATGCATGCTCCAAATGTCCAATTACATGGGCGAAGGCGCTTACATTGTGGTATCGCTGATCAAACCAGACGGATCCTATGAAAAAACGCTCTACGTCATGGGCGACGACAAGCGCTGGTACGACAGCCTCAAGGAATGGCACAAGTTTCAGCAACGCAAAAAGGACAATCTGAGCGCAATCACAGGCGCATCGGTGACAGGCGGAAACCGCAGCGTGACGACTTTTACACTCGACGACTCAAAGTTCAACAAAGGCTACAAACTGCGGTTCGAATCGTCGGTCGAAAACCAGAAATACCACGCAAGCGACGTCGAAATTCCACTGTCGGACGCGGGCATTGCCGACAAAGCTCAGGGAACCGGATACATACGTTACGTAAAACTCATCAAGCAGTAACGTGGCATTGGTGTGGCGATATGCACACCTGGCGCTTGCCCTTTTAGCGTCGGTGTTTTTGATTGTGGCATCGGTAACGGGCGCCATCCTGGCCGTCGACGCTATCAATGAAAAACTCCCGCCTTACAAAGCTGAAGGTTTTGATGAAATTCGCCTGAGCGAAACCCTATCGGCGCTAAAAAAGAAATATCCCGAACTCGTAGAACTCTCGGTTGACGCCAACCAGTTTGTCGCTTTGCAGGGTTTTGATGATTCGGGCAATGAAGTAAACGGTATTGTCAATCCAGTCACCGGCCAAGTTCTGACAGAACCGCGCAAAAAAAGTGAATTCATCCAATGGGTGACAACGCTTCACCGGTCGCTGTTTTTGCACGATACCGGGCGGATTCTCGTCGGCATTTCGGCATTTTTGCTTTTGCTGATCGCGACCTCGGGCCTGGCGTTATTGGTATCGCAGCGGGGATGGAAGGTATTCGTAAATCCGATCAGGAACGATAACTTATTCCCGTACGCTCACGCATCAATCAGCCGTTTTTTGTTGATTCCGATTATCCTGATTTCAGCAACCGGCGCCCATTTGACACTGGACCGGTTTGAAGTTTTTGCGGCCGACAAATCCGCGCACCAGGCCGTCAGTCCCGTTCCTGCTGAAATCAAGCCTTGGGAATCCTTCGACATTTTCAAATCGACCTTATTAAAAGACGTCCGGAAAATCGAATTTCCATTTACCGACGAACCTGAGGAATACTTCACCGTGCACCTCTCCGACCGCGAAATTCTAATCCATCAACAGTCGGGCGAAGTCCTCAGCACAAAACCGGAACCGGCGTCAAAAGTGTGGCAGGTGCTCAGTTATGAGCTCCATACCGGAAGCATCGGCATTGTTTGGGCGGGAATCCTGGCGCTTTCCTCCATCGGCATACTGTTTTTTATCTACTCCGGATTTGCCATTACCTTAAAAAGGCAGAAAGGTTCGGCCAAGGGTGCAAAAGCCCAGGAAGCGCAAATTGTCATTCTGGCCGGTTCGCAAACAGGCTCAACACAGCATTCTGCCCATGCGGTTTTCCAGCAACTTGCGGCTGCAGGCCATCAGGTTTATCTGGGAAGTCCGGATGATTACCAGAATTTTGAAAAGGCAACACACCTGATTTTAATGACGTCGACTTATGGCCTGGGCGATGCGCCGATAAATGCCGGGAAGTTCCTGAAACTTTTGGAAAAACAGGCGCAAGACAAGACGCTGGCGGTGTCGGTGATTGGATTTGGATCACAGTCGTATCCGGATTTTTGCGGATTTGCCAAGAAAGCTTACAAAGCGCTGATTCAACAATCGTGGGCGCAAATGATATTGCCGTTGCATACCGTCAACGAGCAATCCGTTATCGAATTTACCCAATGGGCCGCGGCCTGGTCGCAAAAAACCGGGATGATGCTCGACACCACGCCGGCCGTTTACCGCGCGCGCCGAATCAAGACCACCCGTTTTACCGTAGTTGAAAAAATTGACGACGACCGGAGTTTTTGCTTAGTCATCAAGCCCGCCGGAAACGAAAGTTTTACTTCCGGTGATTTGCTGGCGATTTATCCCAAACCGGAAATCCGCCGATTGTATTCCATCGGAAAAATTGGCCGCAACATTCAGTTGATCGTGCGCAACCATCCGGGCGGAATCGGATCCGGCTTCTTACATGGACTGGAACCGGGAGCCGTTTTTGAGGCGCAAATTCTGCCAAATCCTGATTTTCATCTCAAGGAAAACCCAACGGTCATGATTGCAAACGGAACGGGAGTCGCGCCTTTTTTAGGGATGGCCACCCAAGGACGCGGCATCAGGATTTATGCGGGGTTCCGAACTGCCGGGGTTCTAACTGATTTTTACCAAAAGTTTGTATCTCAATACGACGCGGGACTCAAATTAGCGTTCTCACGCGAGGGCGGCCGCCTGCACGTTACTGATTTGGTCCGTCGCGACGCTGTGTTTTTTGCGGCGCATCTCAAAAACGGCGGCGTTGTAATGATTTGCGGATCGCTTACCATGCAACGCGACGTCGAGCAAGCCTTGAATGCCATCAGCCTGAAATACAACCAGGTTTCGCTTGATGATTATCGGGCCGCCGGACAGATTTTAACCGATTGTTATTGATGAGAATCATTTGTCTTTTGCTTTTGATTGCCCAATGTGGACTTGCGCAGGTCGCTGTGAAGCGTTCGGCACACTTGATGGGCGGACGGTTTGAAATCACGTTGGTCGCTGCCGATTCATCGCAAGCCAACGCAAACATTGATGACGTCATAACCGAAATTTCGCGGATTGAACATCTTATTTCTGACTGGAAGCCTGAATCGCAGGTGTCGCGGGTCAATCAAAATGCCGGAATCGCACCGGTAAAAGTTGATTGGGAAGTTTTTGAACTCACCCGACGCGCGATTGAACTGTCGCAAATTACCGACGGCGCGTTTGACATCAGCTTTGCCGCCATGGAAAAAGTCTGGACGTTTGACGGCTCGATGACCGAGGTTCCATCGGCACAGGATATCAGGAAATCCGTGCAAAACGTCGGCTACAAAAACATTGTGCTGGACAGTGTAAACCAAACGATCTTTTTGCGAAAATCGGGAATGAAAATAGGTTTTGGCGCGCTGGGCGAAGGTTACGCAGTTGACAGATGCCGCGTCCTGATGCAGGAAAGAGGTATCCACGCCGGACTCATCAACGCTACAGGTGACATGACAGCCTGGGGCAACCGACCCAAAACCCGCCGGGGTTGGCCTATCGGTATCGCCGACCCATTCCGTCCGGGCCGGGTCATCAAAAAGATTTGGCTTAAGGAATCAGTAGCGACCTCCGGCAGTTATGAAAAATATGCAGAGATTGAAGGCGTCCGGTATTCGCACATCATCAACCCCAAAACAGGCTATCCGGCAACGGGTTTGATCAGCGTCACCGTTACCGGACCCATTGCCGAAGTTGCTAACGGACTGTCCACCTCGATTATGGTCATGGGTGCAACCAAGGGAAAAAACCTGCTGTCAAAATTTCCGGGTTATCGGGCGTTACTGATCACCGATAAGGGAAAAACCCTCCGTTTTTAATCTATTTGCGGAATTCGGCCGTGGTCTCAAAAACGTGCTGAAGGATTTTGGCGTCTTCATCGGTAAACTCCACATGACGCCGCGACATGACGATTCGGGCGGTTTCAAACGCCTTTTTGGTCAGATAGGTTGTAAATCCCGATGCGCCGCCCCACGAGAAACTCGGAACAAAATTGCGCGGGAATCCGCTGCCAAAAATGTTGGCCGAAACACCCACAACCGTTCCCGTATTAAACATGGTATTGATGCCGCATTTGGAGTGGTCGCCCATCATCAAACCGCAAAATTGCAAACCAGTCGGCTCAAATCCTTTTGACTCGTAACTCCATAGTTTAACCGGTTCATAGTTGTTTTTAAGGTTGGAATTGTTGCTGTCGGCGCCAATGTTGCACCACTCGCCAAGAACTGAATTTCCAAGGAATCCGTCGTGGCCTTTGTTGGAATACCCAAACAACACCGAGTTGTTGACCTCGCCGCCAATTCGGCATTCCGGCCCTACGGTGGTGGCACCGTAAACCTTTGTCGCGAGCTTTACCTGAGCGCCATCGCACAAGGCAAACGGCCCGCGGATTACTGAACCTTCCATGATTTCAGTGTTGCGTCCGATGTAGATGGGGCCGGTTGAAGCGTTGAGCGTCACAAACTCGAGCTTGGCGCCTTCCTCGATGAAAATATTTTCGGCCGACAGCACATTAACACTCGCCGGAATCGGCTGCGAACGCCTGTCGTGTGTAATCAGTTCAAAATCTTCCCTAAGCGCCGCATCGTTCTTGGCAAAAATATCCCAGGTATGGTTCACGGTCAATCCGTCGTGGCTGTACTCGATGTGCTCATACGAGTCAAAATCCACTTCTTCCTGAGTGTCCTGTGTATAAAACGCCACAACCGTATCGCCTTTTACGATAACCTGATTGGGCTCGAGGTTAAGTACCATCTCTGCCAACACATCATTGGGCAAAAACGAGGCGTTGATCATGACATTCTCTTCCAGCTCGACCATCGGATACTTGGCTGACAGATAATCCTCGGTAAGCGTCGTAGTCGTAACGCCAAGGTAGCGCTCCCATTTTTCGCGGATGGTGAGGATGCCGATGCGGATTTCGGCCACCGGTCGGGTAAACGTAAATGGCAAAAGTGCATTGCGCGACGGACCGTCAAAAAGAATGTAATTCATGATGTGAAATTTAACCGATGGTAAATGTACAAAGGTTGGGCAAATTAAGAAAGGTTATCGAGCCTTGGATCAAGGGCAAAAAAAAAGCTCCCCTAAGGAAGCTTCTCTTATCGTGACCGGGATTATTTTCCGCGGTTTGCGTATTTGTTGCGGAACTTGTCGATACGACCAGCGGTATCGATAAGTTTTGACTTACCAGTGTAAAAAGGGTGAGACGTTCTGGAGATTTCCATCTTTACGACAGGGTATTCAACACCTTCGTGGATGATGGTTTCTTTTGTTTCGGCAGTTGACTTGGTGATAAAAACATCCTCGTTTGACATGTCTTTAAAAGCTACCAGTCTGTAATTTTCCGGGTGGATTCCTTTTTTCATGGTTTTGTCTGTTTATGGCCAATTCCTCAACCCGAAGCTTTCCTTGAAAGGTGTGGCGGGCGTTGGCTTTTTATTTTATCTCTTTTGTTTGAGCCTGCAAAATTACACTAATTTTTTAAAAACCAAACCTGTTGAGCGTATTTTATTTGTTGCCCGTTTTGGCAAGCCTATCGGCAAATGTCTATATTTGTAACTCAAACCAAAAAAAAGCAACATTATGAGCGAATTTACTACTCCGGCTCCGGCCCCATCCAACAAAACAACGATGATGTATGGCGTCATGTTTGGCGTTTTGATGATTCTTCAGGCAGCCGTATCCTATATCATGCGGATTGGTGTCGAGAGCTCTTACGGAACTATCGTCAGCGTACTTAATTATTTTGTATTCCCCATTCTGTTTATTTGGTTGGCCTGTAACGCATACAAAAACGCCAATGAAGGATTTATCTCATTTGGACAATGCCTTAAAACCGGCGTACTCGTATGCCTGATCGCAGGGCTTCTGTCGGCCGTAGGCGGCGTGATTCTCAACATGGCTTTTCCTGAATATCTGGCCGATGTCATGGAGCAGGCGCGCGAACAGATGCTGGAGCAAAATCCGGAAATGACCGAGGAACAAATCGAGATGGGCATGTCGATGGCTGAGAAATTTTCTTCTCCATGGGTGGCTATCCCAGGCGCCGCATTAATGTTTTCTTTTATAGGGCTTGTTTATTCGCTGATCATCGGTGCGATTATCAAACGCGACCGTCCGACAGCTTACTAATGCATGAACATATCGATTGTAATTCCGCTGCTTAACGAGGCCGAATCGCTGCAGGAACTTCACGACTGGATCGTAAAAGTCATGGAGCGCGAAGGCTACTCGTATGAAATTCTCTTTATAGACGACGGCAGTACCGACAGTTCCTGGAAAGTCCTGGAATTGCTGGCGGCCAAAAACCCATACGTCAAGGCGCTGCATTTTCATACCAATTACGGGAAATCGCAGGCGTTGCACGCAGGATTTGCGCGGGCCGAGGGCGACGTTGTCATTACCATGGATGCCGATTTGCAAGACAATCCTGAGGAAATCCCGGATTTGTACCGCATGATTGTCGACGAAAAATACGACCTGGTGTCAGGCTGGAAGAAAAAGCGATACGATTCGGTCATCGCCAAAAATCTTCCGTCAAAACTATTCAATTGGGCCGCCCGGCGAACATCGGGCGTAAAGCTCAACGACTTTAATTGCGGACTCAAGGCGTACAAACAATCAGTGGTGAAAAATATTGAAGTATCGGGCGAGATGCACCGCTACATTCCTGTTTTGGCCAAAAATGCCGGCTTTGGCCGCATCGGCGAAAAAGTAGTGCGCCATCAGGCCCGGAAATACGGCGAAACCAAGTTTGGGATGGAACGGTTTATCAACGGATTTCTCGACCTGATTACCATTTGGTTCCTGTCGCGATTTGGCAAGCGCCCGATGCATCTCTTTGGCGCGCTGGGATCGCTGATGTTTGTCATCGGATTCCTGGCAGCCGGATTTATCGGCATCAACAAACTCATACGCCTGTATAGCAACAAACCTACGATTCTGGTAACGGACAATCCGTGGTTTTACATTTCACTGGCTACAATGGTGATTGGAACGCAATTGTTCCTGGCCGGATTCCTCGGCGAAATAATACTGCGGACGCGCCCCAACAGCGAGCGGTACACCATCTCAAAAACCGTAAATTTGTAGCGCCATAATTATTGCGATGAAGATTGAACAAAATATCCTGGATGCCGTCAACGAATGGCTTACACCTGTGTTTGACGACAAAACCCAACAGGAAGTCAAAGACCTGATGACGACGTCGGTGGCGTTGCTCGAAGAAAGTTTTTACAAAAACCTCGAGTTTGGTACCGGCGGAATGCGCGGCATCATGGGCGTCGGGACTAACCGGATCAACAAATACACCCTGGGAAAAAACACCCAGGGCCTGTCGGATTATCTAAAAAAGGTATTTCCCGGACGCGAACTCAAAGTAGCCATCGCGTATGACTGCCGCCAAAACAGCGATGTGCTGGCGCGTGTGGTGGCTGATGTGTTCTCGGCCAATGGGATCAAGGTCTATTTGTTTAGCGACATGCGACCAACGCCTGAGCTAAGTTTTACCGTCAAACACCTGGGATGCCAGTGCGGGATCGTATTGACGGCCTCGCACAACCCGCCCGAATACAACGGATACAAAGTGTATTGGGAAGACGGCGGACAGCTTGTCCCTCCACAGGACAAGGAAGTGATTGCCGCCATTGAAGCTTTGTCATACAAAGACATCAGGTTTGAATCCAATCCGGAGTTGATTGAAATGATCGACCGCGACATCGACGAAGCCTTTATCCAATCAACCATCGCCAATGCCTCGTTCAAAACACCGCAACAGGCCAAGGACCAACTCATCATTGCCTACACTTCCCTCCATGGGACTTCGATAAAAATGATTCCGCCCGTACTGGAGCGCGCCGGTTATCCCAATGTTCACATTGTGGCCGAGCAAGCCCAACCCGACGGAACCTTTCCAACGGTCATTTCGCCCAATCCGGAAGAGCCGGAAGCGCTGACCATGGCGCTCGAACTTGCTGACCAGGTCAATGCTGACATCGTCATCGGGACTGATCCTGATTCTGACCGTCTGGGCGTGGCCGTTCGCGACACCAAAGGGAAATTATTGTTGCTCAACGGCAACCAGACCATGGTGCTCATGACGGCTTTTTTGCTCGAACAGTGGAAGCGCGCCAACAAAATCGACGGACGTCAGTTTATTGGATCGACCATTGTTTCGACGCCTATGATGCTCGAGCTTGCACAAGGCTACGGCGTTGAGTGTAAAGTTGGCTTGACCGGATTTAAGTGGATCGCCAAGATGATCAAGGATTTTCCTAACCAGCAATTCATTGGCGGCGGTGAG
This sequence comes from uncultured Flavobacterium sp., assembly GCA_964537345.1. Classification (GTDB taxonomy): domain Bacteria; phylum Bacteroidota; class Bacteroidia; order Flavobacteriales; family Flavobacteriaceae; genus Flavobacterium. Next base: position 52,551 of record CAZIBV010000004.1, on the reverse strand, counting down.
GAAAGTTTTGGTTTTATGGCAGGCGATGCCGTCCGCGACAAGGACGCCGTGGGTGCAACCTTGCTTATGTGTGAATTTGCCGCGCAGGCCAAGGCGGCGGGCAGTTCAGTTTATGAAGAGCTTTTAAAACTGTACGTCGATTACGGATTCTACAAGGAATACCTGGTGTCGCTCACCAAAAAAGGCATCGAGGGTGCGGTGCAGATCCGTCAGATGATGCAGGATTGGCGCAACCATCCGCTGAGTGAAATTGCCGGCGAACGCGTCATCATGCTGGAGGATTATCAGGAAGGCACCGCCCGAAATTTTATCTCCGGCGAAATTGAAACGCTTACCATTCCAAAATCGGATGTGCTGATTTACTATACCGACGAAGGATCAAAAATAGCGGCACGACCCAGCGGAACCGAGCCCAAGATCAAATTCTACATCAGCGTTAATGCCCGGCTCGATCGCGTTGAAGATGCCGAGGCGGTTGAAAAGCATTTGAATGCCCGGATTGAGCAAATGTTGTTGCACCTGAATATCATTTGATGAACAACTTTAAAAAAATGCTTCCGTTTGCGGTGCCGTACAAAAAGTACGCGTACCTCAACATCTTTTTCAACATCCTGTACGCGTTTTTCAGCACGTTGTCGTTCATTGCCCTTATCCCGATGATGAAAGTGTTGTTTGACCAAACCCAGCGCAACACTGTAAAACCGGAGTGGATGGGCATCATGGAAGTCAAGGATTACGGCGAAGACCTGCTGAGTTACTACATTACCCACACCACCGACACCTACGGACCGGGCACGACACTGGCCTATATGGTGGTGGGCATCATCTCGATTTTTCTGATCAAAAACCTGTGCGACTACCTGGCCATGTTTTTTGTCACGTTTTTGCGAAATGGGATGTTGCGTGACATCAGGAATGCGATGTATAAGAAAATTGTCGAGTTGCCGCTTGCGTTTTATTCAGAGAAGCGCAAAGGCGACGTGATTTCAAGGATTTCCGGCGATGTGAACGAAGTACAAAACTCCATGTTGGCCATTTTGGAACTCATGGTCAAGGAACCGCTGACCATCATTTTTACGATAATCGCCATGTTTATGATCAGCGTAAAACTAACGCTGTTCGTCTTTATCTTTATTCCAATTTCAGGCTACGTCATCTCGCGGATCGGAAAGACGCTCAAGCGCAAGTCGACGCGGGCGCAGCAGGAACAGGGCCGTTTCTTGTCGACGATCGAGGAAACCCTGGGCGGATTAAAAGTTGTGAAAAGCTACAATGCCGAAGGATATTTTTCCAGAGTGTTCCGCGAATCGACCGACCGGTTCTTTAAATTGAACAACAGCATCAACAACCGCCAGAACATGGCCTCGCCTGTAAGTGAGTTCATGGGGATCGTCATCATTGCAGTCCTGCTTTGGTACGGCGGCAACATGGTATTGGTTGAAGGCACGCTTGACGGCGCCAACTTTATTGCCTACATGGGCCTTGCCTACAACATTTTGACACCGGCCAAAGCGATATCCAAAGCGTCGTACAACGTTAAGCGCGGGAATGCAGCAGCCGACAGGGTTCTGGAAATCATCGAACAGGACAACCCCATCATCAGCAGGCAGGGATCGATTGTACCGGATGGATTTGAGAAGGCCATAACCATTGACAATGTTGAATTTGCTTACGAAAAAGCGAATGTGCTGCACAACTTTTCCCTCGAGGTCAAAAAAGGACAAACCGTGGCGCTGGTGGGACAGTCCGGCAGCGGAAAAAGTACGATTGCAAACCTTTTGACGCGCTTTTACGATGTGAATTCTGGAGCGGTAAAGATTGACGGCGTGGATTTGCGCGACATGAACCTGCACGGGCTGCGGGAACTTATCGGGCTGGTGACGCAGGACAGCATACTCTTTAACGATTCGATTCGCAACAACATCACCTTGGGCAAACAGGCCTCGGACGAAGCCATCATCGAAGCGCTAAAAGTAGCCAACGCATATGAGTTTGTCAAGGATTTGCCCAACGGACTGGACACCAACATCGGCGATAGCGGCAACAAGCTTTCAGGCGGACAAAAACAGCGTTTGAGCATTGCGCGCGCCGTTTTAAAAAATCCTCCCATCATGGTGTTGGACGAGGCGACATCAGCGCTTGATACCGAGAGCGAACGACTGGTGCAACAAGCCTTGGAAAACATGATGCAGAACCGCACGTCGGTAGTGATTGCACACCGATTGTCGACGATTCAGAAAGCTGATTTGATTGTGGTGATGCAAAAAGGACGCATCATTGAACAGGGGCGGCACGACGAACTTATGTCGCGGGACAGCGCCTACCGCAAACTGGTGCAGATGCAATCATTTGACTGACGCGTGAGCGATAGCAGCGGCATCCTTTTCA
>CAZIBV010000004.1:42477-50063 GCA_964537345.1 uncultured Flavobacterium sp. | reverse complement strand
AATCCCTCGCCCGACGCCTTGCTGATGTACAAGGACTGCACGTCGCTTACGTCGAGTTTTCGGTCTTTGTTGGTATCCATATCGGCCAGGGTGTACACCAGGTATTTGCTGGTTTTGTCGGTGATCAGGCGAGCGGTCTGGATCAGGACAGCTTTATCGGTTAGCGTACTCAGGGAATCGGTGCCGATTTTCTGGAATTTGATGTTGTTTAAAAACCCGCTTACCTCAAACTCGCTGTAGTTAGAAATATTGTAGCTGATCCCGTTCCCGGCTGCGGACGAACTGTATCGCGAGCGCGTATCAAGCCGCAAATCGCCGATTGGATGAATGATGAAATCCGTACCCGTAAGATGCAGCGGAAGGTCGGCTATGGCGATGCTTGTAGTATCGGCTACCGTCGCGGCCGGCTTGGCATCACGGTAAATTACTTTGGGCTTTTCCGGCTCCTGTTCGCGGCAGCCAACCGCAAGCGCCGCCAGTGTAAAAAGCAAAAGATATCGATTCATAACCGTGGTTTGTTTTTCAAAGATACGCAACGTTTACAATTTGGCTGTCAGTTTAACATTGAAAACCCGCGTGGTCATGTAATTGGGAATACCGTATTGATTCTTGGTGTAGACGTCGCGCACCCAGGTGTTGGTGATGGCGTTTTGGTTGTTAAAGAGGTTAAAGATCTCAAAACCAATTGACAGGTCCTGCATTTTCTTGAGCCAATGTCCGTCCGGTCGCTGATCGTTTTTCTCCGTCAACACATAAAAGAATCCGGCGTCGGCGCGTCGGTAATCCCTGAGGCGCGTTTGATACTGATAGGAATCGGCATAAGACGGCGATCCGCCCGGAAGCCCCGTGTTGTACACCAGATTGAGGTACACCTTGACGCTGGGCAGGTTGGGCATATAGTCCTGAAACAGCATGGCAAACTTAAGACGCTGGTCGGTTGGACGGGCGATAAATCCCCTATCATTGATATTTTCCTCGGTTTTGAGATAGCCAAAGCTCAGCCACGACTCGGTTCCCGGGACAAACTCTCCGTTGAGGCGAACGTCCAGTCCGTAGGCATATGCGGTGGCGTCGTTGTTGGCGCGGTAGCGGATGCGAACATTCTCGAGCGTGTAGGTGTTGACATCGCTGAGTGATTTGTAATAGGCCTCAGATACCAGCTTGAAAGGCCGGTTCCACATCCTGAAGCTGTAATCGTTGCCCAAAACCGCATGAATGGATTGCTGGGCCTTGACGCCCGGACGGACAAAGCCGAGTGAGTCGCGCAGTTCGCGGTATCCCGGAGGCTGATGGTAAAAACCTCCCGAAATCCTGAATACCATGTCGGAATCCCAATCTGGTTTGATGGCAAATTGCGCCCGAGGGCTGAACACCATTTGTGATTTGGTGGTCAAGCCGTTGTCGACATTCCAGAATTGCGAGCGGATGCCGGCGTTGTACCAGACTTCGTGGCTTCCCCAATTGCTTTTTTTGTTCCATTGGGCAAAGGCCGAAAACCTGTCGATAACCACCTGGTTGCGGGCGCGTACGTTTTGGTACGGAACCAGCGGCCCGACATAAGGATTGTACGGCTGATCATTTGTTGGCAAGTCGAGTACGGGCGGATTGAGCGAAAACCCGGCCGAATCAATGACTTCCCACTCGACCACGCGGTCGCGGATGTCCTCGCGGTTGAATTTGAATCCCCACTCAATCTGGCTTGAATTAAGTTGATTGAATCCTTTTACCTCGGCCGTGGCGATCAAAACGTCCAGATCGTTCCGGGCGTGGTTGAGCTGTGTGCCCACTCCCCTGCTGAAGACCACGTCGCCCAAGGTTTCTGAACCCAGGTTGGCGTCGACTTCGCCCAGAAAATAGGCCGCGAAAATGTCAAAATATTCCTGTTCCAACGTGTGGTAAAGCGATCCGATAAACTTGAGCGTAAAATTGTCGTTGACTTTAAAGACTGATTTTAGCGCGCCAAAATACGAGTCATAACGATCCTTTTCCTGTCCCTGGTAAAAAATCTGCAACGCGATGGGCTCATCGACCGTACCAAAATTGGTTTGGCGGGTAAGCGGCTGATAATTGTACCGGTTTTGCGACGCATTGCCCAAAAAACTCCACTGCCAGCGCGCCGAAGCATTAAACGTGATATTGGTTTGAAGGTCGGCAAACGTAGGACGGAAATTGGTTTGCGTTTCCTGACTGTTGACAAAAAGGCTGTTGTCGCGATAGCGGACACCGGTAATCGCCATCCAGCGCTGGTCTTTTGAAACCCAGTCGACTGAGGCACTTCCGCCCAAAAGGCTGGCCTCGATGGACGCGCCAAACTTTTTGGGCGTGCGGTAAGTAATATCGAGCACTGACGAAAGCCTGTCGCCAAATTTGGCCTGAAATCCGCCGCTGGAAAAATCGACGTTCTGGACCAAATCAGTATTGGTGAAACTCAAACCTTCCTGCTGTCCGGAACGAATCAAAAACGGGCGATACACTTCAATCTCATTGACGTATACGAGGTTTTCGTCGTAATTGCCGCCGCGCACCGCATACTGGGTGCTGAGTTCGTTGTTTGAATAAACACCAGGGAGTGATTTGAGAATGTTTTCGACTCCGGGATTTGCTCCGGGAATTCGCCGGATAACGCCGGGTTCGATGATCGTAATGCCCTGAACGCGTTTGTTCCGTCCCGATGATACGACAACCTCGCCGATTTGTTCGGTGCCGGTCATGGCCACAGGATTAAACTCATAGTCCTCATTGGGCTTGAGTTCGACCACGACGGCAATTCGTTTGAAGGTGGTGTGCAAAAACGTCACCAACACTTTTTTTCCGGCGGGAATGGTGAGTTGGTAAAAGCCGGTTTCGTCGGTGGCGGTGGTTTTGCCATCGGCGGTTACGTTGATTCCGGGAACGGGCTGCTTGCCTTCATCCAGAATTACACCCTTGATCCGGGCCGTTTGAGCGAAAACCTGAAATCCCCCAAAGAGACAGATCAGGAAGCAAAGGGTTTTAAACTTCAATCGATAATGTTTTGGTTAGCGTTTCTGGCTTCGAAAAAAATGCGTCTCAAATATAGCAGTATTTCCGACATTATCGGTCACGACCACTTTTAAGTCATTGCGTCCATCCTGAACAATGCCGTCGTTAAAGTCGTGAACGATTTTCCGGGTGCGGTAGTCGTATTCAAACATAATCCATTTTCCGTTGAGATAACCATTGTATTCCTTGATTCCGGAAAGGTCATCGCGGATGGTGAGCACCAGGTAACGCTGGTTGGAAATCCACTTTCCTTCAATGGATTTTGGAATGCCGATCACAGGCTTGGTCGTATCGCGGGCCAGGGCGTAATTTGCCATATTCTTGACTTTGGCCGTAAAGGCACCGTCGCGGAACGAGGTAAAATTGAAGCCATTGCCTTTTCCGTCGATTGTGGCGATAAAAGTTTGACGCCTTTCGAGCTCGTCGGCTGGATTGGCCTTGATGGATACCGTAAAGGATTTATGCGCCGGAATGTCTTTATTGCCCAGTCGGAGTTCTCCGTCCTGCACATCAAAATCCAGATAAAAATCGTCGTAGAATGTTCCGGCCGGGAAAAACACACTGGCGTTGTCCTTTTCATAGCTGTGATCTTTTGAACTGTCAAGGAAAAACGGAGTCTTTTGCACAACGGAAGCCGTCGTGGCCGGGGCGCTGCTGTAACCTACCGGAACCGAAACCACCGTTTTGTTGCCGTAAACATCGGCTACTTCAATCCGGTAAACGCCGTCCATCTGCGGAGCAATGGTGAGAACTCCGAGGGCTTCATCAGTGGTGATAACTGGCACGTCGTATTTTTTACGCATAAAAAGCTCCTGATAGCGCTGCCCGGTTTGTTTGAACCGCCCAAAGTCGAGCATGGCATTCACATAACGAGTCTCATCAAAGTGAAAAGTAACAAACTTGCTCTGATAAATTTGAGTTCCGTTAAAATAAGCCGTTACCGAGTACACACCGTTTTTGTTTGACGAGAAACTCTCAGAATCATAGGCGCTGATGGCAAATCCTATCCGACCGTTTGCAGAAACGCGCTGTCCCAGAAAAGTACCGTCGGGCTGAGCAGAAAGTGCCACCATTGTCGGTTTTGCCGATCCGTTGGCCACTGATTGCTCATCGATTGGATAGACCATGACACCGGTAACCGTGGGCCGTTTGGAGTCGGAAATCAACTTATCAAAACCAAATAACGCCGGATTGATGATGTTCTCGGTTTTGGCATCCCGGATTTCAAAATGCAAATGCGGTCCGCCCGATCCGCCGGTGTTGCCAGACAAGGCAATGCGCTCGCCTTTTTTGACGGGAATCTCATTAGGCTCAGGAAAAAGTTCAATTTCAGACTGTTGTTTTTCGTATTGCTTCCGCTTCAGATAATCGGCGACAGGGCCGGTGAGTGCCTGCAAATGTCCATATAGCGTAGTGTAACCGTTGGGATGCGTGATGTAGACAGCCTTTCCGTATCCGTATGCCGAAATCTTGATGCGGGAAACATACCCTTCAGCCGATGCATAGACATTGAAGCCTTCCTTTTGCTGTGTGCGGAAATCATATCCGGCGTGAAAGTGATTGGATCGGAACTCGCCAAAATTCCCGGACAACTGTAGCGGAATGTCCAGTGGTGAACGAAAGTAATCCTGTGGGTAATTCTGGGCTGATAATGGCGCGTAGAGTAATAAAAGCAGTATGGCAAATCGCATAAAAGTGTTTTTTGCTAAGATAACGATTGGATAGTGAAGTTTGGTACAGAAAATCTGCCGAAAATGTAAACGAATTTCAATTTCTTATTAGGCATTGAGTTTCAATGTGATTTGCAGATTTTCAGGAAAAATCTCGATTTGTCAAAAGGGAGTTGTCAATTTTCAGGGAAACGTTTGCCAGAATTGATTGATAATGCTAAATTTGTCAGAATAAAGTAGTGCATTGCCGTCTATGGGTGAATTAACCGGTTTACTGGACATTCTGGAGAGCCGAGTTGCAAAGCTGCTCGAAAAAACCGCTCGCCTGGAACAGGAAGTAGCGCGTTTGCAGAGCGCCCTGGACAAGTCAACCCAAACGGTAGCAAGCCAGACCAAAGAGATGGAAAATCTGCGGAGCGCTTGTGATACGTTAAAGGCTGCCAATGCGTTACTGGGCAGTGACGAAAATAAAAGAGAGACGAAACTCAAGATAAATTCATTGATCCGGGATATTGATTCCTGTATCGCGCAGCTTGCCGACTGATGAGTGAAAAACTAAAGATCAAACTGTCAATTGCTGACCGCATCTATCCGCTAACGGTTGATTTATCGCAGGAAGAAGGACTGCGGAGTGCGGCCAAGAAGATTGAAGCGATGATCAAGCAGTTTGAAGAAAACTATGCAGTCCGCGACAAGCAGGATGTTCTGGCCATGTGCGCCCTGCAGTTTGCATCGCAACTGGAACAAAAAGGTGCCGCAGTGGCCGTTGACGGTGAAACCATCGACAGGATTGCGCGAATGAATGAACTTTTGGGTGACGCCCTTAAAACATAACGTTCTTACAGACAACGATACTGCCTACATTAGATCTCATTTGATAAACTCAACGCTAAACAATTCAAATGGGCGAATCGACATTACTAAAGCACGCTGCCACGTCGCAGATCCTTGAACAATGCGTTAGCTCAAAACTTGTCTTTACGAGTTTATAAAATCACCTGATGTAGGCTTTTTTTATATAACCTTAATCAAAACAATGGACAGTACTATACTAATTATTATCATGGGCGTGGCGGGCGTTGCCGTGGGCTTTGGAATTGCGAAATTCATCGAAAAGGCCAACGTATCCAACCTGATCAAAAACGCCAAGAAAGAGGCGGCGTCAATCCTCAAGGAAGCAAGCCTCCAGGCCGAAAACACCAAAAAAGACAAAATTCTCCAGGCCAAGGAAAAATTTATTGAACTCAAGGCCGAACACGAGCAGGTGATCCTGGCCCGTGAAAAAAAGGTAGGCGAAGTTGAAAAACGAGCCCGCGACAAGGAATCACAGGTATCGGCAGAACTGGCCAAAGCCAAAAAAATCAACGACGAATACGAAGCCAAGACCCGCGAATACAACAGCAAAATCGAGCTACTCGACCGCAAGCAACAGGAACTCGACCGAATGCATAAAAGCCAGCTGGAGCAGCTTGAAGTGATTTCAGGTCTGTCGACTGAAGAAGCCCGCGAACAACTCATTGAAGGCTTGCGCGCCGAAGCCAAAACAAAGGCAATGGCTCACATTCAGGAAACCATTGAAGAAGCCAAGATCACGGCCCAGCAGGAAGCCAAGAAAATCATCATCAACACCATTCAGCGCGTCGGAACGGAAGAAGCCGTCGAAAACTGCGTATCGGTCTTCAACATTGAATCAGACGACGTCAAGGGACGCATCATTGGTCGCGAAGGACGTAACATCCGCGCCATCGAAGCCGCAACCGGTGTCGAAATCATCGTGGACGACACTCCGGAAGCCATCATCCTTTCATGCTTTGACCCCGTTCGCCGCGAGATTGCACGCCTGTCGATGCACAAGCTGGTAACCGACGGACGCATCCACCCGGCCCGTATCGAAGAAGTGGTAGCAAAAACCACCAAGCAGATCGAAGATGAAATTACCGAGGTTGGAAAGCGCACCGTTATCGACCTGGGCATTCACGGCCTGCACCCTGAACTGATCAGGATTGTGGGACGCATGAAGTACCGTTCGTCATACGGCCAAAACCTTTTGCAACACTCGCGTGAGGTAGCCAAACTCTGTGGAATTATGGCCGCCGAACTCGGACTGAACGTAAAACTCGCCAAGCGCGCAGGACTTTTGCACGACATCGGAAAGGTGCCGGAAACCGAGAGCGACCTTCCACACGCCCTTTTGGGAATGCAGTGGGCTGAGAAGTACGGCGAGAAGGAAGAAGTTTGCAACGCCATTGGAGCTCACCACGACGAAATTGAAATGAAATCACTGCTGGCGCCAATCATTCAGGTGTGCGACGCGATTTCAGGAGCCCGTCCGGGTGCCCGCCGCCAGGTTCTGGATTCGTACATTCAGCGTCTTAAAGACCTTGAAGGCATCGCGTTTGGATTCAGCGGTGTGAAAAATGCTTACGCCATCCAGGCAGGTCGCGAACTTCGCGTCATTGTCGAGAGCGAAAAAGTATCCGATGAAATGGCCGCCAACCTGTCGTTTGAAATCTCACAAAAAATCCAGACCGAGATGACTTATCCCGGCCAGGTTAAAGTGACGGTAATACGAGAGACCCGAGCGGTGAACATCGCAAAATAACAGAGTTCCGGAAATTGCTTCCGGGATTTTTTTTGATTGACAAATTCCAAACTCAGAATTGAAAAGCCGGTTCGATATTGATTGGGCCCAAACGATGAAAGTCATAAAGTCGAAAGTTTATAAAGAATGACAAACTCACAAATATGACTTTTACTTCCCGTGACCAAGATCACATTTCAAAATTTTAACTCGTTATCCTTTTGTTCATTTCGCCCATGAGGCTCGGGTCAAAATTTCAAATATTCAAAATAATTGTCAATTATCAATTGTCCATTGTCAATTGCTCCGCGCTG
>CAZIBV010000004.1:40047-42377 GCA_964537345.1 uncultured Flavobacterium sp. | reverse complement strand
CCCTTCCCTCTCGGATGAAACTTCCCCATCACCTGCGTCAGGTGTTTGCGGTCCAGATGGACGTAAATTTCAGTAGTCGTGATGGATTCGTGGCCGAGCATCTGCTGAATGGCGCGCAAATCGGCACCGTTTTCCAGTAAGTGCGTGGCAAAGGAATGCCGGAAAGTGTGCGGCGAGATTTTCTTGTTGAGATTGATTTTTTCGGCTAGAATCCTGATAATGGTGAACACCATGGCGCGAGTGAGTTTCCGTCCGTGCCGGTTGAGGAACAAAACATCTTCATGGCCTTTTTGGACGGGAACATGGGTGCGAATCTCGCTTTGGTAAAGATCTATGTATTTCTGGGTAAAGCCGGCAATTGGAACAAACCGCTGTTTGTCGCCCTTTCCGGTAACACGTATAAAGCCTTCGTCAAAATAAAGATCGGATACTTTAAGGTCGACGAGTTCAGAGACGCGAAGTCCACAACCGTACAAGGTTTCCAGCATGGCGCGGTTGCGTTCGCCCTCGGGTGTTGATAGGTCGATGGCTGCGATAAGCCGGTCGATGTCGCCTACCGACAGCGTATCCGGAAGTTTCCGACCGGTTTTAGGCGTTTCGATGAGTTCCATCGGGTTGTCCTTTCGATAACCTTCAAACACCAGCCACGAAAAAAAGCTTCGCAAGCCGGAAATTATCCGCGCCTGCGAGCGGGGTTTAACCTGTTGTGATATCGAATAAATAAACTGATGCAGGTGTTCATCGGTTATTGAAAGTGGCGTCTGCTCCGGAAAATCAGCCTCGAGATACTGACAAAGCCGCTGCAAGTCAAACGAATAATTGGTCACCGTGTTGGGCAAAAGTCCGCGTTCAATCTTAAGCCAGGTCAGGAAATTCGTGATATACGGCCGCCAACTCTTCATAAAATCGTATAACTCATTTTGAAAATCGTGTAAGAAACATCGGCGATAGCCAAAGTAGTTTTGCTGTACTAACTTAATAAGAAATTACTATGAAATCAGTAAAAATTTTAGTTGCTACCCTTTTCTTTGCCTCATCGTTGACGGCAGTAGCGCAGACTCAGGCTGAAGCCGACAACACCCGTGACATGACCCCAAGCTTTGGCGTTAAAGGCGGTGTCAACTTTGCAACCGTTACCGGTGATGACTTTGACAGTCCGGATAGCCGTACCAGCTTTCACGTGGGTGCGTTGGTTGAATTCCCGATGAGCGAGATGTTCTCCATTCAGGCGGAAGCGCTTTATTCAGGAAAAGGATTTGACTTTGATCTGGAAGGACCGGATGGCGACAACGCCGAACTTCAATTGGATTATATCGATGTTCCGGTGCTGGCCAAAATTTACGTCACACGCGGCCTGAGCATTGAAGTTGGTCCGCAGTTCAGCTTTTTGGTGAATGAAGAGGTTGACTTTAACCCAAACTCTGACGACGGCGACTTTAACCTTGATGAAGCTGAATCTTTTGACTTTGGACTGGCTGCCGGCCTGACATTCCAAACCGATATGGGCTTGTTTGCCAGCGGACGATATACTTATGGTTTGAGCGATGTTTACAAGGATGTCGACGTTCACCACTCGGTATTTCAACTGGGAATTGGCTATAAGTTCTAATCAAACGCCAAACCAATAACCAATAAAAAAGCCTCCCGAAAAGGAGGCTTTCTTTTATTTTAATTCTAGTGATTAGAATTTGTAGATCAGACCGAGTTGTACGTTAGTAAGATCAACATTCAAATCGAAAGTGTTTGTGTTATCATCACCACCAAAATCTACAGTTGAATAACCCAATGCTCCAATAGAAGCTTCAAGAGCGAAGTTGCTAGAGATAAAGTAGCTTACACCTGGGCGAAGAGCAATTTCGAATCCACTGATTTCACCTTCAGAAGGAACCAAACTTCCGTCTGTATCATAAGCAAACTCAGTATCCACGGTCATATAGTCAAACCCAAGTTGAGCGAACAATGAGAAATCGCTAGATGGTGTAAAATAGTAACGACCAAAAGCACCAGCAGTAAAACCAGAGTTAGTTGCATCCGCTCCGCCTGCGTCAACTGTTGAAGACAGGTACCCAACGCTCAGACCAACTGCGATGTTCTCGTCAACGAAAAGACCAACGCTAGGAGTAATATTGAAATCGGAAGTTTTAAAGTCTCCTGTTTTCTCAGAAGAAAAACCGAAAGATCCAGAAACAAAAATATCACCTTTAGTGAATCCTTTTCCTCCTTCAGTAGCTTCCTGAGCGTTAGCGAATCCAAAAGCGAATACTGCTGCTACAGACAAAATAATTTTTTTCATGATTGTTCTTAATTTTAAGATTTGCGGTGCAAATGTA
>CAZIBV010000004.1:0-39947 GCA_964537345.1 uncultured Flavobacterium sp. | reverse complement strand
AACATTAGTTTTTTCATTTTGTTTGTTTTTAAAGTTACTTCCCCAAATGTACCCAATAACGCAATGCCCAGTGTTTAAGCCACTTTCATAGTTATTAACAACTTTATAAACCGATTTTTAAGACTAACATTCGTTAACAAAAAAAATAAATTATATAACGACGCTGTTATTTCAACTGTTTACTTTTAACAAAAAAACCAAAAGTCATGAAAAAGTTTCTAATATTGATGATCGCGCTGGGAACGGCCGCGGCATCACAGGCGCAAGTTTTTAAATTTGGAATCAAGGCCGGACCTAACTTTGCAAACTTTAGCGGTGGCGTCAGCGACATTGACTACAGCATGCGCACCAGCTTCCACGCAGGATTGGCGGCTGAAATTGGTATCGGCGAAAAATTCTCGGTCGCACCCGAACTTTTATATTCCTCGCAGGGTGCCGATGTTGACGGCGTTGGCGATTTTAATCTCGATTACGTATCCGTTCCGGTTATGGCCAAAATCTACATTATTAAGGAAAGCCTGAGTTTTGATGTCGGGCCGCAGTTTTCGTTTTTGGTCGACGAGGCTGAGGAATCATTTGAAAACGAAACCTTTGACTTTGCCGTAGGCGCCGGAGCTACCCTTAACATCACCAAAAGTTTGTATGTCCAGGGCCGATACACCTGGGGACTTACTGAAGCTTCCCGTACCGCCGAAGTTAAAAACACTGTCCTGCAATTTTCAGTAGGGTACAACTTTTTATAATAGATGAAGATAGCCATCATCAATGGCCCAAACCTAAACCTCTTGGGCACGCGCGAACCTGAACTTTACGGAAATCAATCCTTCGAGGAATACCTGACTGAACTCCGACAGCTATTCCCGCTGACTGATTTTGAATACTTTCAGAGCAATGTTGAAGGTGAATTGATCACCAAAATCCAGCAGGTTGGTTTTTCAGTGGATGGAATCATCCTGAATGCCGCCGCCTATACGCACACGTCGGTTGGAATCGGCGATGCGGTGGCAGCCATCAACGCGCCGGTGATTGAAGTCCACATCTCCAATGTTTACTCGCGAGAAAGGTTCCGACACGAATCTTACATTGCGCCGCATGCCAAAGGCGTTATTGCCGGGCTTGGCCTTAAAGGATACGAACTGGCCGCGCGGGCCCTGGGCGCCAAACGATGAAAAAGTGGCTGCTGATGTTGCTTGTCTGTGCTTCGGCGCAGTCGCAGATAAAGGGATTGGTTACCGATTCCGAGGGAAAACCATTGCCTTTTGTCAACGTCTTTATCGAAAACACTTACAACGCGACCACAACCAACGAATCCGGACGGTATGAACTTCCCGTAACTACGACGGGTAACTACACCGTGGTCTATCAGCTGCTGGGATACAAAACCAAAAAAATCAAAACTTTGGCCAACCGGTTTCCGCATACGGTGGATGCCGGGCTGGAAGAAGAACAGGTTCAAATACAGGAAATAACCGTCGGCGGGTCCGAGAATCCAGCCAACCGCATCATCCGCAATGCCATCGGCGCACGCCAGGAAAATACCGACAAAACAGGATCGTACGAAGCTGATTTTTACTCGCGCGGCATCTTCCGGATAACAAACGCTCCGGCGAGAATCCTTGGGCAACGCATCGATATGTTTGACGACTACCTGGACGAAAACCGCAGCGGCATCCTGTATTTGTCGGAGACTGTTTCCAAAATTGTCTACCGCCAGCCCGACGAACTCAAGGAAACCATCGTGGCGTCAAAAGTGAGCGGAAACGACAACGGCTACAGCTTTAACAATGCGGCGTCGGTGAATTTCAATTTTTATCAAAACCACGTCCCGCTGCGTGTGAATACCATCTCCCCTATCGCCACACAGGCTTTTTCGTATTACCGATACCAACTGGAAGGATCGTTCTTTGACGATTACAATCAACTTATCCACAAAATAAAAGTGACGCCGCGCCGCGAACAGGAACCGGCGTTTAGTGGCCATATTTATATTGTTGACGGACAATGGGCGCTTTACGGCCTGGAACTTTCAATTGCAGGAAAACAGATCCAGACTCCGGCGCTGGATTCGCTCAAGTTGACCCAGCAATTCACTTACAACAGCCAGACGGGCGTTTGGGCAAAGAACAATCAGGTGCTGGACTTTAAGGCCGAAATCCTTGGGCTCAAGTTTGACGGCCGCTTTACCTATGTTTACAGCCATTACGTATTTGAACCGGTGATCGCCCCGCGTACGTTTACGGCCGAAGTGCTGAAATTTGAAAAAGGTTCCAACAAAAAATCCGATGATTACTGGGACGAATTGCGACCCGTTCCGCTGACGACCGAGGAAATCACCGACTACGAAAAAAAGGACGCGCTGCAACGCAAAAAGGAATCAAAATCTTATCTCGACTCTACCGACCGAATCAAAAACAAGTTCAAATTTTACTATCCCGTTACGGGTTACAACTACCGCAACTCGTACAAAAACCAATCGGTGAATTACGACGTCCTGTTGCTGGGTTTGGGCTTAAATACGGTTCAGGGTTACAACACCTCGACGGGCATTTCGTTTACCCAAAGCGATCGGGAATCCCGGACGTATACGACTATCGGCACCAACCTCAACTATGGTTTTGCTGAGGATCGCTTCCGGGCGATGGGATACGTGACGCGAAAGTTCAACAATACATCGCGCCGGGTGATGACGCTGTCGGGTGGAAATACGATCAACCAGTTCAATCCGGAAAACCCGATAAGCCGCGTGGTCAACACCATTGCGACCTCATTTTTCAAGCGGAATTACATGAAGTTGTATGACCGCACGTTTGTCCAACTGGATTATCGCGAGGAACTTTTTAACGGCGTGGTGATGCGCGGGCGGATTGAATTCAACCGTCGCAAGCAACTTTTTAACAACACCGACGAATCCATTTTGCGCAACCCGGACGGTTATACGTCCAACAATCCTTTGGCTCCCGCCGATTTTACGACGCCTTTTTTTGAAACGCACAACATCGTAAAGGCCGCCGCCGAATTCCAGATTAATTTCGGGCAGCAATACTGGACGCGTCCGGACGGGAAATACAACATTCCAAACCCGAATTTTCCCACCGTCTACCTGAGTTATCAGCAGGGATTTGCCGATGACAATCTGGACTTTCAGCAGGTTCAGGCGCGGCTGACATATGACCTGGAGATGGGCAACAAAGGCGTTTTGGGCGTCAACACCAAGGCGGGGAAATTTTTTAATGCAAGCGACATCAACTTTATCGACTACAAACATTTTAACGGCAACCTGACGCACATCGGCCAAACCGATCGATACCTCAACGTGTTTAACCTGCTGCCCTATTACGCCGCAAGCACCAACGACGCCTACCTTGAAACGCATGCCGAATGGGAAGACCAGGGATTTGTCATGAACAAGATTCCGCTGCTAAGCAAACTGCAGTCAACACTGGTTTTGGGCTTTCATCATCTGGCAATTCCCGAGCGCAAACCGTATATGGAGTTTTCGGCCGGGCTCAATAAACTCGGCATTGGCAAGGCAAAATTCCTCAGGTTTGATTATGTGCGCAGCTATCAGGGCGGGTTTGTCACCGATGGTTTTGTATTCGGGATTACGATCCTGAATGTTCTGGATTGATGCTCCAATTTTTTCGTTTCGCTTTTTAGACGTAAACAATTTTAGATTTTAGATTTCCTAAAAAGCAGCTTAGAACGTGGATTTTGGATTTTGGGTTTTGGAATTTGGATTTTGGAATTTGGAATTTGAATTATAGAATTTCCTATGAGATTGTATATCGCCATATTATTTTGTCTGATCCAGATAGTTCCCTTTTTAAACAGTAGCTTATCTTGCACATTTCAGGACGACGCTACCAGATGTTACAACACCGCTCAATTTATCTTGGCCCGAATTCCAGGTGAACAAAATCAAATTAAGTTTACCCAATTTTCCCTTAAAGGTTACGATTCTTTTGAAGGCGGTTGCCCGCAATACGACAACGCTTCCCAAATCCCAATGCCATTACCCACCACCGATTTGATTTTATACCGGCAGCCGTAAATGAAAAAAGGCCGTCAACCAGCCCTTTTTCCTTTATTTCTAAAGATTTTACTCCCTAACGATTTTCGCTCCGATGGCTCTCAGGCGTTCGTCGATGTTTTCGTAACCGCGGTCAATCTGTTCGATGTTCTGGATGGTGCTCGTTCCCTTGGCCGAAAGCGCGGCAATCAGCAGCGAAATTCCGGCGCGGATATCAGGTGATGACATGGTGGTCGCCTTGAGTTGCGATTTAAAATCGTGACCCATCACCACGGCGCGATGCGGATCGCACAACATGATTTTGGCGCCCATGTCGATGAGTTTGTCCACAAAGAACAATCGGCTTTCAAACATTTTCTGGTGAATGAGCACATCTCCGTTGGCTTGTGTGGCCACAACCAGAACGATGCTCAAAAGGTCGGGCGTGAATCCGGGCCACGGCGCGTCGGCAATGGTCAGGATCGATCCGTCAATATCAGTTTTTACGTTGTAGTTCTCGTGGGTTGGGATGTAGATGTCGTCGCCCCTGCGCTCCACCGTAATACCCAGTTTGCGGAACACGCTCGGGATGACGCCCAAATTGTCCCAGCTTACATTCTTGATGGTTATTTCGCTTCGGGTCATGGCGGCAAGGCCAATCCAGGAACCAATCTCGATCATGTCGGGCAAAATCGTGTGCTCGCAACCGTTCAGTGATTCGACGCCTTCAATGGTGAGCAGGTTTGATCCCACGCCCGTGATTTTGGCGCCCATCGAATTCAACATTTTGCAGAGCTGCTGCAGATAGGGCTCACACGCAGCGTTGTAAACCTGTGTCGTTCCTTTGGCCAGAACGGCTGCCATGACAATATTGGCAGTTCCCGTCACCGATGCTTCGTCTAGCAACATGTAGGTTCCCGTCAATCCATCCGGCGCTTCGACTCCATAAAAATGGTCCTCGCGGTTGTAGCGGAATTTGGCGCCCAGGTTGATAAATCCTTCAAAGTGCGTATCCAATCGGCGGCGGCCAATCTTGTCTCCACCGGGCTTTGGGATGTATCCGCGGCCAAATCTAGCCAGCAGCGGACCTACGATCATGATCGATCCGCGCAGCGATCCGCCTTCCTTTTTAAACGCCTCGGTTTCCAGATAATCAACGTTGACCTCATCGGCCTGAAACGTAATCGATCCCTTGCTATTGCGCGTAATCTTGACGCCCAAATGGCCCAGAAGTGTAATGAGTTTGTTGACGTCGATGATGTCCGGTATGTTGTTGATGGTAACCGGTTGCGAGGTAAGCAAAACGGCGCACAAAATCTGCAACGCCTCATTTTTTGCACCCTGCGGAACCACTTCGCCCTTAAGCCTGTGTCCGCCTTCTATCTTGAATACTGCCATATATTTTGGTTGATGGACTTATTGTCTTTTCTTTTTTCCGTTCTTTTTTTGCTGATGCTGATGCGTCGGTTTTTGCGGGCCGAGATTCGTCTTGTTTGACATTTTTTTGTTGGTGTGCATCAGTTTGTTGGTGTCGGTAAGCTCTTCCTCGCTTTGCAAAAGGTTGATGCGACCGCCCGACATTTCATACAAATGCTCAAAAATCACCTGATCGGTCACAGTGTCCTTGTTCCAGCTCAGGTATGACTTTTTCATGTGGTTTGCAATCACTTTCACCAACGCCGACTTGAGTTCGCCGTCTTCCCAACCGTTGGCTACATCAATCATATATTGAATGTTGTTGCCGTAAAAACGGTATTTGGGCAATTTTTGCGGATAGCCCAGCGGATCAGGCCGTAACTGCAACACCTCACGCGAGGGAATCGGATACGGCGAATCAACGTCAAGCCTGAAATCCGACATGATAAAAATCTGATCCCACAACTTGTGCTGAAAATCCGGCACATCGCGCAAATGCGGGTTTAGGCTGCCCATCACCTGAATGATGTAGCGCGCCGCCTTGTTGCGTTCGTCGCGGTCTTCGAGCAATACGGCCTGATCGATCAGTTTTTGCAGATGCCGCCCGTATTCCGGGATAATCAGTGGCGGACGTTCGGCGTTGTATTCCAGAAAGTGAACCACGTCACCCGGAATTTCGCGTTGATATTTTGGCGTCATAGTGATATTATACCTTCAATGGTAGAGACTTGTTTATACTTTTCGATCACGTGATCCGGGCTTTCCATGGGCACGTTGACGGATACACTGGTAAAGCGGCCATTGCGTGACTCGGTGGTGTTGATCACGGCGCCCAGTTGGTCAAAGGCATCCTCGACCGTCCGGATCTTATCGGCATCGGTGGGAACAATAAATTTAAATAGGTAGATGGACGGCCATTGTGTGCTGTTGGCAAGTTCGCCGCGCAGCCGTTCAAAAAATTCCTCCATTCGCTGATCCATAGCCATAAAAGGGCAAAGATAACGAAATCGACGCTATTGTTTACACCGCCCGGCGTTTTGCGTATTTCATAAAAATTGCCCGAATCGGCTAAAAATCATGGACCGCTCATTTTAACGGCTTGTACCTTTTTGCAGATTTGACTAGTTTTGCGGCTTTGATCGTGAAAGAGCTCATTCTAATTATCGGCGGACCGGGCACTGGCAAAACAACTGTCATCAATGAGCTCACGCGCCTTGGTCACTGCTGTTACCCGGAGGTATCGCGCGAGGTGATACAGGAAGCCCGCCGGCAGGGAATCGAACAGCTTTTTCTGGAAAAGCCGCTGCTGTTCAGCGAACTGTTGCTCGAAGGCCGGAAAAGACAATACCAACTCGCCAAGGCCGAACCTCACCGATATGTTTTCCTCGACCGCGGCCTCCCCGACGTTTTGGCCTACATGCATTACATTGGCGACAGCTATCCCGCATCATTTGACCAGGTTTGTCGCGAGCACCGCTACGACCGCGTTTTTATCATGCCGCCGTGGGAAGAAATCTACGAAAGCGACGAACATCGGTATGAGAATTTTGAACAAGCCAAGCTGATTTACGATCACCTGATTGAAACTTATACCCATTACGGTTATTCGCTTACCGAGGTTCCGATGGCGCCACTGCAAGAGCGCATCTCATTTATTCTGGATTCTCTGTAACCGACGACGGGAATTTTTGGCTACATTTCAACTTTTTTAAGCCATGAAGCCCAGGGATATCTTAAAGCAATATTGGAATTACGATTCTTTCCGGCCTTTGCAGGAACCGATAGTACAATCAGTACTGGATGGTCTTGACACTATGGCGTTACTGCCCACGGGCGGCGGAAAATCTATTTGCTTTCAGGTTCCGGCGATGGTAAAACCGGGAATTTGCCTGGTGATTTCGCCATTGGTCGCGCTGATGAAAGATCAGGTAGCCAACCTTGCGGCGCGCAACATCAGGGCGATTGCAATGACGGGCGCGTTGTCGGTTGAGCAAACCAGCGACCTTTTGGACAACTGTCAGTACGGCGGATACAAATTCCTTTACCTATCGCCCGAACGCCTCCAGAACGACTGGGTATTGGAACGCCTGCAACAACTTGACATCAACCTGATTGCCGTTGACGAAGCGCACTGTGTCTCGCAATGGGGCCATGACTTCCGGCCGGCGTATCTCAAAATAGGAAACCTGCGCCAAACCCTGCGTCATTTTCCGGTCCTTGCGCTTACCGCAACCGCCAACCAGCGCGTTCAGGACGACATTGCCGAACATCTGGAACTGAAAAATCCGGCCATTTTCAAACAATCGTTTGCACGCGAAAACCTGGCGTATTGGGTCGTCAAAACCGAGGATAAACTCAATCAGGCGGCCGCCATCCTGAAAAAATATCCCGAACCTTCCATTTTGTATGTCCGCAACCGCAAAGCCGTGATGGATACGGCGCGACAACTCAACGTCTTGGGCATTTCGGCTACGGGCTATCACGGTGGGATGACGCAAAGGGAAAAGGACGCCAACATGAAAGCCTGGATGGAGGAAAAGGTCATGGCGATGGTAGCCACCAATGCGTTTGGAATGGGAATCGACAAGGCTAATGTGCGGACGGTCATTCACCTTGGTTTGCCGGACAATCTGGAAAATTACTATCAGGAGGCCGGACGCGCCGGACGCAACGCCGAAAAAGCCTACGCGGTATTGCTCACTCAGGCGGCCGATGTGCTCACGGCCGAAAGTCAGTTTATCAAAGTCCTTCCTGACAAAGCGTTTTTAAACGATTGCTTTCGGAAACTTTGCAACCATTTGCAGATTGCATACGGCGAGGGCATCAACCAGCGCTATCCGCTCAATTTCAATCAGTTTTGTCAAAAATACGGCCTGCCTCCGCTTACGGCCCATCACGCGTTGGAGTTCCTGGACCGCCAGGGCGTTATCACGCTCTCTCGGGAATTTTCGCAAAAACTCACGCTTCAGTTTACCATCGACTCGCGCGAAATGCTGCGTTACATCAGCCTTAATCCCAAAGACGAACCGGTTTTGCTGGCCATTTTGCGGAATTATCCCGGAATTTACGAGAATCCGCAAGCGTTGAATCTGGCGTTTATCGCCAAAAAATCAGGCGTGCCGGAAGATGGCATTCAGGACATTCTGGAGCGGGCGGCCAAACAGGAAGTTGCGCAACTCACTGCCAGGCCGGGCGACACGGTAGTCCAGTTCAATGAAATACGCGAAGACGACCGCACCATTGCGCGCGTGGCCAAATACCTGACGGCGCAAAACGATCTTAAAAAGCATCAGCTTGCGCAAGTTATCGCCTATGCCACAAACGAATCAAGGTGTAAAAGCCGCATGCTTCTGGAATATTTTGGCGAACCGTCCGGCGATTGCGGCAACTGTTCGTATTGTTCGCGTCCGGCGGCGGCCAATCCAAAAAACATCGGCGAAGCCATTGTCAAGCGTTTGGCCGAAGGTCCTGCAACATCGCAAACGCTGCAAAACGAACTTGCCTGCTCGCAAAACGACATTATCTTTGCGCTGCGCGAACTGATGGCCGACGAACGCATCAGTTTGAAGCCTGATAACACTTATACTTTACGCCCTTGAAAGCACTGCGAATCATATTTATGGGAACACCGGAATTTGCCGTCGGGATTTTAGACGCCATCCTGAAAGACGGATTGGAAGTGGTTGGCGTTGTCACCGCGCCCGACAAACCCGCGGGACGGGGAATGAAACTGCAGGAATCGGCGGTAAAAAGATTTGCGGTTCAACACGGACTTAAGGTGCTGCAACCTGTCAAGCTAAAGGATCCGGAGTTTTTGGAAGAACTTGAATCGCTCAATGCTGACGTTCAGGTTGTCGTGGCCTTCCGGATGTTGCCCGAGGCGGTCTGGAAAATGCCGCGCCTGGGGACGTTTAACCTCCATGCTTCGCTGCTGCCCGATTATCGTGGGGCGGCTCCCATCAACTGGGCGATCATCAACGGCGAAACCAAAACCGGCGTCACCACGTTTTTTATCGACGAGAAAATTGATACCGGAGCGATGATATTGTCAAGGGAAGTTGGCATCGGCCCGGACGAAAATGCAGGATCACTCCACGACCGATTGATGGAAACCGGGAAGGAAGCCGTGACGCAGACGCTGCATCTTATAGCCAAAGGCCAGGCATCGGCAACTCCACAGACACAATCGGGTAATCTTAAAGAGGCGCCCAAACTCGACCGGAACAATACGCGTATCAACTGGAACCTCAGCGCTAAGGCCGTGCACGATTTGATCCGCGGACTGTCGCCTTACCCATCGGCTTGGACCGTTTTAAAAGACGGCGAACAGGAATGGACGGTAAAGATTTTTGAATCGGCGATTGGTGCGCACCAAATCGATACGGGAAAAGTGTTGATTGAAAACCGGAGGATGTTTGTAGGAACTGCGGACGGATCAATAGAGATACTCCAGCTCCAACTGCCCGGAAAAAAGCGCATGACAACGCGGGAAGTCTTGAATGGTATGGGATTTTCTGACAACGCGGCAGTAGAATGATGCGCTTTATCAACATTTACCCCTACTTATCAACAAATCGATGAAAAACCCGCGCCCCGTCTTGCATGGTAAGGTTTTCCTATTAAATTTGTTTGAACTTTAACTTCAATGTTTAACCAACAATTAAAACTATTATGAACAAATCTGAATTAATCGATGCAATGGCTGCCGACGCTGGCATCAGCAAAGGACAAGCTAAAGCTGCACTGGAATCTTTCCTGGATAACGTAGGATCTACCCTGAAAGGCGGCGGAAGAGTTTCCCTGGTTGGTTTTGGTTCGTGGTCAGTTTCCAAGCGTGCTGCACGTGAAGGAAGAAATCCTCAAACAGGCAAAACGATCAAAATCGCTGCTAAAAACGTAGTGAAATTCAAAGGCGGTGCTGAACTTGACGCTGCTGTGAATAAAAAATAATTCCCGTTTGGGAATACGCAAAGCCTCCGGATTCGGGGGCTTTTTTTTTGATTTTTTTTGGTAGGAGATGTTGTTTCAAAATCTTTTTTCTTAATTTTATTATAAAATTGCGGCAAAATGATATCAGAACAACTAAAAAAAGGGCAATTGCTTATAGCGGAGCCCTCGGCAATAGGAGACGTATCGTTTAACCGTTCGGTGATTCTCTTGGCCGATCACACGGCCGACGGATCGGTTGGTTTTATCATCAACAAACCGCTTCGTTACACCATAAACGACCTGGTTCCGGACATAGACGCCACTTTTAAAATTTACAACGGCGGACCGGTTGAGCAAGATAATCTGTACTTTATCCACAACGTGCCAAACCTGATTCCGGGAAGCATTGAAATCTCGAACGGGATTTATTGGGGCGGCGATTTTGACCTGACCAAAGACCTCATCAACCAGGGACTGATCAAGCGCAACAACATCAGGTTCTTTTTGGGTTACAGCGGATGGGGCGCACAGCAGCTCGAACAGGAAATGGAGCAGAATACCTGGATTGTATCGGAAAATCTTTACGAAAACAAAATCATCGGAAAATCAGCCACCGATTTCTGGAAGCAAAAAATACTGGAACTGGGCGGGGATTATCCGCTT
Source organism: uncultured Flavobacterium sp. (assembly GCA_964537345.1). Lineage (GTDB taxonomy): Bacteria > Bacteroidota > Bacteroidia > Flavobacteriales > Flavobacteriaceae > Flavobacterium. The sequence goes on along the minus strand of CAZIBV010000004.1, from coordinate 28,930 downwards.
TGGTCCAACGCGCCCGAAAATCCAATGCTTAACTGAGCAGATTGATAGATTCGGTAAGTTTTTTAGCCAGCGCATTCCCGTAATCTTTCTTGCGGTAACGGGTGATTGGCTGGATTCCCGCAATCACATTGGTGAAAAACAATTCGTCCGCCTTTTGTAAATCGAACGGTGAGATTATTTCTTCAGTAACCTCGATATCCCCCATTTTTTTAGCCACCTGCAAAACCTGTCCGCGCATTATGCCGTTAAGGCATCCCTGCGATAATGGCGGTGTCACCAATTGATTGCCCGTTAGCATAAACAGGTTACCCGAAAGTCCTTCGACCACATTTTTGGATTCATTGAGCAACAGGCAACTGTCGAGCCCATTTTCCTGCGCGTAAATTGATCCGGTAATATTCACCATGCGATTGGTGGTTTTTAGCGTCGATAACAGATGGGACGACACGTAAAAGTCGCGGTAAAGATCGACTTCATAGGATTGGTCAGGACAGATGTAATGCGCGTGTTCCAGTGGTTCGGCCGTTACAACGAACGACACGTCGCGGTCGAGCGGAAGGTATCGCCCACCCGGATTTCGGTAAACTGTCATCCTGACGCGACCCGCATCGGTTGCGTTGGCCGCCTGAGCCGTAATCAGGATTTGCTGTTCAAAATATTCCATGGTCATTTGCATCGGAATTTCCATACGCACAATCCGCATGGTGGCCATCAGCCGGAAATAATGAGGTTCCAGAAACAACACCTTGCCATCCCTGACGCGTACGGTTTCAAATACTGCATCCCCGTACAAAAACGCCCGGTTTTCGGCTCCAAAAAGCAAATTGTCGGCGGTAAGCGTCCCGTTAAAATTGACCATAAAAAAAGCCCTTAAAGAAGGGCAAAGATAGTTCTTTTAAAGACTATACTGATCCGATTACGTGCTTCAAATCGGCAATCTGGTTTTCCCAAAGGCGTCGGGCCTCGTCCAGTTCATCCTCTTTGGCATAATCTACAACCATTAGCGAAACATCCTTGGTGATCTCGTCTTCCAGAATACGCAATTCAAAGTAATATTCTGAGTCTTTGTCTTGTTCATCAACCCAGCGGAACTTTACTTTTTCGCCGGTCTTACGAGAGCTTAAACGCGCCTTTTCCTGGGTGTCATCCCAAATAAACGTAAAAATTTCACCGCGCGAATTGACGTTGTCGGCAAACCATTCAGACAGCCCGGATGGCGTCGAAATATATTGATACAACAATTGCGGCGACGAATTTAAAGGAAATTCAAGTTCATATTTTACTTTGGCGTCCATGGGGTAATTTTGGCGAAATATACATAAGTAAACCTCAAAAAAAAAACCTTTTTAGAAATATTGAACTTTTTAAAATTATTGTTTGTGCGCTCTGTTTTTAGTTTTATATTTGCACCCGCATTCCCGGGGGATGTAATAACCGAAATTGGCGAGGTAGCTCAGTCGGTTAGAGCGCAGGATTCATAACCCTGAGGTCACGGGTTCAACTCCCGTCCTCGCTACGATTTTTAAAAGCTTTACGATAGCCGTAAGGCTTTTTTTGTGTTTTGGAGTGAGGTTAATCGCTATGGTCGCGTTCGAATTAAATTCTAAAAATGTTGGATTTCAATGTCGCTTTTAAGCCTCCACAGTTTAAGTCAGTATCCAATCAGATATTTTCCTGCATAGATTAAACGACCAACTTCACACGGCGAATCTTTAACAATTTTTACAGAAAATCTGTAATACGGTGATTTTGAATGTCCCTAGCTTCGTAAAAAAGTTAGGTTATGTTTGAAAAGTTAATGGTATTTGTGGTGACTTATCTGGCAGCATCCGGCGTAGCGGTTTACCACGCAGTAAAAGAGGATCAACCCGTTTATTGGGTTTCGACCATCACGGCCCTTCCCTACCTGGGCCCCATTTTGTTTTTCCTGTTTAAAAAAGATATGGAAAAAGAACGGGAACGCCTCGAGCGCTATCGCGGAAGGTAAATGACAAAAGTGGCGCCCTTTTCCGGAATGCCATAGGCGGAAATATGACCGTTGTGATTTTCGGCTACTTTTTTACAGATAGCGAGGCCGATACCGGTTCCGACGTATTGCGTATTTTTTTCCAGTCGGCGGAACAGCTGAAAGATTTTATCGGCAAACTCCTGTTTGAATCCGATGCCGTTGTCCTCGACGACTATTTTGTAATAAGCTGATTTTGGTTTGTCGGTCCAAGTGAGTTCGTCGTCGGCAATGGGTGCTTTGTAAATTCGGATTTGCGGCTGCACACCCTCACGAACAAACTTGAGCGAATTGGTGATCAGGTTGATGAACAGTTGGTGAATCTGAAGCGGAATGACATTGACAGTCGGGAGTTTTTCAACCGTAACCACGGCATTCTTTTCCTGGATGTTAAAGGAAATTTCTTCCATTACTTCATCCAGTATCTGATTGAGTGGCGTCCGGGCAAAAGCTTTGTCGCCTTTCATCGCACGCGAATAGTTGACAAGATCGACCAGCAGGTTTTGCATCCGTCCCGCCGATTGCTTGATCCGCTCAAAATAAATTCGGCCACCTTCCGACATTTGTTCCATGTCCTGAGGATCAATGCGCGAAATAAACATCTGTATCTTGCGCAAGGGTTCCTGCAAATCGTGGCTTACAATATTGTTAAATGATTCGAGTTCAGAATTGATGGCTAGCAGGTTGCGGTTTTTCTCTTCCAGTTCTTCAGTGTTTCGGTATTGCTCGGTAATATCGTAATTCACACCTATTTTAACCAATTGCCCTTTGGAGTTTTCGGCAAAGCTCCCAATGCTCTTCATATAGTGCATCTCACCATCCTTATCATAAATGCGGTAGATGAGCGACGTTGGCGTCTTGTTGATAAAAGAATCTGAATACGCCTCGATCACCCTTTCACGATCTTCGGGATGCAGGTACGGATAGATGGACTCGAGCGACGGTACCAGACTTTCCGGCTTGAGACCGATCAGACTGTAAAAATTATCAGAAAGGGAATACGTCTTGGTTTCCAGGTTGTATTTCCAATGGCTGAGGCCGGCAATTTTTTCAGCGTTGATAAACTTGAAGTTCATGAACATCAACTCGTCATTAAGCTTTTTAAGGCTTTTTAAATCCGAGTTGATCCGGTTTAGCGACAAAAGCAAAATGAAAAGCGCTATGGTGACCAGAAAAAATGAAGTAATAATTGAGGTGTCTATTTCGTGCTTGTGACGTATCTCGTAATGCGAAATATTGGTCGATTCATCTGACATGACATCTGACAGATAATCGCGCAATTTATCGCTTTGCGCCGTACTTTCCGCCAGGAGAAGTTGTGCCTGCGCCGATCCACCTTCAAATGGCTTGATTTCATTGATCATACGGTAAAACAAGTGATACCGCGCCCGGACCAAGCTTCGCAAACTATCGGGTGAAAAGGAACTGTGAATTTTTTTGTCGGTGTATTTCGTAAGGTTTTCAAAGGATGGCTCAAGCGACTGCATATCGATAAAACGCTTCTTGATATAAGTACTGTCACCGGTAATCAAAAAGCTTCGGACGTTGTTGTCATTGGTGGCCACCGTCGCCATGACGCGCTCCATCTCGAGTAATCGCTTGTTTGAAATCGAAATCAGCTCGACCGAATCATTAAGGTTTTGCATCTGCCGGAAAAACACCACCGTGATGTAGGTAATTAGCAGTATCGCTATCCCCAAGGCTATCTTAATAATAATGGACGATTTATAGAGATAGGCGCTTTTCATTGGATGCTGTACAGGAAATTGTCACGGTTAAGTCCGGAATTGTGGTACTGCCAGTTCATCTTGACAACATCACTTACCATTTTTTTAAGGAGCTGAAAGTCGCTGGGTTTTTTAATGTATATGTTGGCGCCTCCAACAAAGGCTTCTTCAACGTCCCTCTCAGACGACGAAGTTGAATAAATCGCTACTGATAAATCGCGCAACTTGTCGTTTTTACGAATGTCATCCAAACAGTCAAAACCGCTTTTACACGGCATGTTGAGATCCAGGAACAAAATGTGAGGGATGTCCAAATCAACAGCCGACAGGTAGTCCATCAAGGCCTGTCCGTCCTCGAACATGGTAAGCTTGTGCGGCAAATCGATTGACTGGATTGCCTCGGAGAAAAATTCCCTGTCATCGGGGTCGTCGTCGGCCAAAAGAATGTGGATCGTCGCGCTCATTCGTTGCGGGCATTATGAGCCGAAAGTCGGCGGCGTTCGATAATTCTTTTAAACATCGACGGTGTGATTCCGGTTGTCTTTTTAAACTGTCCTGAAAGGTGCGCCACACTGCTGTAATTGAGTTTGTATGAGATTTCAGTCAGCGTAAGTTCTTCTTCAATAATCATTTTTTTAGCGCGCTCAATCTTTTGAATGATAAAGTAGTTCTCGATAGAACTGTAGGTATACTCTGAAAACACGTTGGAAATATAGCCGTAGCTCAAGTTCAACTTTTCAGAGAGGTAGACTGACAGTGTGGTGAGCGGCAAATCTGGCTCGTGAACCAATTCTACAATCGTATCCTTGATTCGCTGGATCAACTGGTTTTTTGGATTGCTGACAATCTCGATGCTGTATCGGGACAGGTCATCCTGCAGTTGCTTAAAAACCTCATCCGACACTTTGCTGGTGATGATAATTTCACCCAGACTCAGCATTTCATATTTAACGCCCAACTTATCCATGTGCTCGCGAACGATCACCTTGCAGGCGGCAATCCCATCAAATTTGATATAAAACTTCATTGTTTTGGTGGTTTGAAAGTTAAATATACTTATTAATTAAAACAGACGTTGGACCGATTAACGGCAATTTGGGATTTGGTTTAAAAAAAAAGCAGCCCTCCAATAAATTGGAAGGCCGCTTTCACCCTAAGAACAAAACAAATATTGTTATGCGAATGATTATAGCATAGTATCAGCGGCCTCGTGCTGACGCTCTTGCGCAGTTTTGACTTTCAAACTTTGAAAGAAATTTGCCAGCCAAGGTAATCCTTTTTCTTTTATTGCATCGGGTGTTTTTACGGCAACCGATGTAAATAATCCTGGAATGATGGCAGCCAGTGCGGTTTTGAGTGGCCCGTTGATTTTTCCCAGCAAAAGTTTGTTGGTTAAAAATCCGGTAATCAAACCCAAACCGCCGCTCAATACGTCCTGTTTGACGTCGGACGATTTTTTAAAATCATTGAGAAACGTCCGCAACATATTCATCGGTTTAAGGCTTTCCTTTAACAGCGTGAATTCGGTCAAGACCATTTCCTTTTCCAGCTCCCGCCGATGTTCGACAGTTTTGATACGGTCAACCAGCTCGTCATATGATTGTATAGGCTTCATCAATCCTCAAAAATTTCTTTGACAAAATAATCGCTAAGGCGTTTGCGAATAAATTTATTCCTGAATACATAAACCAGAGTGCCCACTATCAGATACAGCCCGCATACGATAAAAAATCCGTAATGCCATCCGCCTAAAACGTCACCCAGATAAAATGCGAGTCCAATGCTTGCAAACAAAAGTACCATAACAAACACCAACCCGAGGACAACTCCTGTGGCGACCGATGAAAATACCCCTGCACCCTTTTTAACGGCGCGCAAACGGTAAAGTTCAATCGTGGTCTTTACATAGCGTTCGGTTTGATTGTACATCCGGGAAAACTGAGATTGTTTATCCTGGTTGTCCGGATCCCAATGGCGTTCAGTTGTAGACGGCTCTGGATTCATGCTTCTTTACAATCTTATTGGGTTACAGATCTTGCCGCGCTCTTCAAATCAGATTTGGCATCCATGGCCGCATCCTTTGCGTTGTGAAGGGCAGCATTTCCGTTGGCGGCGGCTGTTTCCAGTTTGCTTGATACTCTATCGATGGTATCGTTGTAACGTCCGCGCAAATTGTCGACCGTCTTTTTCAACCCGTCGGTATAGTCGTTGCCTTTTTTAGCCAACTTTTTACGTGTTTCTGAACCTTTATCTGGCGCCAGCAATACTCCTAGTGCCGCTCCGGCTGCAACGCCGGCCAATACTCCCAGTAAAACTTTTCCTTTACTCATGATTAATAGGATTTAAGATTAGACAATGTTTCACCGAATAAAAAAGAGTTTTCATAGCAATTTTTCCCTTTTGAAATTTGTTCCGGTGATGTTTTACAAAGTTGCGTCAAATGTCGCGGCAGGGTGTTATAGCAATCATACAGATTTTTATACGATTTACAGATTAAAGGAAAATCACGATAATATACCATAATAGCACCATTGAGTTAACCTGCTCATTCTCAAAGGTCGTGATTTACCCGATAAAATTCACCCTCGGTGCCTTTCATCGAGTCAAAAACCCTCAAAATAATATGTTTTTTCTTACTTTTTCAGACAAAAAGTGCATTTCGTCGATGTTTTATGCATTTTATCGGTAAAAAAATTTTTTATTTTGAAACAGGTTTCTACATTTGACCTGTCAATAACAGATATCAAAACAAATTTTACCAAAAACCAGTAAGTCATGAAAAACGTTACCCAGATTCTGACACTACTACTGCTACTAACCTGCTCGCTGATTCCAGTGGATGCAATCGGCCAGGTTCAAACGTATTCCACCCCAGCGACTGACACGCAGATCACAGTTCCTGCTGGTGTCCCGGCCATGACGGTCGAAGTGTGGGGCGGTGGTGGCCGAGGCGGAAGCCGATCCTCAAACGGACGTGCAGGCGGCGGTGGAGGCGGCGGATATTCCCGCACACTCATTACCAATCCCGCAGGAAACACCTATCAATTTACAGTGGCCTCAGGCTCCAACTCAACCACCCCGGGCGGTCAGTCCAATTTCAGGCTGATGGACGGAACAGTCCTGGCGCTTGCAAACGGTGGAAACTCAGTTGGTAACAACGTCACCGGAGGCGCTGCAGGCGGTGGTCTGGGCGTAGGCGACGTACGCTATACAGGTGGCCAGGGTGGCGGCGTGAGCAGCACGCGATCAGGTGGTGGCGGATCATCGGCCGGAACTGGCAGCAATGGCGCCAACGCCAGCAACAACACCGGAGGTAATGCCCCTGCAGGCGGCGGAGATGGAGCCGACGGTGTGTCCGGCGGCAACAACGGCGCAAACGGTTCAGCTCCAGGCGGCGGCGGAAGCGGTGCCAATCGCACCAGTTCAGGCGGGTCAAATGGTGGTCGCGGCGGCAATGGCCAAGTTCGCATCACGTATCATTATCCGGAAATCAACATCACCGGCAATGGATTTACCATTGTGGACGGCGATAACACTCCTATTACAGGCGATCTTACAGAGTTTGGAAACACATCCGTTTCAGTAGGAACCATCACCCGCACATTTGTAATCCAGAACCTTAGCAATTACACACTTGATATTTCGAGCTACTCGATCAATCATATCGTAGGTACTGATTTTGCTTTTGGAACTCCGCCACCGGCATCTGTTCCGGCCAACGGAAGCGCCAACTTTACAGTGGTGTTCAACCCATCAGCTTCCGGATTCCGCACTGCTACGGTGGTCATCAACAGCAATGATCTGGATGAAGCCGAATACAATTTTATGGTTCGCGGCTACGGACGTGATCCGGAAATCGGCGTGTTTGGAAACAGCGTTTCGATTCTTAACAACAGTGTCACACCATCACTTTCTGACAACACCGACTATGGTTCAGTATCGGTTGACGGAGGATCGACAACAGTAACTTACACCATCCGCAACACGGGTGTCGGAAACATGATTATTTCCGGTATTTCCATCACAGGAGCCGACGCATCACACTTCTCGATAGCGGCTGCAACCTACCCGTTCACCATTGCTGAAAATGCTTCAAGGACGTTTGACGTTACTTTTAACCCGTCGACCATCGGATACAAAAACGCCACCATCCAAATCCTTAACGATGACAGCGATGAAAACCCCTTCAGGTTTGCCATCCGCGGACTTGGCGTGCGTACCTATCCCGACACTGACAACGACAACGTCAGCGACAACTTTGACCTGGATGATGACAATGACGGCATCCTGGATACAGCCGAACAACAGGCCTGCATAAACACGGGAATGTCGAGCACGGTTGAAACTGTTTTCCTGAACGAAACTTTTGGTGCCGGTCCTACCCGCGGACGTATCAACATCAACATTCCGGGCGCAACTTGTACCTATTGTTATGAGGACGGAATTGTTCAAGCCAATTATGGTGCGTGTAACTATCAGTATCTGTCGAGCCTTAACGACGGCGAATACGTGGTCATCAATAGTATTGCCGACCATGGTTGGAGCGCGCCCGAAGATCACACTCCCGATGACTTTTACGGACGTATGGCGGTATTTAACGCCAGTTACGAAACCGGAACTTTTTACGAAACTCAGATTACCGGTGTTATGCCAAACTCGCCCATCACCTATAGTTTTTGGGTACTCAACGTAATGCCAAAAGTAAACTACCCGGGTAGTATCCGACCAAACATCACGGTTGAATTTCTTGATACTGCCGGGAATGTCATCTCTACTTTTGACACCGGAAACGTTGGCCGCTGCGGAACCACAGGCGATAGCGACAACGATTGTGATGTCAGCCAGTGGAGACAATACACCACAACCGTCAATCTTGGATCGGTGACTACGTTTACGATCCGTTTTAAGAACAACGCTCCAGGTGGCTCCGGAAATGACCTTGCCATCGACGATATTGTCATCCGTCAGCTTTATTGCGACCGCGACGGCGATGGGATTGCCGACATCTTTGATTTGGATTCTGACAACGACGGAATTCCGGATGTTGAAGAAGCAGGATTCCGCACCCTTACCGTAGGACGCGGTGAAATCAATCAGGCCAGCGGTTGGGCCGATGCCAACAACAATGGTTTGCACGATTCGATCGACGGCATGATCAGTGGCGGAACGTACTCATTGCCGGACACTGATGGTGACGGCGTACGCAACAATCTTGACCTTGATTCTGACAACGATTCATGGTTTGATGTCGACGAGGCCGGAATTCTCAATGGCGATGGCGATATCAACGGCGACGGCTTTGGCGACGGACCTGACACTGACCGCGACGGCATTCTCGACTTGTATGATACGTATGTGGGACGCGGAACCAACGTTCGTCCGTTTGCACAAAACACTGACGGATTGGGCAACCCTGACTATATGCAGCTGGATTCAGATAACGACGGAATCTTTGACATTGCCGCAAGCCTTTACCTTAACCTGGACGCCAACAATGACGGACGGATTGACGGTGGTACTGATGCCGATAAAGACGGAATTCCTGATTCATTTGACACCAATACCACAGCTATGGGTTCTCCACGCGACCTGGATCAAAAACTTTATATGGATTTTGACGGACGCAACGATTACGGCGAAGCCAATGGCGTGATGAGCAATCTGGCGCAGGCTACCCTTATGGCCTGGATCAAGACTCCTGCCGATGCAACTGCGTCGGGATTTGTGGTAGGCCAAGCCGATTTTGGATTCCGCGTGACCAATACATCCGGACTTCAGCTGCAGGCACATGGCAAAAACGCCACACTGACCTACGGAAACCTTTTGCCTGACACCTGGTATCACATCGCCATGGTTCACAACGGAAGCGCAACGGGAGCCAATCCGCGTACATTACTTTACGTAAACGGACGTCTGGAAGCCAGCGACAATTCGGCGGCTTCATCAGGACCACTACCGGTAAACATTGACAAATTATCATTTGGCCGCCACCAGTCAGGCAGCGAATACTTTAAAGGATCAATTGAGGAAGTGCGCGTATTTAACCGTCCGCTTGTTGCCGATCAGATCCAGAAAATGGTGTATCAGGAAATCCGTCAACAGGGAACCAACGGTGTTCGCGGAGAGATTGTTCCTAAAGTTGTTGAAGGTGCCGTGTGGAACAGCCTTTTGGCCTACTATCGCATGGACGCCTATAAAGACGATGTGATCGACAGCTACCTGTCGGCGGGAATCGATGACAACGCTACGGCATCACCTGCCAAAATTTACAACATCAAACAAATTCGCCGTCAAACCGCGCCAATGCCATTTGTTACTACAATGGATGGCGGCCTGGATGCAGCGGTAAGCCAGAACAACTTTGTCAACCCGGCTGATATCTATACTTATGACTGGTCAGTCGTTCAGGTGAAACACAATGTTACGGTTCCTGTAAACGACACGAGCCTGGGTATGTTTGTCGATGCCGGAAAAACCGTAGTCGCATCAAACGACAACCTTATTGGAAACACCTGGTACCTGAAACTCGACGGTATGATTGACCTTCAGGGTCGTTCACAACTCCTCCAGACTGCTACCAGCGACCTGGACGAAACCAGCGCCGGCGGAATTGAGCGCGACCAGCAGGGAACCACCAACCGCTTCAACTACAATTACTGGGCATCACCGGTTGGGCCATTCAACGCGACGACCAATAATAACAACTACACGGTTGCAGGCGTCATGAAAGATGGAACCAACCCGTCAAATCCGCAAAACATCCAGTGGACCACCGGGCTTAATGGTTCGCCTACCAGCCCGATCACACTGAGCTCATACTGGATATTCAAATTTGAAAACGTTGGAAACAACTACTCAAACTGGGCAACTACGGGACCAAACGGTGCACTGCGCCCGGGACTTGGATTTACGCTTAAAGGAAGCAACGCCGCCACGCCAAAACAGAACTATGTTTTTGTAGGCAAACCAAACAACGGAAACATTACGCTTCCCATTACAGCCAACAACTTGTACCTGACAGGCAACCCGTACCCGTCCGCCATCGATGCCAACCAGTTCATCACCGATAACACGGCGCGTATTACCGGAGCCTTGTATTTCTGGGAGCATTTTGGCACCAATACATCGCACAACCTGTTGCAATACCAGGGCGGTTATGCCACTTACACCATGGTAGGTGGAACGCCTCCGGTGGCTCCTGCAGGAATCAGCGGATTGGGAACAAGTTCGCGCACGCCGGGACGTTACATTCCTGTAGGACAAGGATTCTTTGTCGAGGCCAAACCTGCCGGAACCGGAAACCTGACTTACCGCAATGCGCAACGGGCCTTTAGACGCGAAACCGACGCCGGATCAAATGAGATGTTCAAGGCCGACGAAACCAAAGCAACGGTTGCGGCACTTCCGGACACGACACAAACTGACAATTACAAGCGTATAAGATTGGGCTTTAACTCGTACAACAACTACCATCGCCAGATCCTGCTTGGCTTTATGGAAGAACACGCAACCTCCGGAATCGACATTGGCTATGATGCGCCTCATTTTGACGACCAGCCAAATGATATGTACTTTGCCAAATCACAGGGAACTTTTAACATCCTGGGCGAGGGTTACTTTGATGAGACGGCCGTATTCCCGCTGAGCATCAAGTGTTACATGGCCGGAACGGTACAGTTTACGCTGGACGCGATGGAGAACTTTGAGAACGATCAGCCGGTATACATTTACGACAACGTCACCGGATTGTATCACGATATCCGCACTGAGCCGTTTAGTATCCACATGCCTAACGGACAGCACAACAACCGTTTCTCACTGCGTTTCATATCGACTTCACTGAGCAACGAAGAGCAAGTACTTTCAACAGGAATCCAGGTGGTTCACACCCAGCAGGATGAAATGCTCAACGTCCGCAACCAAACCGTTGACGCGACTGTCGAGACCCTGACGCTGTTCAACATCCTTGGCCAACAGGTTAACACCTGGGAAGTTGCCGAAATGGACCAACTCAACATCCGCGTACCGGTTGTAAACCTGGCAGCAGGAACCTACATTGTAAAAGTAAAAACTGACCAAGGCGAGATTACCCGTAAAATCGCGGTCAACTAATCCACTCTTTTTGCCCCAACAAAAAGACGCAAAAAAGGCTTCATCGTTTGGTGAAGCCTTTTTAGTTTATTGAATCAAGAAGATAATTTTTCAATCAGCGATTCCAGTGTTTCCTGTGATTGCTCGCCGCTCTGCAGATTCTTGAGTGAATAAACTCCCGCCAGCATCTCCTGCGAACCGGCAATCACCGCCCACGGAATCTGCCTTTTATCGGCGTACTGAAACTGCTTTCCGGCCTTGGCATTGTCAGGATAAAGATCAGCCCGGATGCCCATCTGCCGCAGTTTTGAAACCGCCTTGAGTGCATAGGCCGCCTCGGCATCGCCAAAGTTCAGGAACAAGGCCTGGGGCGCAATGGTTACGGTTTGCGGAAACAAATCAAGTTGTTCCAGTACCAGGTAAATCCTGTCCAAACCAAATGAAATTCCTACGCCACTCACATCCTTGAGGCCAAAAATGCCGGTAAGATCGTCATAACGTCCGCCGCCGCCAATCGAACCCATCGCCACTCCCTCCGGAGCGGTGACTTCCAGAATGGCACCTGTATAGTAATTCAGCCCGCGGGCCAGTGTCACGTCAAGATCGAGGTTGGCCGATTGCAGGCCGATGTCGTGGATGGACTTGCAGATAAACTTCAGCTCTTCCACACCGCGAAGACCGGTTGGGGAATCCTTGAGCAATCCTGCCAGACGGTCGAGTTTTTCGTCAATCGTGCCCGTAAAAGTAAACAGCGGCTGGATTTTGGCGATGGCATCCTGCGAGATTCCCTTTTCTAGCATTTCGTTTTTGACGCCGTCCTCTCCTATCTTATCGAGTTTGTCCAACGCCACAGTAAAATCAATCAGTTTGTCGCTCGCGCCTATGGTATCGGCGATGCCGGAAAGTATTTTGCGGTTGTTGAGTTTGATGGTAACGCCGTGCAGTCCGAGGTCGGTAAAAATAGCATCGTACAATTGGATGAGTTCAACTTCCTGCCAAAGCGAGGTTGATCCCACTACGTCCGCGTCGCATTGGTAAAATTCGCGAAAGCGTCCTTTTTGCGGACGGTCGGCGCGCCAAACCGGCTGCATTTGGTAGCGTTTAAACGGAAATTCTATGTCATTGCGATGTTGCACCACGTAGCGCGCAAAGGGAACGGTCAAGTCATAACGCAGGGCTTTTTCCGTGATCCGCGGCGCAATCCTGGCTGAATCGCGGGCGTCGAGCAAATCCTGATCAACCTTGGCCAGATAATCGCCCGAGTTGAGGATTTTAAAAATCAGCCTGTCGCCTTCCTCGCCGTATTTTCCCATCAGCGTTTCTGAATTTTCAAACGACGGCGTCTCGATGGGCTGAAAACCAAATCGCTCAAAATGGGTGCGCATCACGTCCATCAGATAATGTCGTCTGGAAACTTCAAGCGGTGAAAAATCGCGCGTGCCTTTGGGGATTCCCGGTTTCTGTGCCATGTTTGTAAAATTTAAAAATGCAAATATCGGATAAAATGGGCAGGTGTCGCTCCAGATTTATCAACCGCATTGTCAGTTGCCGATTGAGTCGTATTTTAGAGGCCGAAAATCCCCGTCATGAAACTCTTTCGCGAAAACGTAAAAATTGCCCTGGGCGCCATCCGCACACAATCGCTCCGGACGATTCTGACCGTGCTCATCATTGCCATCGGCATCATGGCACTGGTGTGTATCCTGACTGTAGTTTCGGCGCTGGAAGCCAAGGTTTCAGGTGATTTTTTGACGATGGGATCCAACACATTCAGCGTTACGCAATACGATGTGTCTGATCAGATGGACGGCGACCGCCAAAAGGTAAATCCCATCATTTCCTATACTCAGGCCCGCGAGTTTGCGGAAAAATATCACAGCGGACAAAACACAACCGCCTTGTCGTTTCGCGCCACGGGCACGGCCGAAATCCGTCATGAATCCAAAAAAACCGATCCTGAAATCTCAGTTTTTGGCGTCGACGAGCATTTTTTGATCAACAAAGGCCTTGAAATATCCGACGGGCGGAACTTTACGCCGTTTGACATCCAGAACAATGCCTATGTTTGCGTTATCGGATCAGATATCGAAAAGGCGCTGTTTCCCGACGTCAGCCCGATCGACAAAGTCATATCGGTTCGAGGCGCGCGTTTCCGGGTCATCGGGTTGTTAAAGGAAAAAGGGTCGACTTTTGGCAACAATCAGGATTTGCGTGTGCTTATCCCGATACAACTGGCGCGATCGCTCTTCTCGCAACCCAACATCAACTACTCTATCGACGTTACCGTGTCCAACAAGGAATTGCTGGATCAGTCGGTAGAAGATGCCATGCTGCTCATGCGTCAGGTGCGCCGGCTGAATCCTGTTGAAGAAAACAATTTTGGTATTTCGCGCAGTGACGATTTGATCAACCGAATCCTCTCGATTACACTTTATCTGGAGTACGCCGCCTGGCTGATTGGCATCATCACGATTTTTGGCTCGTCAATAGCACTGATGAACATTATGCTGGTGTCGGTAACTGAACGCACCCGCGAGATTGGCGTGCGCAAAGCCCTTGGTGCCAAAAAACGTACCATCGCTACCCAATTCTTTATCGAAACACTTGTAATCGGCCAATTGGGCGGACTGGCGGGCATGACGTTGGGAATCCTGCTTGGGCTTGTTTTTGCCATGGCGCTCGATTTTGGGTTTGTCATTCCTTGGGGCGCCATCATTGCGGCATTTGTCACGGCATTTGTAGTAGCCATCGTTTCCGGCCTTTATCCGGCGGTCAAGGCAGCCCGGCTCGATCCTATCGAAGCTTTGCGCTACGAATAACAGCAGATCATCCGGTCATTTCCGGCCAGATCCTTTTTTAATTCAACCTGCAAAAATCCCAGTTCGCGCATCAATTTGACGGTTTGCGGGCCCAAATACTGGTTGATTTCAAAATATAGTTTTCCCGTAGGCGTCAAATGTGTTTTGGCCCATTGGCCGATGGCTCGGTAAAAAACAAGGGCGTCATCGTTTGGGACAAAAAGCGCTAGATGCGGTTCGTGTTCCAAAACATTAGGTTTCATTTCTGATTTTTCGCTGTGGCGGACATACGGCGGATTGGAAACAATCACTTCAAAGCGCGTTTCGCAAGGTTTTAGATTGAGCGCGTCGGCCTGGATAAATTTTACGTTGGCCTGATTGGCCAATGCATTTTGCCGTGCTATCTCAAGCGCTTCATTTGAAATGTCGATGGCCGTCACCGAATGGTTCAGGGATTTGGCCAGCGATACGGCGACGCATCCGCTACCGGTGCAAAGGTCCAGGATTTCACCTTGCGGATTTGATTTGACAATCCAGTCAACCAGTTCTTCCGTTTCAGGTCGCGGAATCAAAACGGCCGGCGTCACTGCAAATTCGCACCCGTAAAACGAAGCCTCGCCCAGGACGTACTGTATCGGCTCGCCTGATTTCAGTCGGTTCAAGTCAGATTCAAAAACCGCAACCTCATCATCATTTAAAATCTTTTCAGGATCGATCAAGACCTGCGCGCGTGAAATACCCAGCCGGCCATGCGCCCATCGGTAAAATATGGCTAGCGCCTCATCGGCATCGTATAATGCGATTAGCGCGTCGGTAAAAACTGTCCGGCATTGGCGGATGGTCATCAAACTATTACTTTTGTAAGGTGAATCACGAACATTACATGGCACGCGCCCTCGAGTTGGCGGCTCACGGCTTGGGAACTACCTATCCGAATCCGCTGGTGGGATGCGTGATCGTGCACAAAGATACGATTATCGGCCAAGGGTTTCACCACCACGCGGGCGGACCGCATGCCGAGGTTGTGGCGATCAGCCAGGTTCAGGACGATGCGCTTTTAAAGGAATCGACACTGTACGTCACGCTGGAGCCTTGCAGCCACTTTGGAAAGACACCGCCCTGTACCAACCTGATCCTGGCCAAGAAAATTCCGCGCGTTGTCATCTGCAATACCGATCCCAATCCAAAAGTAGCCGGCAGCGGCATCCGATTGTTACGCGAAGCTGGCGTTGTGGTCGAAACCGGCGTGTTGGAAAGCATCGGGCGTGAGATTAACCGCCGCTTTTTTACGTTTTTTGAAAAGCATCGGCCTTACATTATATTAAAGTGGGCGCAATCAGCCGACGGATTCCTGGCGCCGGAAACTAGGGAGGAAAATCGGCCTGTTTGGATTACCGGCAGCAGGTCGCGTCAGCTTGTCCACAAATGGCGTACGGAGGAACAGGCGATTCTCATCGGCACCAAAACCGCCCTGGACGACAACCCGGAACTGACGGCGCGCTACTGGCACGGAAATCAGCCGCTGCGAATACTTATTGACAAAACGTGCAAGGTTAAACCGGAAAGCCATATATTTGATAGCCAGTCAAAAACGGTTGTTTTTCACGATTCGGAAACTCCGGTTCCCGTCAACGCGCAACACATCAGAATTGCGTTTGACGATGTGCCGGCGCGCATAATCGAAAACCTATACCTGCTGGGGCTTCAGAGCGTCATTGTTGAGGGCGGCGCCAAAACGCTTGAATCTTTTATCAAGCTCGGGCTGTGGGATGAGGCGCGCGTGTTTACGGGATCGGTACGGTTTGACAAAGGAACCGCCGCTCCGCAAATCCAGGCGCGGATGATTGAAAAAACAACGGTTGGCGACGATCAACTTATATTATACCGGCCATGACAAACACCATCATCTTTGACTTTGGAGACGTATTTATCAACCTGGACTACGAGGGCGCAAAAGAGGCATTCCGGGCGCTCGGACTACAAGAAATTCCGGAGGATGTTTTGGCCCTGAACCTAGAATATGAGGTTGGCAAAATCGATGAAGAACAGTTTTTAAGCGGCTTCCAAAAATACCTTCCGCATGCATCATTGATTGACATACGGATGGCCTGGAATAAGTTGATTGGTGATTTTCCGTTACATCGGCTGGAGTTTTTGCAGATGCTTTGCGGAAAGTATCGCCTGCTTTTGTTGACCAATACCGACCAGACGCACATTGACCATTTTGAACACAAAGTTGGGATGACGTTTGCGCGCAGTTTTTATCAGTGTTTTGAAAAGGTTTATTATTCGTATGAAACCGGAAAGCGAAAACCCGACCCGGAACTGTTCCGGATGCTGATCCGCAAACACGATCTGGATCCGGCGCGCACGCTTTTTATTGACGACAAACGCGAAAACACCGATGCCGCCGCCGCACTGGGTATCAAGGTCTGGAACATTGTTCCCGGCCAGGAAGACGTGTCGCAACTTTTTGAAAAGAAATTGCTTTAGTGGATTTTTACAAAACGCTCCAAAACCCGTCCGAACCTATACTATTCAAGGAAAAACACAGCAAATTTTACGGCTATGCGTTTCCGGTTGAGGACGAGGAATCCATACGCCATCACCTTGATCAGCTTAGAAAGGAACATCCCGGTGCCGTGCATTATTGCTACGCCTGGCAATTGGGAACCACCACTGTACGATACCGCGCCAACGACGACGGCGAACCTGCACATACGGCCGGAACGCCTATCTACGGGCAGATTCAGTCGTTTGGATTGACCAATGTTTTGGTTGTTGTCGTGCGCTTTTTTGGCGGCATCAAACTGGGTGTCAGCGGCTTGATCGCGGCCTACCGGACGGCGGCACAAATGGCGCTTGAACAGGCCGAAATTGTTGAGAAACCCATCACCCGAAAGCTGGAGATTTCCTTTGGGTATGCCAATCTGAACAAAGCCATGCGGATCATCAAGGAGAAAAACCTGGACATCGGCTCGCAGGATATGGCGCTGGATTGTAAAATCGTCTTGCTGGTACGGGCCAGCCAAATGGAGGCGGCGCGGCAGGCGTTTGAATCAGTTTTTGGAATTACAGTAAAAAACCTTGATTAGTGAGGCAGTAATTCGCAAATGTAATCCGGAGGCGGAACCGGCCTGCCTGTTTTGATGTTGACGAAAATCAAAAGAAAATCGGCCGTGGTCAAAAGCTCACCCTCTTCATTGAGAATTTCGCAAGCGAACTCCAGTTTAACGCCCTCCTGACTTTTAAACGTGGTCCTGATTGTTAATAAGTCATCGTAACGCGCAGGCCTTTTGTAATTGAGTGTCAGCGACGCTATCGGAAGGGCTACTCCGCGGTCTTCGAGTTCCTTATAAGAGATGCCTTTTTCGCGCAGCCACTCTACGCGACCAATCTCAAAGTATGGCAGGTAATTGGCGTGATAGACGACGCCCATCTGATCAGTTTCACTGTATCGGACACGCACTTGCATTTCGCAGGTTTTCTTCATTTTTTTGAAAGCTGTTTCGAGGTAATTTTAAGGTTTGCTTAACAGGTGTTTTACAATAATATTTTTGAATAATCAACCCTGAAATGATTTTTTTTTAACGATTTTTGTCCACATATTTGTTCTCCCGAAATTACTACAAAAGCCCCTCTGTTTCTTTTGTAGGATAACCTTTAATAATTACAAAAGTATATCGTTTTTATGAGCAAAACTGCGCAATCAGTATGGGAAAATTGTCTGTCGTTTATAAAGGACAATATCCAGGATCAGGCCTACAAAACCTGGTTTGAACCGATTAAGTCAGTGGAGCTCAAGGACAATGCTTTGTACATTCAGGTGCCCAGCAAATTCTTTTACGAGTGGCTGGAAGAGCATTACGTCAAACTCCTTAAAGTAGCCCTGACCAAGGAGCTCGGAAAAAACGCAAAGTTACTCTATAAAATCAAAATGGAGAACACCTACGGCAACAAACAACCGTTTACCGAACAGTTGCCGAGCGCTCACCGCAGTCCGGTAAAATCACAGGAAGTTGACGCCCCGCTTAAAAACCTGAGCCCGGAGCTTAAAAACCCTTTTGTTATTCCCGGAATCCGAAACCTGAAGATTGAGTCACAACTCAATGCAAATTACAGTTTTGACAATTTTCTGGAAGGCGATTCCAACCGTCTGGCGCGTTCAGCCGGAATGGCAGTGGCCAACAAACCGGGAGGGACGAGCTTTAACCCGCTTTTGATTTTTGGCGGGGTCGGACTGGGCAAGACCCACCTTGCGCATGCTATAGGCGTCGAAATCAAAGACAAGTATCCTGAAAAAACGGTTTTGTACATCTCGGCTGAGGTGTTTACACAACAATATATTGATTCGGTCAAGAAAAACAGCCGCAATGATTTTATCCACTTCTATCAACTGATTGACGTGCTCATCATTGACGACGTGCAATTCCTGTCGGGCAAATCCGGAACTCAGGACGTGTTTTTCCACATCTTTAACTATCTGCACCAAAACGGCAAACAGGTTATCCTGACGTCTGACAAGGCGCCCGTTGACATGCAGGACATTGAACAACGACTGCTATCGCGATTCAAATGGGGATTGTCGGCCGAGTTGCATCAACCGGATTACGAGACCCGCGTGTCCATCATCAAGAACATCCTTTACCGCGACGGCGTTGACATGCCGGAGGACATCATCGAATATGTCGCCCGCAACATCAAGTCAAACGTTCGTGAACTTGAAGGTGCTATCATCTCGCTTATCGCCCAGTCATCATTCAATAAAAAAGAAGTGACGCTGGATCTGGCCAAGCAAGTGGTGGAGAAATTCGTTAAAAACATCAAGCGCGAGATTTCCATCGACTATATCCAGAAAGTCGTATCGGATTATTTCCAGCTTGACATTGATACGCTGCAGTCAAAAACCCGCAAGCGTCACGTGGTTCAGGCACGTCAACTGGCGATGTTCTTTGCCAAGAAGTTCACCAAGGCTTCACTGGCCAACATTGGTGCGCAAATTGGCGACCGCGACCACGCTACCGTTCTGCACGCCTGCAAAACCGTTGACAACCTGGTATCGACCGACAAACAATTCAAGAAGTTCGTCGACGACATCCACAAAAAACTGTCTTTGTAAACGCCGGCTTTTGCTGGCTTTTTTATTTTCAGAATACCTACCCTAAACCTGACTTTCGTCCTGAGTTATGCAAGTAAAAATCTTAATGGTTTGTCTGGGCAACATCTGCCGTTCACCGCTGGCCGAAGGTATCCTGGCGTCGAAACTTCCGTCTGACCGATTTATGGTCGATTCAGCGGGAACCGGTCACTGGCATGTGGGCAGCGCACCCGATAAGCGCTCAATCGAGGTAGCCCGACACAACGGACTGGACATTTCGGGTCAGCGCGGCCGCCAATTCTCAATTCAGGACTTTGATGAGTTTGACCACATTTTTGTCATGGACGGCAGCAATTACCGCGATGTGGTGGAATTGGCGAAAACCGATCACCACCGCGCCAAGGTACGCTTTGTCCTCGACGAGATTTTTCCGGGTGAAAACGTCGATGTTCCCGATCCATACTACGGTTTGGAAAACGGATTTCATTCGGTGTACGCCATGCTCGACGAAACCTGCGAGGCGATCGCTCAAAAACTCTTACGCCAACACTCGTGAAAACCGGCGCGCTTTACCTCATCCCGACGCATCTTGGCGCGGCTGATACCATGACGCGAGAACAAGCCGACCTGGTTTTACCCGCATCGGTTGCCGCTATCCTGGACAGGCTTGACGACTATATCGTTGAAAATGAAAAAACCGCCCGACGTTTTGTTAAGTTGATGGCACCGCAAAAGCCTCAGCCGTCCTTGCGGTTGTCGGTCCTTAACAAGCATACGCAGGTTTCAGAACACCTGGCCATGCTAAAGCCGTGTCTGGAAGGTATTGATGTTGGCCTGATGAGTGAGGCGGGTTGTCCAGGCATTGCCGACCCGGGTGCAGACATTGTTCGGCTGGCACATGAAAAAGGAATCCGCGTCATTCCGCTGGTAGGCCCGTCGTCCATTTTGATGGCGATGATGGCATCAGGTATGAATGGACAGCGTTTTGCGTTTGTCGGTTATCTGCCCATTGACAAATCTGAAAGGAAACTGGCGATCAAAAATCTCGAAAAGACATCGGCTGAACAAAAACAGTCACAGATTTTTATTGAAACTCCTTACCGGAACGGCAAAATGCTGGACGATCTGATGCAAACGCTTCAGCCGGGAACGCTTCTCTGTGTCGCGGCCGACATCACACTACCCACCGAATACATCCGGACGCAGCGCATCGCCGATTGGAAAAAGACCAAGATAGATTTGGACAAACGCCCGTGTATTTTTATCGTCTACAAGGACTGAACCTTGGCGTTTCTGGTGGCCGGAATGGCTGAAGTTTCATACCCACCAAACTTTTTCATATAGCTGACCAACGACGTACCGTAGCCGTCCTTGAGGTATCGCTTGCCCTTGTATCTAAAGAATTTCTTGACCGATCCGACGCCTCCAAGGTGAGCGGCAGCCAAAATACCTGACTCGGTGATGTGGACTCCACCCACAACCGTTCCGCTGTATTTTTCAATCTCCTTGCGAAGTTCCCATTTGTTACGCGCCAAAAGCGCGATAAAGGCCTTCTCCTGAAGTTTGGGGCTCTTTAAAAACTGTGAAGTGTCGTGAATGCCGATTGACCGCAAAGTGGAAGCACCAAACTGATACTTGCCCATGTAGCCAAAGGTATTGACCTTGTTGTATTTCCCTTGCGACTCCTTAAAGGCGAGAGCCTCTTTGTAACCGATAAAAAACTTTCCGGTAAAAGGGATGTTGAGATTGGGGTAATCGGAGATTTGTTGTGTTGGGAAGCTGTAGTTGAGTGCTTCGTTTTCGCCTACTAGATAGTCGGGATGTATTTGAGGTTCTGCCGGCTTAAAGGCCAGGGTCACAAACGATACGGTTGCTGATATTGAAAGGTAATATGCCCATTTTTTAATCATTCCTGCTTTTTTCTTTCACGCTGTCACCATGAAAATTTCTGCGGGGGCAAATATACGAAACATTTTTTAATGCTGAAAATCAACGCGTTAATCTTCTGCTAAAAATATAAGAGGTGTCCTTTGACAACGCCGCGACTGTTGAATTCAATGGCAGGCGCAGGGATCTTGATTACGTTAAGCACTGAAAAAAGCGTCTTTAAAAAATGTGATTGGGTTTGGATTCGGGTCAGGTCGATGTCGAGACTAAGGTAGTACTGACGGATGCGGGACTGCTCGGGAAAAAAAATTGTGTTGACAAAATCGTCGTCGCCGGTAATCATCCCTTCGGCCCCGTAACCAACCGACAGATTGAGCCATCCGGGAACCGGAGCGTCCTTCCAGAAACTCCTGACATTGGCCGACAACCAGTACGTCTGTCCGTTGTAATCCTTAAAAACCTGTTGCGGCACCGATTCGCCCAAGACTTCCGGACGGGCACCGGCATAAGGCGTGGTATGGAATGAAAATTTTGGAATGATGCGTTGCTCCTCCCACAAAAGCTCCTGCGATACAAACAACGCCGCACCGCCCACATTGGCCAGCATATCGCCCCAAGAAGCGCCCCACTGCGCCGAATGTCCGTCCATGACCTCTATGGCCGTCATCAGGCCAAGGCCGGTGAGCGTTCCGTAAAGCAAGCGGTCGCGCCTGCCGACACCTGCCCAGCCCAGCATTTCTGAACTCAGGCGGCTCAGGTGGTAGCTGCCGTAAACGTGTCCGGCCTTGTCAACCTGAAGCCACTGCGCATTGTCATTGACCAGGTGAAAGGAACTCTTGGGATAATCGGCATACCAAAGTTGATGCAAACCTGCAATGGTTGCGCCCGATGCAACACCCAGACCGATCGCGACGGCGGTTCTCCGGGCCGGATGGAGCGAATCAGCAGGCGTGAGAAATTCATTCACCGATTGCGAAAAACCCAAAATGGGCATCAACAACAATACAGTGAAAATACGCCTCATCGCTTGATGTCCTGACTGTTTAGCCACGCGTGGTACTTACGGCTGTTGGCCATGTGCTGTGCCGGCGTTACCGCAAATTCGTGGTAGCCAAAGCGTTCGACACTGGCGCAAAAATAAAGGTAGTTGTGCTGCTCCGGGTTCAGGACCGCGTCAATGGCGGAAATGTCAGGCATGGCGATGGGTCCCGGCGGAAGCCCTTCGTTTTGATACGTATTATACGGCGACTGCGTTTCCAGATCGCGGTTGAGCACGCGCTTGATCACCCGGTTAAAATCATTGGCGTTAAGCTTTACCGCATAAATTACGGTCGGGTCGGCCTCGAGTTTCATCCCGATTTTCAGTCGGTTAAGGTAAACGCCTGCCACTTTGGGACGCTCGTCAACCTTGACCGTTTCCTTATGCACCACCGATGCCAAAGCCACAACTTCCAACGGTGTCAGCCCTTGCTTTTCAGCCTTGGCGCGTCTTTCATCAGTCCAGAATTTACGGAATTCCTTGGCCATCCTGTCGCGAAAAGCTTCGGCGCTGGTATTCCAGTACACTTCATAGGAATTGGGGACAAACAAACTCAACGCATTGGCCGCGTCTACCCCATTGGCGTCCAAAAAGGCAGGATCGCGAAAAGCGGTGAGCAAAGTCAGGCTGTCGGGCTCGAGTTGCGCGGCAATCCGTCCGGCCAGGTCTTCCAGCCGTTCCTGGTTGTTAAAGGCAAGCTGGACGGGAACGTTTTGTCTTAAAGCGTTGACGAGTTCATTACTATTCATCCCACGTTTTAAAAGGAAACGTCCTGCTTTTACATTTTGCGGATAAGATTTCTTTTCAGCCGTGCTCTCAAACCGCTCGAGATTTTCTATATACGGTTTGATGATGGCCAGGGCATCGTCGTAGGTCGATCCGGTTGGGATATTGACGTACAACTCCTTTTCAGTAAATTTTGTATTGCCGGCAAAAATGTCGCGGTACAACAAATAACCGTAAACAATCAGTCCGGTTACAACCAGTACCGATACTATAGCGATAATCTTTTTGATGTTCAAAATCGTTGTTTTTAGGAATTTATCAGCTGATAAACCGCTTCGTCGTAAAACTTGCCCTGAATAAGGTTCCAGTCCTTCTTGACGCCGGCCAGCTCGAAGCCAAATTTAGTAAAAAGCGCCACACTCGCTTGATTGCCCGGGGTAATATTTGCATACAACTGATGCAGCCCAAGGGTTTTGAACGCATAAGGAATGAGCAACTCCAGCGCACCTGATCCTATACCTGTGTGACGGTTGGCCTGGTTGGCTACGACAATCCCAACGCCGGCGCGCCTGTGATGCGGCTCAAAATCAAATAAATCGATCAGTCCGACAGTCTGGTTGGATTGTTTTAAACAGATGGCCATCCGCAATTGTTTGGCTTCAAAAATATCCTGTTGGGCATTTTCAAGATACTGACGGATGATAAAGCGACTATAGGGCGTAATCGTGCCGCTAAACTCCCAAATGTCCTGATCGTTTTCGATGGCGTGCACAAATTCGAGGTCCTCGGGTTCTAACGCGCGCAGGTAAACCAGTTCTCCTTGTAGTGATTTCATGCTGATATGACACCTTTAAAGACAAACTCCGCCGGCCCTGAAAGGTAAACATCGGTAAAACCAGCCTGTTTGGGCGTAAAGGAAACTTCGAGCTCTCCGCCTTCAACCTCCAATGAAATGCGCTGGGCTGCTGTTTTACCCGACTGATACATGCTAAGCGCAACGGCCGTGACGCCGGTTCCGCAGGACAGCGTTTCATCCTCGACACCGCGTTCGTACGTCCGCACCTTAAACCGATCGGATGAAAGTGGCGTGACAAAGTTGACGTTGGCACCCGCCTCGCCGTACAGTCCGCCGTAGCGAACTGCCGACCCTTCCGCTTTTACGTTGGTCTTTTTGCAATCATCGACCAATATTACGTGATGCGGCGATCCCGTATCGGCAAAAAAATAACCTTCGCCGGTTTTGACCTCGTCGACATCTTTCATCCGCAGTGAAACCGTTGCGCTCGTGATGGTCGCTTCGTGCAATCCGTCAATCGCCATAAAAGTTGTTTGGCTTTTGATAATTCCCAACCGGTTGGCAAAAGCGACGATGCATCGGCCACCGTTGCCACACATGGTGCTTTGGTTACCGTCGGAATTGTAATAAACCATTCGAAAATCTGACGAATCGTCATCCTCCAGCAGGATCAACCCATCGGCACCAATGCCAAAACGTCGGTCACACAATCTGGCAATCAGGCTGGTATCGTTTTTGGGAAACGCGAGGCCGCGGTTGTCGATCATGATAAAATCATTGCCGGTACCCTGGTATTTGAAAAAGGTGATTTCCATGGTTCAAAAATACAAAGACGCCGCCTATAAATCGCAGTGTTAAACGTGCGTTAAACCAGAATTTGCAAATATCGAATCGCAATAATTTTACGTTCATCATCAAAATTAACTAAAACATGAAAAAATTCTCAAGCTTGTTTGTGGTGTCATTGCTCAGTGGTACTGTGACACTTGGAGCCTATAAAATGTTCTTTGATGACCGCGCACCCGTCGGAAGCATCATTACCCAGGCGCCTGCGGGTTCCTATATGAGGCCGGTGGGATTGTCGGGTGAATTGCTGGACTTTACCGACGCCGCCAACAAAGCCGTACACTTTGTCGTTCACGTTAAAAACGTATCGTACCGCACCGTAAGCGATCCGTTCCGCGAGTTCTTTTACGGCTACCGCGGCGGATATCAGCAGGAACAGATTGGAACAGGATCGGGCGTTATTATTTCCGAAGATGGTTATATCGTGACCAACAACCACGTGGTAAAGGATGCCAAGGATCTTGAAATTACCCTGAACAACAAAAGGACTTACAAGGCTAGAATCATCGGAACCGATTCAAAAATGGACATTGCGCTCCTCAAGATTGACGCAGACGAAAAACTCCCATACACTGCCTTTGCCGATTCAGACCAGGTTAAAGTGGGCGAATGGGTGCTGGCCGTCGGAAACCCATATAATCTGAATTCTACGGTGACGGCCGGAATCGTGTCGGCCAAGGCGCGCAACCTGGACGAGCGCGGAATCCAGTCGTTTATCCAAACTGACGCAGCCGTAAACCCCGGAAACAGTGGCGGTGCGCTGGTCAACACCAATGGTGAACTGATTGGTATCAACACCATGATTTCATCGATGACGGGATCGTATGTTGGCTACTCTTTTGCGGTGCCGTCTAACATCACAAGGAAAATCGTTGAAGACATCATGGAATTTGGAAACGTTCAGCGCGGCATCCTGGGTGTCGAGGGCGGCGAACTGAACGCCAAAGCTTCAAAGGAACTTGGTATCAACGAAACTTCAGGATTCTATATAAGCCGCGTCAACAAAGGCACCGGTGCTGAAAAGGCCGGGCTTAAACAAGGCGATGTCATCATCCGCGTCGACAATCAGAATATTTCGAGTTATGCTGAGCTGGCCAGTGTCATCAACAGCAAGCGTCCGGACGACGAAGTGCGTGTGACTTTTGTGCGCGACGGAAAAACCCTGGCGGTTCCGGTCAGGCTGACCAAATCTGAATTTGTAGTCACTGAATTCAAGGGACTGGAACTGGAAAATCTTGACGCTGCCGACAAACGCACGTTCAAGACAAACGCCGGAGTTAAGATCAAGAGCATTTCCAATCCGCGGCTTACCGGATACGCCGATGAACTCGAAGGCGGGGTTATTCTACGCGTGGGCAATGTTCCGGCTACCGATGTCGAAACGGTGTCACGGGTTTTGAGTCAGATAGGCGATGACCAAACCATCCAAATGGAAATCATCACCAAACAAGGTCAGCGAATAAGGTTGATCATCTGATAAAACAACACAAAATTGGCCGGCTTTACAGCTGGCTTTTTTTTGTCTTCAACTGCTTGTGGTCGAGAAAAAAACGCTACTTGTCGAAAAGTGCTTTTTTAGCCGAAAAAGTTTTACGAAAACGTTTGAAATCTGTACTTTTGCGCCAAATTTTAACACACAACCCTATCATGAACAAAGCATACGAAAAGGAGCTTTCGTTACAAGCCAATCGCCGCCGCGCCGGTGTTGAGTTTATTAAGATCATCAGTGACCTGTGGTACGACAAGGCAATCGAGGTTGTCCTTTTCCGCAACCAGCTCATCGATCGCAACGTAAGTGACATCATCAACCTTCACGAATACGCCGGAGAATTTGTAGGCAAGCCGATTTCGATTTTTGACTCGGTTGAAATTGCACGCGCCATTTTTGCGCTCGACCTGCCACCGGCCAAACTGGACATTGGCAAGCTCACCTATGAGTTCCATCTGGAAAGCGACAAGTTCCAGAATGCACAAGCGTTTGTCATCAGCAAACTGGCCGATGCAAAAGGACGCGAGGACATTCATCCAAAAGACGTTGTGCTTTACGGATTTGGCCGTATCGGACGCCTGCTGGGTCGCGAACTGATGACCAAGACCGGACGCGGAAACCAGTTGCGCCTTCGAGCCATTGTGGTACGCGACAAAAACGACGCGACCAGCCTGGAAAAGCGCGCTTCATTGCTGCGTTATGATTCAATCCACGGCGATTTTCAGGGATCGGTTTCCGCCGATGTCGAAAACAATGCGCTGATCATCAACGGAACTACCGTTCACATCATTTCGGCCGGATCACCGGAAGAAATTGACTATACCAAATACGGAATCAACGATGCCTTGGTAATTGACAACACCGGAGCCTTCACGACAAAAGAAGCTTTGGAACGCCACCTGAAGTCAAAAGGCGTCAACAAAGTGTTGCTTACCGCGCCTGGAAAAGGTGTTCCAAACATCGTACACGGTGTTAACCACAACGAATACAACCCTGATGAAGTGGACATCTTCTCGGCTGCCTCTTGTACGACCAATGCCATCACGCCAATCCTGAAAGCGATTGAGGACACACTGGGCGTTGTAAAAGGCCACCTGGAAACCATCCACGCCTACACCAACGACCAGAACCTGGTTGACAACATGCACAAAAAATACCGTCGCGGACGTGCTGCGGCGCTTAACATGGTGATCACCGAGACCGGCGCCGGAAGTGCCGTTGCAAAAGCGCTCCCTGCTTTGGCCGGAAAACTTACGTCAAACGCCATCCGCGTACCGGTTCCAAACGGTTCCCTCGTAGTTCTTAATTTGGAAGTAGGCCGCACAACGTCGGTTGAGGAAATCAACGAAATCATGAAGCGTTATGCGCTCGAGGGCGAATTGGTCGAGCAAATCAAATACTCGCTCAACAATGAGTTGGTATCGTCGGACATTGTTGGAACTTCGGCTCCATCAATTTACGACAGCAACGCGACCATCGTATCGGCCGACGGCAAAAATATCGTGCTTTACGTTTGGTATGACAACGAGTTTGGCTACAGCCATCAGGTTATCCGATTGGCCAAATACATCTCGAAAGTACGTCGTTACACGTATTATTAATATCTGACCAAAACCATAAACCTTAAAATCCGGCACTCAAAACGCCGGATTTTTTATTTGGACTTAGTCAGATAATAAACCGGAATTCCCAACAACATGATGAGAACACCCCAGCCGCAGGTACTGGTTTTGGCATACAAAAGTGCTATCGACAGCAATGATGCCATGGCGATGTAGAGTGCGGGCAAAAACGGGTAGCCAAACGCCTTGTACGGACGCTCGGCATCGGGCATGGATTTGCGCAATCTGAAAATTCCATAAATGGTCAGGATGTAGAAGATGAGAACGATGATGATGACAAAATCCAGCAAATCGCCGTATTTCCCGGTAAGGCAAAGCAGTGATGCCCAAACGCCCTGAGCCCACAAAGCCCACGACGGAACACCCGCACGGTTGAGATGTCCGGCATTGGCAAAAAACAAACGGTCTTTGGCCATCGTATAATAAACGCGTGCACCGGCCATGATGAGTCCGTTATTACAGGCAAAAGTTGAAATCATGATCATGATGGCAATGATCAGTGTGCCCATGTTGCCAAAAATATAGTCGGAGGCTACGACGGCGACCCTGTCGGCGGGAGCTGTTGCAATTTCATCGAGTGGCATGACGGCGACGTACATCACGTTTGCCAAAACGTAGATGACACTCACGGTAAGCGTTCCCAAAAACAGTGACAGGCCAACGTTTCGTTCAGGCTTTTTGATTTCGGCGGCGATAAAAGTCACACCGTTCCACGCATCGCTGGAAAACAACGAACCGACCATGGCGGCCGAGATAGCCGTGAGCAGGGTAACGCCGCTGATGGGAAGCCACTCGCCCGAATCATA
>CAZIBV010000003.1:32596-63960 GCA_964537345.1 uncultured Flavobacterium sp. | reverse complement strand
GCGGCGTATTCACGGGCGGCGTGGCCGGAAAGGTATCCGCGGATCACCATTTCTACCTTAAACGGCGTGCACAAATGTCCGACTGCAACATTGGGATCGGGCGTTGCGATAAGCCAGTTAGGGACGATGTCGGCCGTGTGCTGCATAAAACGCGTGGCTATCTGATTCAGGATTTGGCCTTTGTACGGGATTCCGCGGGGCATGACCACGTCAAATGCCGATAGTCTGTCGGTAGCGATCATGACCAGAAGGCGGTTGTCAATATTGTAAACGTCGCGTACTTTTCCGTGGTAAACCGATACCTGTCCCGGAAAATCAAATTGTGTTGAAGTAATCGTATTCATGAGTTGTGTTGTTGCGGCAAAAATACTTAAATGCCTTGGTACTCGCCATAAAAAAATCCGGGAAGGCCCCGGACTCTTTTATCCTTGATTTTCAATCTTTTTATAGGCGTCGATAACCTTTTTAACCAGTCGGTGGCGCACGATGTCCTTGTCGTCAAGGTAGATAATGCCGATGCCTTCGACGTTCTTTAAGATCAGCAGCGCCTCTTTCAAGCCCGACATGGTACTGCGCGGCAAGTCAACCTGGCCGGGATCGCCGGTGATGATAAACTTGGCGTTTTTGCCCATCCGCGTCAAAAACATCTTCATCTGCGAGTGTGTTGTATTCTGCGCTTCGTCGAGGATGACAAACGCATGATCGAGCGTACGGCCGCGCATAAAAGCAAGCGGCGCAATCTGGATGATGCCTTTAAGGATGTAATCTTCGAGCGATTGCGGCGGCAACATATCCCTGAGCGCGTCGTAAAGCGGCTGCATATACGGATCGAGCTTTTCCTTCATATCGCCCGGCAGGAAACCAAGATTTTCACCGGCCTCAACTGCGGGCCGCGTCAAAATGATCCGCTTGACCTGTTTTTCCTTTAACGCTTTTACGGCAAGCGCAACACCGGTATAAGTCTTTCCCGTTCCGGCAGGACCTACGGCAAACACCATGTCGTTTTTGTGCACCGTATCGACAAGCAATTGCTGGTTGGGCGTCATGGCCTTGATGATTTTGCCACCCACGCCGTGCACCAGGATTTTTTCGTGATCCGGCATGCGTTGCTCGTCCTGGCTGTTGCTTTGGATCACACGGTCAATGACGTTGTCGTCGATCCGGTTGTAGCGCGTAAAATGCTGCATCAGGCGGTTAAAGCGCCTTTCAAATTCGTCCAGCTCTTCCTTTTCGCCAAAAGCCTTGAGCGTAGTGCCGCGGGCCACAATCTTTAACTTGGGATAATACTTTTTAATGGTTTCCAGATGGGAGTCCTGGGCGCCCCAAAAGTCCTTTGGAGCTATGTCGTGTAGTTCGATTATTCTTTCGTTCAAACGGAGATTTTTAAATTGAAAATTTTAGCTAAATAATAGTAGCTTTGCATTTCAAATTTAATCAAAAGCCCGCAATTTCCCACACTAGTTATAAACAAAATTATGTCAATAATTACACTCACTTCTGACTTTGGCAACAAGGACCATTTTGTGGGTGCGCTCAAGGGAAAAATACTGACGGAAGATCCGGGAGCGACTATAGTCGACATATCCCACGAGGTCGATCCGTTTAACGTTTCAGATGCGGCATACATCGTTTCGATGGCTTATAAGAGCTTCCCGCCCGGCACGGTTCACATCATCGCGGTTGAAACCGAATGGGCGGCCAACCGTCAACACCTGGCGTTTAAATGGAACGATCATTATTTTATTTGTGCCGACAACGGAATCCCTGGCCTGATGACCAGCCGTTTGATGGCCGAAAAGATAGTAACGATCAACCTGCGGGACAACCTGGATTTACCAACCGACCTGGACGTCTTTGTCAAGGTGGCGGTACATCTGTCAAAAGGCGGACTGCTCAATGTCGTAGGCAAAGAAACAAGTCAAATGAACCGCCCTACCGAACTCCGGGCGCAGGTCTCATCCGACAAGAAAACCATCAAAGGCTATATCATCTACATCGATCACCTGGGCAACGTGGTGACCAACATCACCAAAAAAATGTTCCTGGAAGCGTCCGGATCGCGGGAGTTTGAAATCATTCTCAATGAAAAGACCCATCCGGCAAATCGAACAAAGAACATTACAGCCATTTACGACCGATACATAGACGGCGTGGGCCGCAGCGCCATAGTGGACGGTCAGAAGATTGCCGTTTTTAATGAGGCCGGTTATCTGGAAATAGGTCTTTATCGAAGCAACGCCAAAACAACAGGAACCGCCAGTACGTTGCTTGGTCTCAATTACCTGGATCCCGTCACCATTCAATTTAACTGATTTTTATGCTGATACGAATCGTAAAACTTAGTTTTCACCCCGAGCACGTTGATGCCTTTCTGGAAAATTTTAACCAGATGAAGGAAAAAATACGAAATGCTCCCGGAAACCGTTTACTGGAACTGTACCGCGACCAGGACAATCCGGGCGTGTTCTTCACGTACAGTTACTGGGACCGCCCGGAAGATCTGGAAAATTACCGCCAGAGCGAATTGTTTTACGACGTGTGGACGTTCACCAAAAAACTGTTCAATGACAAACCGCAGGCCTGGAGCGTCGATCGCCTGGTCAGTATGCAATGAAATAGAAATTTACGCCAGATAAAGTATGAAATCAATTCTTTTACGTGAAATCAAATCGTTTTTCGGGTCGCCCATCGGGTATCTCGTGATTGCGATTTTTCTTTTGCTCAACGGACTTTTCCTTTGGGTTTTTGAAGGTGAATACAACATCCTGAACTCGGGCTTTGCCGATTTGGGACCGTTTTTCACCCTGGCACCCTGGATCCTGATTTTCCTGATTCCGGCCGTAACCATGAGGAGTTTCTCAGACGAAAAGAAAGCCGGAACCCTCGAATTGCTTTTAACGCGGCCACTGACCGTCTGGCAGATCGTGCTGGGCAAATTTACTGGAGCCATGTTGCTGATTGTCATCGCGCTTTTGCCTACGCTGGTTTACATTGCGGTGCTGGCTAACTTTTCAATGGACGGGTCGCTTGATTACGGCAGCATCGCCGGATCGTACTTTGGACTGCTGTTCCTGATTGCCGGTTACACTGCGATTGGAATTTTCACCTCGGCACTCTCTGACAATCAGATTGTGGCGTTTATCCTGTCGGTGTTTGTATGTTTTGTGCTTTATTTTGGTTTTGAAGGGGCCTCGACCTTTGTCAAAGGATATGAAGATCTGATCGCGTCATTTGGTATGGAAAGCCATTTCCGAAGCATCGGGCGCGGCGTGGTCGACACCCGTGACATCACCTATTTCATCACCGTCGCCGTTGCGTTTTTAGCCCTTACGGTTTATAAAATCAAATCCCTGAAAACCGCATGAAAGCAGCCCGGAAAATCCATCTCAAGCAACTCCTGACTACCTTGGCGGTACTTTTGGCCGTCAACCTTGCAGGCATTAAATTTTTCAAGCGATTTGACCTTACCCAAGACAAGCGGTACACCTTGTCCGAAACTTCGCTTACTATTGTCGATCAAGCCGTTAAGCCACTTTATGTAGATGTTTTCCTCAAGGGAAATTTTCCCGGTGAGTTCAAGCGTCTGCAAATTGAAACCAATCAGATTCTGGAAGAATTCCGCGCGCACAACCCCAACGTGGTCTTCCAGTTTGTCAATCCGCTGGAAGAAGAAGGCCAGGAATCAGATGCGCTGTTGCAATCGTTTATTGACCGCGGCCTGACACCGGTTGCCGTCACCATGGATGACAAGGGCAAGCAAACCCAGGAAACCGTATTTCCGTGGGCCATCGCCACCTATGGCAACAAAAGCGTCAAGATTCCGCTGCTTAAAAACATCATGGGCGCCACCACCCAACAAAAAGTGGAGAGTTCCGTGCAGCATCTGGAGTACGCCTTTGCCAACGCCTTTAATACGGTGACGGTTGAAAAGGCAAAGAAAATCGCCGTCCTGAAAGGCAATGGTGAATTGCACGACTTGCTGATCGCCGATTTTGTCCGATCAGTCCGCGACAACTATTTCATCGGCACCTTTACACTCGATTCAGTAGCCACCGGACCGTCAAAAGCGCTGGATTATCTCAAGAAGTACGACCTGGCGATCATCGCAAAACCAACCGAAGCCTTTACCGATCAGGAAAAACTCGTGCTCGACCAATATGTCATAAGCGGCGGAAAATCCATCTGGATGCTGGATCACGTCAGCATGGAAATGGACAGCCTTTACAACGATGCAGGCGGCTCACTGGCCTTTCCGCGCGATTTGAACCTGGGTGACATGCTATTTAAATACGGCGTCCGCATTCAGCCGTCATTGGTCAAGGACATCCTGGCCACCCCAATTGCGTTGGCTACGGGCGAACAGGGAAGCGCAACGCAGTATTCGCAGTTTCCGTGGTTTTATTCGCCGCTGGTCTATTCGGCGTCCAAACATCCTGTGGTGTCCAATCTTGACGGCGTTAAATTTGAATTCACCGGCGGCATCGAACTTTTGCAGAACGACATCAAAAAGACGGTATTGCTGCAGTCATCGCCTTATTCAAAACTTGTGGGAACGCCAGTCCCGGTGAGCCTTGACATGGTTCAGGAAAGGCCGGAACAGGCTGAGTTTGCCGGCAAGGGCAACATTCCGCTGGCCGTGCTTTTGGAAGGCAATTTCCGATCGGTATTTGAAAACCGCGTGTTGCCATTCCCGGAAAAAACCTTTACCCCGCGCGGCAAGTCGACCAAAATGATCGTGATGGCCGACGGCGATGTCATCCGCAACCAATACGACAAGAACTTTCAGCCTCTGGAACTGGGCTACGACAAGTGGAGCGGAAACTTTTACGCCAACAAGGAATTCCTGATGAATTGCGTAAATTACCTCCTTGATGACAACGGACTTATCAACATCCGCAACAAAGAGGTAAAATTAGCCATGCTGGACAAGGAAAAAGTCTATGCCAATTACACCCGCGCACAGATGATAACCGTCGGAGTACCAGTTGTCGCGCTGGCGTTTTTCGGGCTTTTGTTCACCTGGCTCCGCCGACGCCGTTACAGCAAGTAATGTTAATAAATTTCTTGTCGGCATCCGATAGTTTCAAATATATTTGTAGTCAAATCAATGCGCTCAGGCGCCAAGCCATACACTGATGAAGTTTATCGTTTCAAGCTCATACCTGCTCAAACAACTGCAGGTTTTAGGAAGTGTCATCAACAGCAACAACACGCTGGCGATCCTCGACAATTTTCTATTTGAACTCGACAATAACACCCTGACCGTTTCGGCCTCTGACCTGGAGACCACCATGTCGGCCACGCTGGAGATCGACTCGTCAAGTCAGGGAAGCGTTGCAGTTCCCGCCAAGCTATTGCTGGAAATCCTTAAAACATTCCCTGAGCAGCCGCTTACCTTTACCGTCGAGGACAACAGCACGATAGAAATCAGCTCAAATTCCGGAAAGTACGCCCTGGCCTACGCACCCGGTGACGAATTCCCGAAATCAGTTATACTGGACAACACCAGCAAGACGATGGTGCCGGCCGAGATTTTGGCCACCGCCATCAGCAAGACGATTTTTGCAGCCGGAAATGACGAGTTGCGTCCGGTGATGTCGGGAGTTTTCTTCCAGTTTTCGCCAGAAGGACTGACGTTTGTTGCCACCGATGCACACAAATTGGTCAAGTACGCCCGCACCGATGTCAAAGCCGACAAGGTGGCCGAATTCATTATGCCTAAAAAACCACTCAACATTTTAAAGAGTATTTTGGGCGGATCGGACGCTGAGATCAAAATTGAATACAACGACTCAAACGCGACTTTCGCATTCGAAAATTATGTGCTTACCTGTCGCCTTATCGACGGAAAGTATCCAAACTACGAGGCGGTAATCCCTAAGGAGAATCCAAACAAACTGATGATTGACCGCTCGCAGTTCCAGAGTTCGGTGCGTCGTGTGGCGATTTTCTCCAACAAGACCACGCATCAGATCCGCCTGAAAATTGCGGGAACAGAGCTCAACATTTCAGCCGAGGACATCGATTACTCAAACAAGGCCGAGGAGCGTCTTACTTGTGATTATCAGGGCGATGACATGCAGATTGGGTTTAACTCGCGCTTTTTGATCGAGATGCTGGGCAATTTGCAGTCGGATGTGATCCTGCTGGAAATGTCGATGCCAAACCGCGCAGGAATCCTGACGCCGGTTGACGGACTGGACGAAGGCGAAACCGTAACCATGCTGGTGATGCCTGTAATGCTGAACAACTAACCAAAGCAATATTGACCAAAAGCCGTGGGATTTCCCGCGGTTTTTTTTTTGCCCTGCTCTCATGTTTGGCAAAACTCTTAATGCTACCTTTGCACCATGATGCATCAGGAAACCATTGCCGCACTTGCCACACCCGCGGGAGCCGGAGCCATTTCGGTCATCAGGATTTCCGGCCCAAAAGCTTTTGAGATTGCCTTTGGACTGTTCCGCCCGTTGCGCAAAAAAGACATGACGCGGCAAAAAACGCATACGATCCATCTTGGGCATATGGTCAGCGGTGAATCCATACTCGACGAAGTCCTGCTCTATCTTTTTAAAGGACCGAATTCCTACACCGGCGAGGACACGATTGAGATTTCCTGCCATGGTTCGCCCTATATCCAGCAGCAGATTTTACAACTTTTGATCCGCAGCGGATGCCGGATGGCGCAACCTGGTGAGTTTACCCTCAGGGCGTTTCTCAACGGCAAAATCGATCTTTCGCAGGCCGAGGCTGTCGCCGATTTGATCGCGTCTGACAACGAAGCTTCCCATCGCGTAGCCATGCAACAGATGCGCGGCGGATTCTCGAATGAATTGGAACTTTTGCGGACTGAATTGCTCAATTTTGCCTCGCTGATCGAACTCGAACTGGACTTCTCAGAAGAGGACGTCGAGTTTGCCGACCGTTCGGCCTTTTCAACCTTGCTCGAACGGATTGAAACCGTGCTCAAACGGCTGATTGATTCGTTTGCGGTGGG
Source organism: uncultured Flavobacterium sp. (assembly GCA_964537345.1). Taxonomy (GTDB): domain Bacteria; phylum Bacteroidota; class Bacteroidia; order Flavobacteriales; family Flavobacteriaceae; genus Flavobacterium. The sequence goes on along the minus strand of CAZIBV010000003.1, from coordinate 56,966 downwards.
CAACGTGATCAAAAACGGAATTCCCGTCGCGATTGCGGGCGAACCCAATGTGGGTAAATCAACGCTGCTCAACGCGCTGCTCAACGAGGAACGCGCCATTGTAAGCGACATTGCCGGAACCACGCGCGATGTGATCGAGGATGAAATTTCGATTGGAGGACTGTCGTTCCGTTTTATTGACACGGCGGGCATACGCGACACACAGGATGTGATTGAAAGCATCGGAATCCGAAAAACATTTGAAAAAATGGAGTCGGCGCAGGTAATTTTGTACCTGGTGGACATTGCGCCGCTTACCGCTGCCAGCGAGATGGAAACGCTTAAAAATCAGGTGGAGCAAATCCGCAACCGCTTTCCGCAAAAACCGCTGGTCATTATCGGGAACAAGGCCGACAAGCTGACTGCCGATGAACTGGCCCAAATTCAGAGCAATATCAGTCTGATTCCGATTTCGGCCAAAACCAAAGACGGCCTTGAAGAACTTAAAACGCGACTGCTGTCATTTGTCAATACCGGCGCCCTGAAAAACAGCGACACTATCGTCACCAATTCGCGCCACTACGACGCCCTGCTCAACGCCCTGAACGAGATCGTGAAAGTGCGACATTCGCTCGAAGCCGGAGTCCCCGCCGACCTGATGGCCATCGACATCCGCCAGGCGCTTTACCACTTGGGCGAAATCACCGGGCAGGTTACCAACGACGAACTTTTGGGGAATATTTTTGCGAATTTTTGTATCGGGAAGTAGTCACCAAAAAATATCCTCCCCGTTCTCCACAAACGCATCCTGGCCGTGTATGGCCTCGATGAGCTGGAGCTGTTCGGGCGTTGCAAGGCGCTGGACTTCCTGAAAAAGCTGGCGCTCTTCAAAACGGATGTGGTTGTCGAGGGCGTCGGCGAAATTAGCGAGAGACAAGGCGGTTTGCTGCTGTTGTGCAAGTTCGGTCAGGATTTGATGCTCGGCAACGGCGCGGATCGACATTTCGTGATCGGTCCCCAAAATGGGAAAAATGTATTGTTCTTCCAACCGGAAATGCGGCGCAAGATGATGATCGTAGAACCATGAGACGTACTTCCCTATTCTATCAGCCTCCACACCTTTTTTTAACCCGGTCCTGATTTTCCAGCAAAGTAGCAATCCCTGGTGATGGTCAATGCTGTACGGGCGCAAACTGGCGTTCCGCTTAATGGGTTTGTTTTGCATTTCGCTCATATGACAAAGCTAACCCAATCAGCCCGATGCGCAACGGTTTTTAACGCTTTTCGGATTGATGTTTAAGTTGTTATCCACTCGTATCACAACGAATCTTAATCAAATCTTAAGCGATTCGACACCTTGCTCCGGAAGTCTTGTGCGTTACTTTGTCATAAATATTACAACATGAAAACGCTTTTTGTATTGATTGCCACCCTGACACTGCAATGGGGAACTGATTTTGAAACCGCTCAAAAAACAGCGCGGGACAACAACAAACTCATTCTTTTATATTTCTCCGGATCTGACTGGTGTGCGCCGTGCATCAAAACCAAGCGCGATTATTTTGCAAACGACCGTTTTGAAACCATTGCGGCCAGCCATCTGGTACTGGTCAATGCCGATTTTCCACGACTCAAAAAAAACCAGCTTCCCGCTCCGCAGATAGCCAAAAATGAGGCGCTGGCCGAGCGTTACAACAAGGATGGAATTTTTCCGCTCACCGTTTTGACCGACGCCAACGGAAAGGTGATAGATTCCTGGCATGGAAAACCGCAACAGGCGCCAAACGAGTGGCTTTCAAACCTGGAAATGCTGTGCAATCCACGCAAAAAGTAATGCAACCCTTTTCAAAAACGCTTAAGCTGATGGGCAACGCCTTTACGATTACGGCGGTGGCCCCCTCTGAGCAGGACGGCGCAAAAGCCATCGGGGTTGCCATCGAAGAAATCAGGCGGATTGAATCAGTACTGACAACCTATCAGCCTGACAGCCAAACCAACCGGATTAACCAAAACGCGGGCATCGCACCGGTAAAGGTTGACGCCGAGGTTTTTGAACTGATCCGGCGAAGCATCGCCATATCGGCCATCACCCAAGGCGCGTTTGACATCAGCTACGGCGGAATTGACAAATCGCTCTGGAACTTTGAAAAATCGATGACGCAGCTGCCGTCAAAGGAAGAGGCTCTTAAAAGTGTCCACCTGATCAACTACCAAAATATTTTGCTTGACCCTGACAACCTTACGGTGTTTCTCAAGGAAAAGGGAATGCGAATCGGATTTGGTGGCATCGGAAAAGGCTATGCGGCCGAATGCGCGAAAAACAAGCTCCAGGCCATGGGCGTTCCCAGCGGAATCATCAATGCCAGCGGCGATCTGACAGCCTGGGGCCATCAACCCGGCGGAGCGCCCTGGCGAATCGGCGTTACCTGGCCCGATGATCCGCAGCGCATCTTTTGCTATCTGGACGTCACCAACAAAGCCATGGCTACATCCGGCAACTACGAAAAGTTTGTCACCATCAACGGCAAGCGTTATTCGCATACGATCGATCCCAAAACCGGGCTTCCGGCCACCGGCATCAAAAGCGTGACGGTGCTGGCCGACAATGCCGAGTTTGCCGACGCCATGTCGACGCCGATTTCGGTAATGGGTGTAACCGCCGGACTGCATCTGGTGAATCAAATTCCCGGACTGGAATGCATCATCATTGACGATGACAACATCATCAGCACCTCAAAAAACATAAATCTTAAACCATGAAACGAACGTTATTGATTGCCGCGGCGGTTGCACTCCAATCCTGCGTAAGCGTCAAGCCCTATCAAAAAAGCAAGCTGGACGATGCCGAGATGGTGCTCTCCAACCGCAAGGTCGAAAAAACCGAACTGAATTTTCAATCCTACCGCGAAGGCTCTTCTGGCGCCAATTCGGGCAAAAGCGGCGGCGGCTGCGGGTGTAACTGATCAACCTTTATGAAACGTATTTTTATTACCGGGGTGGCGCTGATGGGCTTGTTCCGCGTTTGGGCCCAGGATGGCAAAAGCCAGGATTCAACCTACCGTCCTACCAAACTCAAAATTGACGAAATCAACCTGATTTCAAGCTACTACCGTCAAAATGGCGACAACGCTGTCGTGACGGGCGGACGCGGATCTGAAAAACTGACAGACATTTCCAACATCATCGACGTCAACCTGGTCCGGACGGGTAAAAATGGCATCAAACACACCTATAATGTCGAAGTTGGCGTAGACCATTATTCATCGGCATCGTCCGACAAGATCGACCTGCAGGCAAATACATCGGCGTCATCCGGCGATATCCGCGTTTATCCGTCGCTGAATTACATCCGTGAAAACGAACAAAAAGGACAGACCATTGGCATGGGCGTTTCCTCATCAACTGAATACGACTACCAGTCTTTTGGCGGGACGCTCAGCTACGGGCTAAAAACCCGCGACCGTAACGGTGAACTTACCGCTCGCGTGCAGGCCTATCTGGATCAGGTTTCGATGATTGCGCCTATCGAACTGCGCAACGACCCGAATACCAACCGCTCCGGAAGCAGTGCCCGCAATACTTTCCTGGCGTCTTTGGCTTATTCGCAAGTGATCAACCGCAATTTCCAGATGCTGTTTCAGGCCGACATCGTCACCCAGCAAGGGTATCTTTCGCTGCCGTTTCACCGTGTGTATTTTACGGATGAATCAGTCGGACAGGAAAAATTGCCCGACAGCCGGTTTAAAATCCCGATGGCCGTGCGGGCGAGTTATTTTTGGGTCGACAACGTGATTTTGCGCGCCTATTACCGATTCTACACCGACGATTGGGGCATCGTATCGCATACGGCATCGCTTGAAGTTCCCGTAAAAGTTACGCCTTTCCTTTCATTTAGCCCTTTTTACCGCTATTATGTGCAGACAGCCGCCAATTATTTTGACGAATACGGACAGCACGACCGGCAAGAGGAATTTTACACCAGCAACCACGATTTGTCGGCTTTTGACAGCGGATTCATGGGACTGGGCGTCCACTTTGCGCCGGTACGCGGAATTTTTGGGATTGAAAGGCTTACGATGCTGGATGTCCGGGTTGGCCACTACACCCGATCGAACGGTTTGCAGGCAAATAGTATCAGCCTTAACTTAAAATTCAAGTAAGGATTGTTATACTTGCAGATTATGGCGATGAAAATTCTGATCATAGAAGACGAGGCAGGCATTATGGCCTTTTTGAATCAGGGGCTTGAGGAAGAAGGCTTTGAAGTGTCAACCGCGGCTGATGGCGAATCCGGACTGCAGGCGATTGCCGCACACAAGCCTGATTTGATCCTGCTCGACTGGATGCTGCCGGGCATCAGCGGACTTGAAGTTTGCCGGAAGCTGCGCGCCACCAACCTTAAAACTCCGGTCATTTTTCTCACCGCCAAGGATACTTTGCAGGAAACGATAGAGGGTTTGCGGGCCGGCGCCAACGATTATATCAAGAAACCTTTTCACTTTGAAGAACTGCTGGAGCGCATCCGGATTCAATTCAGATCATCTGATACGCCTGCGCGGATGGAATTTGGCCAGTTGGTCATAACGCCGTCAATGCACAAAGTTACCGTGGGCAAAGACGAAATCGCTTTTACCCAGCGCGAATTTGAACTGCTGATGTACCTGGCCAAAAACCAGGGCAACATCTGCAACCGAAAAGAAATCATCGAGAACGTTTGGGACATCCATTTTGATTATGACACCAGCGTGATTGACGTTTTTGTCAATGCCATCCGCCGCAAACTCAAGCCTTACGCCCAGGACAACCTGATCCGCACCGTACGCGGAACGGGGTATGTCATTGAATCCTAGCCTATGAAGCCAACGTCCTTTAGGAACCGGATTGCCCTGCACTATATCATTGCCACCGCCATGCTTACCGGGGTGGTTTTTGCGGTGATTTATTTTACGGTGAAATCAGAGGTTTATCAGGATTTGGACAATAATCTGGGGGCTGAAATTGAATCGCTGATGAAGGAAATCGTCGTCAGGCCTGATGGATTTTCAGTTTCCGATCAGGAATGGACCGAAAATGAACACAACACTGTAGCCATCAACCCTATATTTATTGAATTTTTAGATCGCGAAGGAAAGGTTACCAAGCGGTCGCCCAACCTCAAAAAAGCGGTTTTGGCTAGCGGTGCCAAGGGATTTTCCAACAGCAGCCTGAACGGGACCGCCATACGTCGCTATCAGGTACCGGTACTCCACAACCAACAGGTGGTGGGACAAATTGTGGTGGCCACGCCCATGGAGGAACCTTTGAACCTGCTCAAAAAACTGAGTCAGATATTGGCCGGTGGTTATCTTTTAATGCTGATGGCCCTCTTTGCGATGGCGCGGTGGCTTGCCGGCAAAAGCATTGCGCCCGTCACCGATATGATTGACACTGCCCAGCAAATTACGCGCAGCAACCTGGAGCAAAGGATTCCCCTGCCCGCCAACCGCGACGAACTTTACACGCTGGCGCAAACCTCAAACGCACTCCTCGACCGGATTGAGGATGCGATGGCCAGGGAAAAACAATTTACGTCGGATGCGTCTCACGAACTCCGAACGCCACTTGCCGTTGTTAAAGGAACGCTGGAGGTTTTGTTGCGCAAACCCCGTGATCGTGAAGAATATGAAGCAAAAGTCAGATATTGCCTAAAGGAACTCGACCGCCTAAATGCCATTGTCGATCAGTTGTTGATGCTGGCGCGATATGAAAGCCGTCAACATCCCGTGAGCTCGGGTCCGGTAAATGTCAACGCGCTTTTTTACGATGTTACGGCCCGTCACAGCGCTCTTATCGCACAAAAAAAACTCAGGATTGATTACCGCATTGAACCTGACCTGACGTTGCAAACCGACGAATTCCTGTTGTCCTGCATTTTGGACAACCTGATTGAAAACGCCGTGAAATACAGTTTTGATGGACAAAGCGTTATCCTGTTGGCCAAACAAGAAGATTCCCGTATGCATTTTGTAATTCAGGATTGCGGGATTGGTATTCCCGAGCAGGATCTTGAAAAGATATTTACGCCTTTTTTCCGTTCGCGCACCACACCGGAAAAGACATCCGGCAGCGGTATCGGACTGTCAATTGTTGCCAGGCTTTGCAACCTTCTGGGCGGACAGGTATCGGCCAGTTCCAAGCCCAATGAAGGTACCCGTATTGAATTGACCTTGCCAACACAAACTTAAATTTGTTACATTTGAATGTGAAAAAGCGCGTAACACTACTTCTTCTTTTTGCCTATCTGATGGGTGCGACGCCGCTTGGTGAAATCGTAAAGCTTCCCGTCTTACTGGGTCACTACCTTGAGCACTCCCCCGACGGCAGCCTGTCGTTCACCGAATTTTTAAAAATCCATTACGACGAAAACCAGCCGCACCATGCGCACGAATCACACGGCGACCTTCCCTTTAAAAGCTACTCATCGCTGGTAATCACGGACCTGGTCCACCCGCCGTCGATTGCCATCCAAGCATTCCGCACCTCTTTATGCCTCGAACGATCGGATAATTTTTCGGCGTCAGTGTACACCTATTCCTCAAAATTCCAGACGGCCATCTGGCAACCACCGCGCACCTGCTGATCTTTTCATGGAACGCTGTTCCGCATTTATTTACTGAAAAAGATTAGTTATGCTTACAAAAATCATCGAGTTTTCCGTCAGGAACAAACTCATCATAGGGCTATTTGTCATCGCCCTTTTGGGTTACGGATCGTACCAGGTAACGCGCTTGCCGGTTGATGCCGTACCCGACATTACCAACAACCAGATTCAGGTTATCACGACAGCGCCTTCATTTGGCGCCACCGATATTGAAAGGCTGGTCACCTTCCCGATTGAACAAGCCACCGGAAACATTCCGGGCATGACCGAGATGCGCAGCTTTTCGCGCTTTGGCCTTTCGCTGGTTACCATCGTGTTTGAAGACGACGTGGACATTTACTGGGCGCGCCAGCAGGTGGCCGAGCGGCTTCAGCAAGTCCAGAATGAAATCCCGAAAGGCATCGGAACGCCAACGCTTGGCCCCATTTCGTCGGGCTTGGGCGAAATTTACCAGTATGTCATCCACCCAAAAGAAGGTTACGAACAAAAATACGACGTCACGCAGTTGCGTACAGTTCAGGATTGGATTGTAAGGCGGCAATTGCTGGGCGTAAAAGGCGTGGCCGAAGTGAGCAGCTTTGGCGGAAAACTCAAGCAGTTTGAAATTGCCATCAACCCCGATAAACTCAACGCCTACGGACTGACCATTCAAAACGTGTATGATGCGGTGGAGGCCAGCAACCAAAATACCGGAGGCTCATACATTGAAAAAGGCCCGACGGTTTTATACATCCGTACGGAAGGCCTCTTGAAAAGCATCGACGACATTGGCAACATTGCCATCACGATCGACAATCACCCCAGTCCGGTGTTTGTGCGCGACATAGCCAAAATCCGGACGGGATATGCCACGCGGTTCGGGGCGCTTTGTTACAACGACCAGGGCGAAGTGGCCGGCGGTATCGTGATGATGCTAAAGGGCGCAAACAGCAGTCAGGTTATCAAGGACGTCAAGGCACGCGTGGCCGAAATCCAGAAAACGCTGCCGGAAGGACTCGTCATCGAACCATTCCTTGACCGGACAAAAATGGTAGACAACGCCATACGCACGGTCGAGACCAACCTGCTCGAAGGCGCGCTTATCGTGCTTTTTGTTTTGGTATTGTTGCTCGGAAACCTGCGGGCCGGACTTTTGGTGGCGTCGGTGATCCCGCTCTCGATGCTGTTTGCCATTTCCATGATGAATGCGTTTGGCGTCAGCGGAAACCTGATGAGCCTGGGCGCGCTGGACTTTGGGCTGATCGTGGACGGTGCGGTGATTATTGTTGAAGCCGTCATGCACAAAATGGCTCCGTCGAAAACCAGCGGCGGGATAAGAATTTCCAAAAAGGAAATGGACAAGACCGTCATCGGTTCGGCCAGCAAAATGATGAACAGCGCGGTTTTTGGCCAGATCATCATCCTGATTGTCTACCTCCCGATTTTTGCGCTCGAAGGCATTGAAGGAAAAATGTTTAAGCCGATGGCACAAACCGTCGCCTTTGCACTATTGGGAGCGTTTATCCTCTCACTTACCTACATCCCGATGATGAGTGCGTTTTTCCTTAGTCGAAAGACCGCCACCGAACCCAATTTTTCCGACAGAATCATGCATCGTCTGGAAAGTTTTTATCAGGCGCAATTGGTGCGCGCACTGCGGATTCCAAAAATTATTTTAGGTATTACCGTAGCCATGTTTGCTGTGGCCGTTTTGTTGATGGCCAATATGGGCGGCGAGTTTATCCCGGAGCTGGAAGAAGGCGATTTTGCCGTGGACACGCGCGTGCTGGCCGGCAGTAACCTTAACGTCACAATAGAGCACACGCAAAAAGCAGCGCACGTACTCAAGACGCGATTCCCCGAAGTGATCAAAGTAGTCACCAAGATTGGCAGCGGCGAGGTTCCTACCGACCCCATGCCGATGGAAGCCAGCGACCTGATGGTTATCCTAAAGGACAAGGATGAATGGACATCGGCCGAAACCTTTGACGAACTGGCGGACAAAATGAGCAAGGCTCTGGAAGACGTTCCCGGAATTACCGTCGGGTTCCAGTTTCCGGTCCAGATGCGCTTTAACGAACTCATGACCGGCGCCCGACAGGACGTCGTAGTCAAAATATTTGGCGAAAACCTGGACAGTCTGGCGCGTTCGGCAGCCGATTTGGGCAAAATAGCCTCGAGCGTTCCGGGCGCTATCAACATTTACGTTGAGCCGGTGACAGGCATTCCGCAAGTCATCGTGGAATATGACCGCAACAGCATCGCGCAGTACGGACTGTCGATAGCGCACGTCAACGACATGGTCAATACGGCGTTTGCCGGCAAAAGCGCGGGATTGGTGTTTGAAGATGAAAAGCGCTTTGAACTCGTGCTTCGCCTTGACCAGGATCAGCGACGCAATCTGGAAGACATCCGCAACCTGCTCATCCCGACGCCGTCCGGACAACAGATCAGCTTGTCGCAAGTGGCCAATGTAGACATCAAGGACGGACCAAATCAGATTCAGCGCGAAGATGCAAAACGCCGCATCGTGGTGGGCTTTAACGTTCAGGGCCGCGACGTTCAGACGATTGTCAACGAACTTCAGGCCAAGGTATCGTCCCAACTGAAACTGCCTACCGGTTATTACGTAACCTATGGCGGCGCGTTTGAAAACCTTAATCAGGCCAAGGACCGTTTGATGATTGCGGTTCCCGTAGCACTGATCCTGATTTTTATATTGTTGTTCTTTGCGTTTGGATCGGTTCGTCATGGCTTGCTGATTTACACCGCCATTCCGCTGTCGGCCATTGGAGGCGTTTACTTTTTGGCGCTTCGCGGAATGCCGTTCAGCATCAGTGCCGGCGTTGGGTTTATTGCGCTGTTTGGCGTGGCGGTACTCAACGGAATCGTTCTCATTGCTGAATTTAACCGATACAAAAAAGAAGGTATGACCAATCTCACCCAAATCGTACTGCTCGGCACCCGAACCCGCCTTCGCCCCGTGCTGATGACGGCACTTGTGGCATCGCTCGGATTTTTGCCGATGGCCCTGAGCAACGGAGCCGGAGCCGAGGTACAACGGCCTTTGGCGACCGTCGTGATTGGAGGACTGTTAGTGGCGACATTGCTGACGCTTTTTATATTGCCGATACTGTATATTATGTTTGAAAAAGGATTTTCCGCAGGCCCCAAAGCAACCGGCGTGGCCGTAATCATCGCGCTGCTGTTCAGTGTCAATTTACAGGCGCAACAACGGTTGACACTTGACCAGGCGCTTGAATTGGCCGTTAAGAACAACCAATCGGTAAAAAGCGAAAAACTCAAAGCCGATTACCGCAAGATGCTCACGCGATCGGCCGCGGATATTCCTCAAACTCAGGTACTGGCCGAGGTGGGACAGATCAACAGCGCCTACTCCGATTCAAAATTCGGGATTTCGCAATCGCTGTCGATGCCTTGGGTTTACAAACGCCAGCGAAAGGTGTTGGACGAAGAGTGGAAACTGGCCGTACTGGGCGGTTCACTGCGGGAACTGGAAATAAAAAAGGCCGTGACCCAGGGATTTTACCAATATCTTGTTCTGGAGGAGCGTGAAAAACTGCTTCTGCACGCGGATTCACTGTACGGGAGCTTTTTTGAAAAGGCTGATTTGAGGCTCCAAAGCGGCGAAAGCAACATTCTGGAAAAATCAACCGCTGAGACCCAGCGCGCCGCCGTGTCGATGCAACTCAACCAGGTGCGCCGCGAACTCGAGGTGTTGCGCCTTGAGCTTCAACTTTTATTGAATCAACAAGAAGCCTTTATACCTGAAGTAAATCCCGCCGTTTTACCACTGACGCCGGAATCGCAGGCTGAAAGCCATGTGAGCGTCCAGATGCTCGACAAACAGCGCGAAGTGGCCAAGGCTCAGATCAGCGCCGAAAAAGCCAGATTGTCGCCGGAAGTTACGGTTGGATTTTACAACAACAGTTTTAGGGGAATCGGGCCGGATGAAAAATTGTACGGGGCGAGCGACAGGTTCAGTTCGGTTCAGTTTGGGCTGGGGATTCCGGTTTTTGCCACCAGTCAGCGGGCTAGGATACGGGCAGCAAAGGTGGCGGCTCAGGTGGCTGACGCCGATTACGAACAAGGCCGGCTTTCCATGAACGCCAAAGTCCGTCAACTGACTGCGACGCATCAGGAGTTGACGCGCGCGCTGGATTATTTTAAGTCATCGGGATTGCAGAATGCGCAAACCATCGCCCGTACGGCGCAGTATCAGTTTAACGACGGCGAAATCAACTTCCTGGATTATGTACTGCTCGTCAACCAATCGCTGTCCATCAGCAACAACTATTTGGATACGCTGGAACAACTCAACCAAATTACCATCGAATTAAATTACCTTTCAAGCCATGAATAAAGCACTTCTATATATTGCCGTTCTGGGACTTATCTGGTCCTGCGGAAAAAACACGCCTGCGGAAGATCCGGCGCCGGCACCCGAGGAAACCGTTGTAACGCTCACCGATGCTCAGATGCGAAACGCGGGAATCAAGACATCGGCACCGACGGTTAAAAACATATCGGCACTAGTTAAAGTAAACGGAAAAATCACGGTTAGGCCCGAAAATTTGGTGTCGGTGAGTGCACCGTTGGGCGGATATGTCAAAAACATCCGGCTTTTGCCCGGAGCGATGGTGCGCAAGGGCGATGTGTTGGCGACGCTGGAGGACCGTCAGTTTGTGGAACTTCAGGAGGAATACCTGGTGGTCAAGTCAAAATTGGCATTTGCGGAAAAGGAATTTGCCCGTCAAACCAAGTTAAACCGCGAGCAAGCCAGCAGTGACAAGGTGGCGCAACAGGCCGAGGCCGATTTTAACAGCCTACAGGTTTCACTGAATGCTTTGGCGCAGAAACTTAAACTCATCAACATCAATCCACAAAAACTGACTGCCGCCGGGATTACGTCGTCGGTTAATTTGTACAGCCCGATTGCGGGAACTGTAAGCAAGGTGAATGTCAATGCTGGAATGTACGCTTCGCCACAGGACATTTTGCTGGAACTGATGGGCACTGACAACCTCATTTTGCAACTCAACGTTTTTGAAAAGGATGCGGCCAAAATTAAGGTTGGCCAGTCGCTTTTTGCCTACAGTAACACCAGCGACAAGCAGTACGATTGTCGGGTGTCGCTGGTTGGAAAAGCTATCGGAGCCACCGGACTTGTTCCCGTACACTGCACTTTCAGCAAACCGGACAACCAGCTGATGCCCGGTATGTATATGAATGCCGAGATTGAGATTCAGTCGGCGCGCAACAATGCGGTTCCTGAAGAAAGCGTGGTAGGATTTGAAGGAAAGGAATTCGTGTTTGTTGAATTAGGCCGACAAAAGTATGAAATCCTGGAAGTCCGCACCGGCGAAAAGGAACACGGCTGGATCCAGATTCTGAATGCCGAAGACCTCAAGGACAGGCCGGTTGTCACCAAGGGAGCCTATACCCTATTGATGAAAATGAAGAACAAGGAAGAATAAGAAACCAATACTTTCAAATTGATTAAGGCTGCCGTTGGTGGCCTTTTTTTATCCGAACCTTACAAAAGTTCCCAGCACAAGCATTGAAACCCCGAGTAGCGTCACCCCCGTGATATGCCACACCAGGACCTTGAGCGGGACGCTTTCGCGGACTACACCGGGAACTACCCAAAACTGTGCGCTGAGGGCAAGGCCGACGGTAGCCAAAAGCAATATCAGTTTTAACGATACTACCTTTTCTATAGGAGTGGAACACGCAAACCAAGAGCCTGGCATCACGCCGTAATCAATAGCCATGGCAATGCCGGAAGCGACCAGTAAAACCAGCGCGGGAATACCAATCCCGCCGTAACGTGCTTCAAAATCAAGTATCGGCTTTTTGTCAGAATTTGCCACCGCCGCGGGGACAATTCCTACAAAAAGGACAAGGTGGCCGCCAACCCAGATGGCTGCGGACAAAAGATGGACGATCAACAACAGATGGTGATAATGCATTGTTTTTCATCAGTTTTAAACTAGCAAAATTACAGTTTAAACAGCGGAAATTTTATGATTCAAATCACATCTGACGAATAAAGCAATTACAAATATTTTCTTAAAATAATATTTGATTATGACTGCAATCATAAAATATTATTGTACCTTGAGACTATCTTTGTGTAATAATAAACTAAACTATTATGAGAAAATTAGCATTACTCCTATTGGCCATGGGAATCTTGAGTTCCTGCGGCAAGGAAAAGAAGCAGGAAGGTGAGGATTTTTCAGTTCCTACTGAAGATGCCGCCGCATCGTCACCGTCAGATTATGATCCTAAACGAGGCGAAGGCAAATATGACAAGGTTGACCTTGCACCAACTCTTGACAAGGCTTTGGCTGCCGAAGGCGAAAATGTCTCCAATGTAAAATGTTTGTCCTGCCACAAAACTACCGATGAAAAACTGGTTGGACCAGGATGGGCCGGGGTAACCGAAAGACGCCGTCCGGAATGGATTATGAACTTCATCACAAATCCTGACCCGATGATCGATAAGGATCCGGAAGTTCAGGCACAACTTGAAATTTGTTTGGTCAGAATGCCAAACCAGGGATTGAGCGACAACGAAGCCCGGAGCATTCTTGAATATATGCGCAAAATTGACGGCGTCCAATAAAAGTCAACCTTAACAAAACCTAATTACACAATGAGAAATAATTTAATTAAAGCAGCTGCTTTATTGGTCTTGGGAGGTTCAGTGTTCTACTCCTGCAAACCCAAGAGTACCGGCGATGCCGTAAGTGGTGACGCCGCACAAAAGGCTTATGTAGCGCCCGGCGAGTACGACGAGTTTTACAACTTTGTATCGGGCGGATTCAGCGGACAATTAAGTGTTTACGGATTGCCGAGCGGACGTTTGTTTCGCGTGATTCCGGTATTTTCGGTCGATCCGGAAAAAGGATGGGGTTACAGTGAGGAAACCAAGCCGATGCTTAACACCTCGCACGGAATGGTGCCTTGGGATGACCTTCACCACACTGAAATGTCACAGACCAACGGCGAAGTTGACGGCCGCTGGGTATTTGGAAACGCCAACAACACGCCACGGATTGCGCGGATTGACCTGAAAACCTTCCGCACTGCAGAAATCATCGAACTTCCCAACAGCGGTGGTAACCACTCCTCGCCTTTCATTACCGAAAATACCGAGTATGTGGTAGCCGGCACCCGCTTTAGCGTTCCTTCAGATTACGACAATGGCGACGTTCCTATCAACACCTACAAAGAAAACTTTAAAGGGCACATCAGCTTTGTAAAAGTTGGTAAAGAAGGTGAGATGGACATTGCTTTCCAGATCAAAACTCCGGGCGTGAACTTTGACCTCTCGCACGCGGGCAAGGGCAAATCACACGGCTGGTTCTTTTTCTCGACTTATAACACTGAGCAAGCCAACACCCTTTTGGAAGTGAATGCCTCACAAAAGGACAAGGACTTTATCATGGCCGTAAACTGGAAAAAGGCTGAAGAGTACATCAAGGCCGGAAAAGGCAAAAAGCAATCAGTGCGTTATGCCCATAACACCTGGGATGAAAAAACACACACTGCAAAGTCAGTCATCAAGACTGAGGTGCTGGTGCTTGATGCCGCCGATTTCCCGGACATCTGCTACATGATTCCGTGTCCAAAATCGCCACACGGCTGCGACGTCGATCCAACAGGTGAATACATTGTAGGCAGTGGTAAACTGGCCGCTCTGATTCCGGTGTTCAGCTTTGACAAAATCAAGGCCACCATCGAGAAAAAGAAATTTGACGGTGATTATGAAGGAATCCCAGTGCTCAAGTATGAGGATGTATTGCACGGCGAGGTTAAAAAACCAGGCCTCGGCCCACTCCATACCGAGTTTGACGGAAAAGGAAATGCCTATACCTCATTCTTTGTATCGTCAGAGGTGGTCAAGTGGGATATCAAAACCCTCAAGGTATTGGACCGCGTGCCAACCTACTATTCAATCGGTCACTTGTGTATTCCGGGCGGAGACAGCAAAAAACCATTTGGCAAGTATCTGATCGCCTACAACAAAATCACCAAAGACCGCTACCTGCCAACAGGTCCTGAGCTTTCACAGAGTGCGCAGATCTTTGACATCAGTGGCGATAAGATGAAGTTGATCCTGGACTTCCCGACCATCGGCGAGCCGCACTACGCGCAGGCTGCTCCGGCTGATTTGATCCGAAACAACGGACAGCTCAAATTCTTTAAACTGGAGGACAACCATCACCCATACGCCACCAAAGGTGAGAAAGAGTCCCGTGTGGTGCGTGAAGGCAACAAGGTTCACGTTTACATGACCTCTATCCGATCACACTTTGCGCCCGACAACATCGAGGGCATCAAGGTAGGCGACGAAGTCTTCTTTCACGTGACCAACCTGGAACAGGACTGGGACGTTCCGCACGGATTTGCCATCAAGGGCGCCGACAACGGAGAACTCCTGATCATGCCGGGTGAAACGGTCACCCTTAAATGGAAGCCGCTCAAACCGGGCATGTACCCGATGTATTGCACCGACTTTTGCAGTGCGCTGCACCAGGAAATGTCAGGATACGTAAGGGTATCTCCAGCCGGAAGCAATGTTCCCATATCGTTTAGTGTAGGGACCAACCAGCCCGCCGCCAAATAACGTTTAACAAAAGGGGCAAAAACACTATTTGCCCCTTTTAATTTAAGATACCATGAGTTTTTCAAAGATTTCCCCGCTGTCCAAAATCATGTTGCTGGGTGCATCAGTGCTGTTTTTCCTATCGCTGATGTTTCCTATGTGGCAAATTGAACTGGAAGCGCCTCAATATCCGGAAGGATTGGTTCTAAAACTTCACGCCCATAAGATTGGCGGCGACGTCGAGGTCATCAACGGCCTGAACCACTACATCGGGATGAAAACCCTTCACACCGAGAACTTTGTAGAATTTTTGATTCTTCCGTACATCATCGGTTTTTTTGGCGCAGTGTCGTTGGTGATGATATTCTTTTCCAACCGGAAATGGATTACCGCGCTTTTTGTCACGTTCCTGCTGTTCGGTATTTTGGCTGCCGCCGATTTTTACCGATGGAATTACAACTACGGACACGACCTGGACCCGAATGCGGCCATTCAGGTGCCCGGGATGGCGTATCAGCCACCACTTCTTGGGTACAAGCAATTGCTTAATTTTGGCGCATTCTCCATTCCCGATACAGGCGGATGGATGCTGATTCTGGCCGGAATCCTGCTCTTTGTTGCGGTAGCCAAAGAAAACAACCTGCTCAAACGGTTTAAAAAAACGTCGCCGGTTTTGGGCGCTGTCTTAATGTTTGTGTTGATGTCATGCAACACCACGCAGCCTACTCCTATAAAACTCAATTCAGACAATTGCGACTTTTGCAAAATGACAATTTCCAACGGTAAATTCGGGGCTGAAGTCATCACCCAAAAAGGGCGTTACTACAAATTTGACGACATTACCTGCATGGTCCGTTACGTCAAGGAAAATACTCAGGTAAACTATAATGCTTTTTTTGTGAATGATTTTACTCAGGACAACACCCTGATTCCTGCCGAAACCGCGTTTTACATCAAGGGAGGTTCGATCCAATCGCCCATGCGCGGAAACATTGCCGCTTTCACATCGCAAAATGCCGCTGAAGAACAGCGCCAAAACCTGAGCGCCAAGCCAACAAGCTGGAAACAAATTTTTGAATCACACTAATGCGACTTTTATTCCTCTTCTTTTTTGCCCTTTCCGCATCGGCTCAGGTGACGCACGTGGGTCCGCAACACGCGGAAAAATCCATTCGCAAGGCGATTGCCCAGGCGCGCGACGGCGATACCGTTGTGGTCCATCCAGGCACTTATAAAGAGGGGAACATCCTGGTTAACAAACGCATTGTCTTGCTAGGCAAAGGATATCCGGTGCTCGACGGCCAAAAAAAACACGAAGTCTTGTCAATTTCGCGTGACAGCGTTGTGGTTAAAGGATTCAAAGTGGTGCGATCCGGACATTCATCCATCAAAGATCCCGGCGGTATCCGTTCATACGATTCAGATTATGTCGTGATAGAAAACAACATCCTGGACGACAATTTCTTTGGGATTTACATCCAGAACGGCAAAAAGTGCATCGTCCGCAACAACATCATCCGCGCGTATGGCGAAGATGAACAACTTATCGGCAACGGCATTCACTGCTGGAAAGGCGAAGATCTCCAGATTACGGGCAACCGAATCTCCGGACACCGCGACGGGATTTACTTTGAGTTTGTGACACATTCGGTCATTTGGCGCAACATCTCCCAAAACAACGTCCGCTACGGGCTGCACTTTATGTTCTCGCACAACGACGCGTACATCACCAACATTTTCAGGAACAACGGCGCGGGTGTGGCGGTCATGTTTACGCGCAATGTGACCATGATCAACAATTTCTTTGAAGAAAACTGGGGCGATTCGGCCTACGGGCTTTTGCTCAAGGAAATCTCGGACAGTCATATTTACACCAACCGGTTTTCGCGCAACACCTCTGGGATTTACATGGAGGGAACCTCACGCGTAAAAGTCGAGAAGAACATTTTTACCGCCAACGGCTGGGGGATGAAAATCCAGGCCAGTTGCATGGACAATGAGATTGCGCAAAACAATTTTATCAAAAATACCTTTGACATCAGTACCAACGGAAGCCTGGTGCTCAATACCTTTAACAGCAATTATTGGGACAAATATGAAGGATACGACCTGAACCGCGACAGCATAGGCGATGTGCCCTACCATCCGCTGAGCTTATTTGCCGTATTAACTGAAAGTAATCCGTCAACGATGCTTTTGTACCGCAGTTTCATGATTTCACTGCTTGACAAATCTGAAAAAGTACTCCCCAGCATCACACCGGACAATTTTGTAGACAACTCGCCGCTGATGAAGGCGTTGCCGCTATGATAGAAATAAACGATTTAAATAAAAAATTTGGCAAGCTTCAGGTGCTCAACAGCGTCAACCTGCTTTGCCAGCCGCAGCAATGCATTGCGCTTATCGGGCCCAACGGCTGCGGAAAGACAACACTGATCAAGTCGATTCTGGGAATGGTTTTGCCGGACTCGGGCAGCATCAGTTTTAACGGAAAGTCCATCAAGGGCGAATACCTGCACCGCGCAAAAATTGGGTATATGCCACAAATTGGCCGCTACCCTGACAACATGACGATCGAGCAAATCATCGACATGATCAAAAAAATACGCAATTCGCCCGATGCGCTCGACGAGGATTTGTACCACGCATTCGAGCTGGAAAAGATGCGCGACAAGCAAATGCGGACCTTGTCAGGCGGAACCACGCAAAAAGTGAGTGCCGTACTGGCGTTTCTTTTTAATCCCGACGTGCTGATCCTGGACGAACCTACGGCCGGACTCGATCCCTTGGCGTCAGAGATTTTAAAGGAAAAAATCATCCGCGAAAAGGAAAAAGGCAAGCTCATTTTGATCACCTCGCACCTTTTGAGCGAACTGGACGATTTGGTGACGCAAATCATTTTCATGCAGGAAGGCAGCGTGCGTTTTCACAAGGAAATCCACGAGTTGACGCAGGACACCGGTGAATCCAAAATATCCAAAGCCATTGCCCAAATCTTAAGACAGCAAAAAAATGGGACGACTGATTAAAATTATCCTGATGGACATCCTGAAAAACCGGATTGTCCTGGCCTATACGCTGATCCTGGCCGTTTTGTCGTGGAGTTCTTTTGCGCTCGAGGACAACTCAGCCAAGGGATTGCTTACCATACTCAATGTGATTTTGTTTACGGTTCCGCTGGTATCGGTGCTGTTTTCCACCATTTATATTTACAACAGCTCCGAATTTATAGAACTCCTGCTGGGGCAGCCCGTGCGACGCAGCAAAATCTGGATGGCGCTTTTTATTTCGCTCTCCCTGTCGATGCTGCTGGCGTTTTTTACAGGCGCCGGCCTCCCGCTTTTGGTTCACTCGGCCGATTCGGTGGGATTTATGATGATTCTGGTGGGTTGCCTGATATCGGTGATTTTCGTGGCGTTGGCTTTTTTGAGTTCCATCGCCACGCGAGACAAGGCCAAGGGAATAGGCATTGCCATCATGATCTGGCTGTATTTTGCGCTTTTGTTTGACGGGATTGTCCTGTTTTTGCTCTTTCAGTTATCTGATTATCCCATTGAAAATGCCATGGTAGGTGTTACGGCTCTCAGTCCTATCGACCTGGCGCGGATTCAGATCCTGATGCACCTTGACGTATCGGCCATGATGGGTTACACCGGCGCCATCTTCAAGGATTTCTTTGGCACCTCAACCGGATTGATTGTTTCGTTTTTACTGTTATGCCTTTGGGCCGTCATCCCGTTTGCCATCTCACTTAAAAAATTTAAAAACAAAGACCTTTAAATGTCATGAAACCAGACATTAAACAGCGCGCCGACATCGAGCTCCTGGTCAACAAATTTTACGATCGCGTCCGCACAGACGAGGTCATCGGTTATTTGTTTAACGATGTGGCTCACGTCAATTGGGACGAGCACCTGCCCAAGATGTACAATTTTTGGGAGAACATACTCTTTTTTACCGGCAACTACAGCGGAAGCCCGATGGTTGTGCACCGCGAGCTCCACGCCAAAAGCCGGATGAACGAAATGCATTTTGCGCGTTGGATTGAACTTTTTTGCGACACTGTCGACAGCTTGTTTGAAGGCCCGCGCGCCAATGAAATCAAAGACCGCGCAACCAACATCGCAGCGGTCATGATGTACAAGACACTCTCCTATCAACCCTAAAAAAAAAGCGCCAACCGAGTTAGCGCTTTTTTAGTGAATTAATAATAAACTATTGAGGAAGTAAGACGTCTCCAATGACGTGAATGATTCCGTTTGAGGTTTCAATCGAGGCCACGATTTCTGACCCGTTTACAAACACTTTGTCGCCCTGTTTGGTGATTTTCACCTTGGCCGGCGATACCATTTCAAATTCCTGTCCGTCCTGCATGTAGTCGGTTTTAAGAACGCCTACGTAGGTGTGATACTCCAGGATGTTTTTAAGATCATCCTTTTTTTCAGGCTTGAGCAAATCGTCGAGCGTTCCCGCCGGAAGTTTGTCAAATGCCGCATTGGTAGGCGCAAAAACGGTAAATGGCCCCGCATTGCTGAGTGCATCAACCAATCCCGCAGCTTTTACGGCTTCGACCAGTGTTGAGTGGTCTTTGCTTCCGATAGCGGTTTGCACAACATTGGGTTTTGAGGATTCGTCCTGTACGCCCGACTGCCCTACGTGTTCGGTTGGAGCCTCGCCGGATTCAGGCGTTGATTCGGTTTTGCTTTGCTGACATCCGACTGATGCCATCAGTGCCGCCAGCATTGTGGTTGTTACTAGTTTTTTCATCGTAATCGTGAATTAGTTTGTGATGGTAATCGTATACAAAGTACCTCATAATTAAACAATTATTTTATGAGTACAATCATAAAAACACATCATTTTCTATGAAGTGAATGATAAAACAGTACCCATATTCCGGCTACCAAAAACACGGCGGCACCCAGTAAAAGTTCATTGGCGTACGGAAGCATTGTATAGGAAAAAGCACCTATTCCCTGAGCGGCTAAAATCACCTCGTTGAACAACACGCCAATAGAGAAAAGCACCAGCCCCAACAGGATTTTTCGGGAAGTCTCCATGAGATTAGCTGCGTAGATGTAAAACAACAAGAACAACGTGATGATGGCCAAAAGCACCAGATGCAGATACGCGATCACCACCGGACGGAATCCAAAAGCCAGTTTGCTGATCACGGGTACCGTCGAACCCAGTTGCAACAAAAGTTTTATTGAAACCGATACGCCCACAAACAAAAGGATGTATTGCAGAATTCCCGGCAATTCCCGGTTCAGGCCACCGGAAGCTTTAAACCGACGCAGGATTAAAATCCAACCCACGGCTTGCGCAACGGCGGATAGAATCACAAGCGCGTAAAGCCATCCCGGAATGGGAAGCCAAAGCGTCGAAAGGAAATACGCCGGAACGCACGAAAGCGCAAATAGCCAAAAAGCAGCACCCTGCTTCCATCCGTCAGCAATCGGAATTTTGGGCGCGGTATAATCCATAAAAAGACCCATGCAGGCAAAAAAGAACCATCCGTTGTACTGGAAATGCAAAAAGTAATATACCCAGGCCAGATAGGCATTTTGGTGAAGGTTTCGCGTTATCATCATATAGGCAATGACCAGCACGCCAATAGCCGACAGCAGGTTAAAGACCAATGATGCCTTAAACCAACGGGAAACGTTTGACCTTATCCCCGCCAGACGCATATCGGTCCAAAAGCGAACCGCAAACGCAAAGGAAGCCATCAGGCTAAGCCCAAGGAAAAATGTCGAAACCATGCCGTAGCCGGTCGCGATAAAGGCTACCAACATGCCGTAGGAACCCAAAAGATTAAGCCCGATGATGCCTTTATAGCGCAAAAAACTGAATGCAGAATTGCGCGACTCCAGACGCTGAACCATCAACGTCATCAGCGCGTGGCCAATCCACCCAAAAAAAGCAAAGTGATAATGAGAAAACAGCAGGCTCTTTTGGTCAAAGACCGGAAAACTGAACCCGATTTTGTATCGCATCAAAAGTCCCAGCAAGGCAACCAGAAACAAGTTGAACAAAGAAACCCTGATCCATAGTTGCGCGCCGGTATTCATCAGTAATAAATTTTGTGGTTTTTGATTTCAATTTTCTTTTCGACGTGCATTTTGCCCAGCGCCCGGATGACAGTCTCAACCCTCAGGCCGGTAAAATTGGCTATTTCCTGACGGGTGTACGGCACCAGTTCAGGTTCGCCGCCCTTGTTTTTCTTTCGCGTGTTAAAAAACGCCAGAATCCTGAAGGCCGGACTTTGGTTGATGATGTCCTTTGACGTCACGGCTTTTGAGTGGATGCGTTGTGCCATCAGGTTTAAAAACTGCTTTTGGATGGCGGGATATTCGTCG
This sequence comes from uncultured Flavobacterium sp., assembly GCA_964537345.1. Lineage (GTDB taxonomy): Bacteria > Bacteroidota > Bacteroidia > Flavobacteriales > Flavobacteriaceae > Flavobacterium. The sequence goes on along the minus strand of CAZIBV010000003.1, from coordinate 35,368 downwards.
AGTATTTTAAGGAATTTGTCCTTGGTGAGTTTGATGATCCTGGTGTCCTGAAAGGCCATGGCGGTTGACGGATACCGCTCATCGATAAAAAGCGGCGGCTCGCCAAAACTCTGTCCGCCAAAAAAATAACCTTGGGTAAACTCTTTGCCTTTGTCGTTGGTGTTGAACATTTTGACACATCCGTCGACAATCTGGTAGTAAAAGTTGGCCAGGCCATCTTCCTCAAAGATTATCTCTCCTTTTTTGTACTCTTTTGCGATGGCGCCCCAGGTGTAAAGTAAATCCAGATCGAGTTGCATAGAATCTTTTTGGCTTGTATTAAAACACAACAAATTTATTTTTTGAAAATTGTTAAAAACATGATTACGGTCATATCCCACACTAATCCTGCTGTGGTATCTTTGCCCTATGAAATCGATGCTTCTCATAGTGGCGTTCACCTTACTGGCAAAACCTTTGCTCCCGCTGGCTGAATACGTTATCCATTACGAGCGCATCGTCAGGGAACTTTGTGAAAAGCGCGATGAACCAGAATCTGACTGCAACGGATCGTGCTACCTTAAAAAGCAACTCGCCAAGGCATCAGGCACCAACGACCCCTCTACCGATCGCAAAGTCAAAATGGCCGAAACTGAAATCCTGTTTCTGGAAGTTCCGGCTCAACTCTACCTGCCGTCTGCCCGGATTTTGGCAACACGGGTAAGCTGCTCTTACCTGAATCACTACCACTACGGCGGTAACCTTAAAGTTTTCCACCCGCCTTCTCAGTCCTGATACAGTGAAATGCTGTTTTTGTTCGGTAAAATCTGCCGAACCAGTTGACTATTATCAAATTTAAAAAATAAACTGATGAAAACTTTAAAATATTTTGCCCTTTTCCTATCTGTAATCTTTATGGCTTGTTCAACCGACGACGACAACGCCCCTACAAATGAACTTGACGGCCTCGCACTGGTAAAAATCATCTCGAATGAAACCCACGAAATAGAACTCTTTACAAACAGCGGACAGTTTGTTCAGGGCTACAATGATGTATCCATGCGGATCAAGGATTTGGCAACCGGCAACTATGTGACAGACGCAGAAGTTTCCTGGATGCCTATGATGCAGATGATATCGATGTCGCATTCCTGCCCGTTCTCCTCTGTGGCTCGCACCCAGGGCACCGATAACCTTTACAATGGATACATCGTCTTCCAGATGGCCGAAAATGACATGGAACACTGGTCGCTCAATGTTGATTATACCATTGACGGAACATCGTATGAAGCCACCGACGCCATCTCGGTACCTGCATCGCCCAAGCGCACCGTCAATTCATTTATGGGATCGGACGGAACCCGATACATTGTGGCGCTTATCGAACCGGCCAATCCAAAAATCGCCATCAACGACATGAAGGCCGGTATTTTCAGGATGGAAACCATGATGAACTTTCCGGCAGTCGAAGGTTACACGCTAAAGATTGATCCGCGCATGCCGGGCATGGGTAACCACGGATCGCCCAACAATGTCGATCTGACCCAGTCGGCCAACGGATTCTACTACGGAAAACTCTCACTTACCATGTCAGGTTACTGGAAAGTCAACCTGCAGTTGGCCAACACCGCCAATGAAGTGGTAAAAGGTGAAGCCGTAACCGATGCCGTTACCGAGAGCAGCATCTACTTTGAAATTGAATTCTAAAAAGCCTGGCCGGCACCACCACCGGCCGGTTTTTCACGCCTTAAAGGCAAATCCATACACCGTGAAAAAGCTATTTCTCCTGGCGTTGTTGCCCTGTGCAATGATGGCCCAGGAAACTGATTCGATACATGCCATTGAAGAAGTGATTCTGATAGGCAAAAAAAAGGACCTCAACCTGAAGCAGGCCAAGCCGCTCACCGGAATTGATGATTATTTGCAACAGGCCGCCTCTGTAACCATGATCAAGCGCGGAGGTTATGCCTGGGAACCGTTCATCAACGGGATGGCCACCGAGCGCACCGTCATCACCATCGAGGGCATGCACATTTTTGGCGCCTGTACCGACAAGATGGATCCGGTAACTTCCTATGTCGAAGTATCCAACCTGATGGAGGCCAATGTTACCCAGGGCCAGCAAGGCGCGGGATTTGGTCCCACCATTGGCGGCGGCATCGACCTGAAACGCAACCGATCAGGTTTTACACCGGGCTGGAAAACGATGGTCAACACCGGATTTGAATCGGTCAACAACCAAAAGATTGCCGGTGGCGCGGTGAGTTATGCCACGCCTGCGTTTTTTATCGACACCGATGCCATGTTCCGCGATGCCTCAAACTACACCGCAGGCAATAATCGGGAGGTGAAATTCTCGCAGTTTACCAAGTTCAACTTTTCGGCCATGTCGGGTGTGAAGCTTGCTCCGGGAAAAGTGATTGAAGCTTCGGTGATTTACGACAAAGCTACCGACGTTGGCTATCCGGCGCTCCCGATGGATGTTTCGCTGGCCGAGGCCGTAATCACATCGGCACGTTATGAAGTGGTCCGCGACAGCGCCATTGTCGACCGATGGGAAAGCAAGCTGTATTACAATGCGGTAACGCACATCATGGACGATACCAAGCGACCGGTGGTTCCCATCCACATGGACATGCCGGGCGAAACCCAAACCTACGGGGGATTCTCGACCGCGCGGGCAAAGTTGGGCAAAAACACCATGCGTGCAACGCTCAACGCCTACTACAACCGGTCATACGCCGAGATGACCATGTACCCGAACGATCCGGCCGAAAGCCCGATGTTTATGCT
>CAZIBV010000003.1:27020-32496 GCA_964537345.1 uncultured Flavobacterium sp. | reverse complement strand
GGGCTCCGTCGGTGTCTGAAGGTTACGGGTTTTATTTGTTCAACAGTTTTGACCGATATGATTACGTTGGGAATCCGCATTTGCGCAATGAAAAATCACTCGAAGCCAATGCATCGGTTGGATACTCCGGAAAATTGGGTAAAATCAAACTCTCCGGATCGTACTTCCACATTTCCGATTACATCATCGGACAACCCGATGAGGCGCTTTTACCCATGACGATTGGTGCCGATGGCGTCCGCATTTACCATGCGCTCGACTATGCGACCATTTTCAACACTGCGCTTGACGCCGACTATAAACTATCGGATGCGTTTGCAGTGCGAGGACAATTGGCCTACAGCCGCGGACAGGGAAGCGAGGGCGAAAACCTGCCGCTCATCAGTCCGTTGCGATACACCGCAGCCATCGCCTTTAAGCGCAAATCGTTTAACGCCGAAGCAGTCCTGGGCGGAAATGCCGTTCAAAGCCAATACGCACCAGAGTACGGTGAAGACCGCACGCCCGCATTTGCCATCGTGAATTACAGCATGGGCTATTTGTTCTACCTTCAAAAATACAGGTTGCACACCCGCGCGGGAGTCGAAAACCTGTTGGACGCCCACTACTCTACCTTTGGCGACTGGAACAACATTCCGCGGGCCGGACGGAACTTTTTTGTCAACCTGATCTTTTCAAACTAAGCCGGCTCCTGCCGGTTTTTTTTGGCCAAGGCGGGAATGAGATACGACGCAATCAAACCCAATCCGAGCAATATCCCAACGCCCGACACAAGGAACACCACAAAAACCCAGTAAAGTTCGTCGTGTAACTCGCCAAAGGGCCTTTTGGTAAAATACTGCCAGATGCTTTTTTTGACACCGGCTACCAAAAGGCTTGTCCAGAAAACCAGCAGCGAGACATTGAAAATCCAAAAGCCTGTAATCACGCGGGGTGTGGCTGGCTTGCCTTGACCCGCAATGTAAAGCAGCGAGGCCATCAATATTGTTGTGTTGATGCCGATGGTCGTACCCATGGAGTGCGCCACGGTGGTGTGGGTTCCGTGGGTAAAAAAGTTGATGGCCGGAATCGAGAACAAAAGTGCCAGGATCAGGTTGAGAAAAATCCACCCGTCAGAAGCGGAAAGGAACCGATAGGCCGGCAGATTGGCCAGTTTAGCTTGAACCGGCACCGATTTGCGCCAAGTGTAAATCATGTGCCCCAGAATGATCCATTCGGTCATGCTGATGGCGTAGGCCGAATACCTGAGCCATGTGGCCGTGGGTACGATGTAGATGTGATGCGCCCAGCCAAACATCAGGTTGGTCAGCCCCAAAAAGTAAAAGAAGAACGCAAGCGGATTGCGTCCTATGGCATCGTCGCCCTTGATACGCGCCATTAAGTAGATGGCCGTCCCGTAAACCAACATGTTCCAGGAGCCCACGAATGATCCGCCGGCCTTCCATTGTATGGTAAGCGATTTGATAAAATCGGCACCAATTTCGGGATGAAGCCAAAGGTAAGCCTCACTGAGATGGTAGGCCATCATCAGGATTCCCGTTCCCCACATCCAGTAATACACCGGCCAGTTTTTGATGTTTCGGGCGCTGGAAAAGTAATTCACGGCAAACAACAGCCAGCCCGTTATCACCGGTAAAATAAGCACAGGAGGGAATTCGAGATATTCCTTTCCGCCATAGGTTTTTAACAGGTAGCTGATGTAAATCAACACGCCCGTAACCAGGAAAACCACAAAGTGGAGCGCGGCCAGTCGTTTGGATTTCAAACCGAATTCCTTTGTGACATAATAATAAACGCCACCTGTCGCCGCGAGCACAATCCATGAGATGACACTGGTCACGTGAAACGGACGGATGTTGCTAAACGGCATCGACTCTTTCAAAAAATCAGGCAGGATGTACTGAAATCCGGCCAAAAGCCCGAACAGCATTCCGGCTAAAAGTGCCGTCAGACCCAACAGCATAAACCAATGAGATACGTTCCTGTTCATTTTGGTGTAATTTCGACCCAGCCATTGGCCTTGATTTTTGCCTTGTAATCCGGATAGTATCCCGATTGATCGACCTCGCGTAAAAAGGCTGCCAAAGCTTCCTTTTCCTGTTCAGTAAACGAAAATCTGGGCATGGTTTTAACCCCGCTGTTGACAAAAGCCTTGATGTAATCTTCCCCCTTTGCCGAGTGTATGTTGGTCAGGTCAGGCCCGAGGTAACCGCCCAGTCCGTACAATTGGTGACAGGCAAAACAATTGTTGTCCTGCCAGAGCTTTTGGCCCTGTCGCGCCTCGAGGGTGAGCGGCTTTGACGAAGTATCGCCCAAGTAGACAATGGTGTTGTAGAATCCAAAAAGCGTGAACAGCACCGCGGCACAGCCCATGTAAATCCAGATATTTTTCATGTTGGTTGGTTTTGACAAACATATTTTTTCTCCGGCGTTTCAAATATGATTGCGGTCATACTCCAAAGGCTTTACAACCAGACCTTCAGAGAGTATATAAAAGAATTTTGAAGTATGATTAAGGTCATAAACCGCAGCGTGTCAATAGGGTAATTTTACATCGGTAAGCCTGAATTATGGAAAAGCAAGTTTTAGTCGATAAGATCAATGTCCTGCGTAAACAAAAAAACGCGGTGATTCTGGCTCATTATTATCAGGAGGAGGACATTCAGGACATTGCCGACTTTATCGGCGACAGCCTGGAACTTTCCAAAAAAGCGGCCGAGACCACCGCCGACATCATTGTTTTTGCCGGCGTTCACTTTATGGCCGAAACCGCCAAAATCCTGAATCCATCAAAAACCGTCCTGATTCCCGACGCCAACGCGGGTTGTTCACTGGCCGACGGCTGCCTGCCTGAAGATTTCAAACATTTCAAGGCGCGTTATCCCGATCACAAAGTGGTGACCTATATCAACTGCAGCGCCGAGATCAAAACCATGAGTGATGTGGTTTGTACTTCATCAAACGCCAAAAAAATCATTGAGTCTTTTCCGGCGGATCAGCCAATACTTTTTGCTCCCGACCGAAACCTTGGACGCTATCTGATGCAACAAACCGGCCGTGACATGGTGCTTTGGGATGGATCATGCGTGGTTCACGAAGCTTTTTCACTCGACAAACTCATCGCGCTTTACCAACAGCATCCCGGGGCGCGGATTGTGGCGCACCCTGAATCGCAGGCACCCATACTGGAAGTGGCGCATTACATCGGATCGACATCGGGCATGCGAAAATACATTACCGGGAGCGACGCCAAAACGTTTATCGTGGCTACCGAGGCGGGCATTCTGCATCAACTGGCTGCCGAAACTCCAGGTAAAACCCTGATTCCCGCACCGGCTTATGAGGAAAACTCCTGCGCCTGCAGCGAGTGTGCCTTTATGAAACTCAACACGCTGCACAAAGTGTATCTGTGTCTTAAAAACGAATCCCCAAAAATTGAAATTCCCAGTAAACTGAGAGAAGAGGCGCTGGTTCCCATTAACCGAATGCTGGAACTCTCATAAAAAATTAAAAAATGCACAAGACTGACCTACTCGTTGCCGGCTCCGGAATTGCAGGACTCTTCCTCGCCATCAAAACCGCTAAAATGCGACCCGATCTTAAAATTGCGATCATGACCAAGGGAAAGGCAGCAGTCACCAACACCGGTCGTGCGCAAGGCGGAATTGCAGTAGTGGTCGATCAGGTTCGCGACAGTTTTGAAAAACACGTACAGGACACGCTTAAAGCTGGCGTAGAATGTGATGAAGATGTGGTGCGGATGGTAGTTGGTCAGGCTCCCGAGCGGCTGGAAGAGCTTATTGCGCTGGGTGTCGACTTTGACCAAAATCCTCAAAAACAATGGGATTTGGCGCTCGAGGGCGGACACACCGCAGCCCGTATCCTGCACAGCGGCGACCGCACGGGAATGGAAATAGAAAAATCGCTGTTGGCGGCCGTTCGCCATCTTGAAAACGTTGAAATTCTGGAAGATCACTTTGTCATTGACCTGGTGACGGAAAAATGCGATGAAGGCAAAAGGGCCATTGGCGTGTTCTTTTTTGACGATGCCGGAAAAGTGCGATACATCCGCGCCCGCGTAACCGTTTTAAGTACGGGCGGATGCGGACAAGTGTTCCGTCATACCACGAATTCAAAAATTGCAACGGGTGACGGAGTGGCCATTGCCTACCGTGCCGACGCTGAAATACGCGACATGCAGCACATTCAGTTTCACCCGACGGCCTTGTACGAACCCGGCGAAAACCCTTACTTTTTGCTGTCGGAGGCGCTCCGCGGACAGGGTGCGCATATCGTGAACCAGCGAGGAAAGCGGTTTGTGTTTCGCGATGATCCGCGCGGCGAGTTGGCTACACGTGACGTGGTTTCGGCGTCGATCTTTAACGAAATCCACCAATCGGGACATCCGGTTTATCTGGATTGCCGTCACATGGATCCCGAACAGTTTGGCCGACACTTTCCGGGAATTCTTTCGTACCTGAAATCGCGTGGCATCGATCCGTTTGAAGACCTTTTGCCCATTATTCCCGTGGCGCACTACCAATGCGGTGGCGTAAGCGTCGATACCGACGGTCAGACATCGGTGACCAACCTTTATGCCGTGGGCGAATGTGCCCGAACCGGTTTGCACGGCCGCAACCGCCTGGCGTCAAACTCGCTGATAGAGGCCGTTGTTTTTGCGCATCAGGCAGCTATCAGTATTTGCGGGAATATTGACAAGGTGCCGATGTCCAACAAGGTTTACCTCAACAAATATCCGCAGGCGTCGGTAAAAACGGCGTCGGTTAAGTTGCTTACGATTCGACGCGAATTGCAATCGGCTACCGAGGAATACTTTATGGGCGACGAGCACGTGAAAACCCTAGCCCGCCAAAAAATCAAATCACTTAAGATCATTATCTCCAACCTTTACAAAACTGACGATATAAGCCGCCAGTTGGTTGAGGTCTCCAACATGCTCACCGTAGCATCGCTGATAACACAACACCTTGAAAAAGAAAATTTTAATAATTTAATACTAGAAAAATGACAGTTGATACCACCATCACCATTGGCGAAATCGTAGCCGAAGATTTTCGCACAGCGCAGGTTTTTTCAAAATACAAGATTGACTTTTGCTGCAAGGGCAACCGAACCCTCGAGGAGGTTTGCGAAAAAAAACACATTCCCATCTCGCAACTTGTAGATGATTTGGTCGATGCCATGACTACGTCGGCGGGTTCTATCGATTACGCGGGCTGGCCATCCGATTTGTTGATTGATTTCATCGAGAAGAAGCACCACCGCTACATCGAGGAAAAAACACCCGTCCTGCTGCAATTCCTCAACAAGCTTTGCAAGGTTCACGGCGAACGCAATCCGGAGCTCTTTAAAATTACCGATCTTTTTACCCAGTCGGCCGCCGACCTGGCCGCTCACATGAAAAAGGAAGAACTCATCCTCTTCCCTTTTATCCGCAAAATGGTCAAGGCCAAAA
>CAZIBV010000003.1:24779-26920 GCA_964537345.1 uncultured Flavobacterium sp. | reverse complement strand
ATTGCCAATTACTGGCTCGACAGGATTTACTCGCGCGAGGAAGGCTACAAACACCGCAATGGCGACATCCACATCCACGATCTGGATTGCCTGACGGGCTACTGTGCCGGCTGGAGTTTGCGCGTACTTTTAAATGAAGGTTTTAATGGTGTAAGGGGCAGGGTCGAAAGCCGGCCGCCGTCGCATTTTAGGGAAGCTCTGGGGCAAATGGCTAATTTTCTCGGTATTCTCCAGAGTGAATGGGCCGGTGCGCAGGCCTTCAGTTCATTTGACACCTACCTTGCCCCTTATGTTTTTAAAGATAGTCTGGCTTACGCCGATATTGAAAAAGCCGTCCGCAGCTTTGTCTACAACCTGAACGTACCCGCGCGCTGGGGACAGTCGCCATTTACCAACATCACTTTGGATTGGGTTGCGCCGGCCGATTTGAAAGACCAGATCCCGACGCGAAAGGACCGCCACCTCTTTACGGGAATCACGAGCGATGAATTGCTGGAAAAGGCCCGGGAGCGCGGTGTGCAAAACCTGGAAGAGATGCGCTACGGACATTTTCAGCCGGAAATGGACCTCATCAACAAGGCGTACTACACGGTGATGACGCAGGGCGATGCCGGCGGACAGCCGTTTACCTTCCCGATCCCGACGGTCAACATCACCGAGGATTTTGACTGGGAAGGCGAAAACGTCGACCTGTTGTTTGAAAATACGGCGCGGATTGGATCGTCGTACTTCCAGAATTTTATCGGCAGCCAGTACACTTTAGACAAAAACGGAAATAAGGTAGAGAATCCCGAAGCTTACAAACCCAACGCGGTTCGCAGCATGTGTTGCCGACTCCAACTGGATCTGAGGGAATTGCTCAAACGCGGTAACGGACTCTTTGGCAGTGCCGAGATGACCGGAAGCATTGGTGTGGTTACCATCAACATGGCGCGGCTGGGCTATCGGTTTAAAGGCGACAAAGCCGGGCTCTACAAGGAACTCGACCATTTGATGGTAATTGCTCGGTCGACCCTCGAAAAGAAACGCGCTTTTATCCAGGAAATGTATGACCGCGGACTCTTCCCGTACACGCGACGGTATCTTCCGCACTTTAAAAATCACTTTTCCACGATTGGCGTCAACGGGATGAACGAGATGATCCTGAACTTTACCCAAGGCGCCGACAACCTGACCACGCATACCGGGATTGCTTTTGCGTCCGACGTTTTGGAACACATCCGCAACCGTATGAAAGAATTCCAGGAAGCCACCGGAAACCTGTACAATCTTGAGGCGACTCCGGCCGAAGGTACCACCTATCGGTTTGCCAAGGAAGACCGCAAGCGTTATCCCGACATCATTCAGGCGGGCATGGATGAAAACATCTATTACACCAACAGCTCCCAGATTCCGGTTGACCACACCGACGATCCGTTTGAAGCGCTTTTGCTTCAGGACGAACTTCAGTGCAAATACACCGGTGGAACGGTTTTGCACCTTTACATGCGCGAAAAAATCAGTTCGCCCGCGGCCTGCAAATCCTTTGTGCGCAAGGTTCTCACCAATTTCAAGCTGCCGTATATCACGGTGACGCCTGTGTTTAGCGTCTGTCCGGTTCACGGCTATTTGAACGGCGAACATGAATACTGCCCAAAATGTGACGAAAACATTATCCATAACCTAAAAACCAATCAACATGAACACACAACAACGTGACGAACTGCTTGCACAGCAAACGCAAAACCGCAGCAAATGCCTGGTATACACCCGCGTAATGGGTTACCATCGGCCGGTTGAAAGTTTTAACATCGGAAAAAAAGGCGAACACCGCCAGCGCAAACATTTTATAGAAAAATAGTGAACCCGCTTTACAACATCACGCCGTTCACGCTGCTCGATTTTCCTGACTGCACTGCCTGTATTTTGTGGTTTGCAGGCTGCAACATGCGATGCCAGTATTGTTACAACCCTGAGATTGTACTTGGCAAGGGAAATTTTGGGTATGACCGCGCGCTGAATTTTTTACAACAGCGACGCGGCTTGTTGGACGGTGTGGTTTTAAGCGGTGGCGAATGTACGCTTCACAAGGGTTTCGAAGCTTTTGCAGAACAGGTAAAACTCATGGGTTATCGGCTTAAAATTGACACCAACGGAAGCCG
>CAZIBV010000003.1:12859-24679 GCA_964537345.1 uncultured Flavobacterium sp. | reverse complement strand
CGGAAATTTTTACGTTCAGCATTTTGTAAACGGATCGCAAACATTGCGGCCTCTTCCCTATTCAAACCAAAATAACATCGCCGACTTAAATCTACCCGGGGTAAATCTTATCTTTAGAGGATAATCCTACGCATGAAAAAAAGCTGGCTGCTGGTTTGTCTGGTCAATTTCCTGATCGCGTCCCTTATGGGCGTCACGCTCAGGGCGGCACAGGTTTTTCCCCTGGGCCTTGATTACCAATTTCTCATTCACGGACATTCGCATACGGCTATGCTGGGATGGGCTTATCTGGCGCTTTTTGGGTTGATCGCCGGCAAGTTTTTTCCAGCTGCGGCCGGGCGATACCAAATGCTGTTTGCCATCACACAACTATCGGTTGTCGGGATGATGATCAGCTTTCCCATCAAGGGTTATTTTGCCGTTTCCATTGCCTTCTCAACATTGCAAATCGTCTGCAGCTATGTTTTTGCGTGGCGTGCCTGGCTGGATTTACCGCGTGAAGGAACCGGACTTTTAAAGACCGCGCTGGTGTTTATGGTGGTTTCAACCCTCGGCGCCTGGATGCTCGGACTTTTGGGCGCGACCGGACACAAGGGAACGCCGTTGTATTATGCTTCCCTTCAGTTCTTTTTGCATTTTCAGTTTAACGGCTGGATGATTTTCGCCGTGCTGGCATTGCTTTTCAGGCATCTTCAAAATGCGGGAGCCGTACTCGACACACAGCGAATCAAACGGGTTCAATCCTGGCTTATCACAGCGACCATCCTGACTTTTGGCCTGCCGCTCAGCTGGTATTTCAGCCATTGGAGTCTGGTTTTAATCAATGGTGCCGGTGTCGCGGTTCAGGCGTATGCGTTAATTTTATTGGCACAGATCAAGATTGACGGAAAAATCATAACGTCACCAGGCAAACGATGGCTGATGTACCTGGCGCTTGGCTCTTTGGCCGTGAAAGGCATGCTTCAACTCACCACACTCCATCCCGGAATGCTGGAAGCCTCGCATGCGGTGCGGCAATTCACCATCGGATTTATCCATCTTTGCATGCTGGGCGTGGTCACCGGAATGATTTTGTTTTTACTGGATGGCTTCAGGCGTTTGGGTTGGATGGGAGTCGCCTTTTTATGTGCCGGTTTCTTCGCTACTGAGTTGATGCTTTTTGTGCAGGGCGCCTCAACGTTGTTTGGCGTCGGGAGTGTGGCGTACTATCCGCAGTTGATGCTCGTCGCTTCATTCGCGTTTCCAATCGGGATTACCTTAATGCTGATTGATGCCACACGCGTTAAATCTTCATTAAAATTGCCCAATATGACTTAAGTCATAAAAGGAACGGGGATTGACTACCTAACTTTGTCACAAATAAAAAATCTCAATATAAAAATGAAAAAGTTTAAAATTACAGCCCTGTCTGCCCTTGCCGCTTTTGCCATGTTTTCCTGCGGCGATAAAAAACAAGCCGAACAACCGGCTGAAGAACCAATTGTTTACGAAGAAAGTGCCGACGTTGCACCCGGAACTGAAGCTGCCAGTGCCACGTTGACCATCGAGAGCAATGACCAGATGCAGTTCAACAAAAACGAACTCAAGGCGCTGGCCGGAACGGTTTCTCTGACTTTGAAACACGTGGGCAAAATGGAAAAATCCGTAATGGGTCACAACCTGGTCATCCTAAAACCCGGAACCGACCTGGCCGATTTTTCACTCAAAGCCGTTGACGCAAAGGATTCAGAGTATATCCCATCGTCTGAAAAAGACAAAGTCATTGCCCACACCAAGCTTATCGGCGGCGGTGAAAGCGACACCATCGAGTTTACCATCGAGAAAGGAACCTATGATTTTATCTGTTCATTTCCCGGACACTCTTCTATCATGAAAGGTAAACTGATTGTAGAATAATCCATCAAAACAAAGAGAAAGGCGGTCAATTGGCCGCTTTTTTTATAAAATCCCACCAATGCCCAATACAATCAAATACTGGAAAAAACTCACCCGGCCGGAAATGGTTTCGCGCATTCAGGCCGCATTGGACCAAAACATCGATTTTGCAAATGACGTCTCCCTTGGTTATCCGGCCTCTCAACTCGACACCCGTGTTTTTGCCGGTGATGCGCCGTTTTTAAAAGATGCGCCCAGCCTTCAGGCCTTTGTCAAGAATCCCAACAACATTGGCTGCCACACGCTCGGAACGTCGGAAAAAGCCTTTGGCGGAACCCAGCAAATAGAGCGCGAAGTCCTTAATGTTGTAGCCGTTGACCTTTTCAAAGCCCAGCCGGATGCTTTTGACGGCTATATTGCGCCAGGCGGAACCGAGGCCAACCTCCAGGCCATCTGGATTTACCGCAATTACTTTATGAAACATCACGGTGCCAAGGCCGAGGAAATTGCGATTCTGGCGTCGGAGGATACGCATTATTCCATCCCCAAGGGTTCGAACTTGCTGATGGTTGACTGGTGCTGCATCCCTGTTGACAGTGATTCGCGCGCGCTGATGCTGCCTGTGGTCGATGCCACGGTGGCCCGGGCAATAACCAACGGAAAGAAATATTTTATTGCCATTGCCAACATGGGAACCACGATGTTCGGGAGTGTCGATGAGTGTGACGTCTATCCGGAAATACTGCGCAAACACGGTGTCGATTTTAAAATGCATGTTGATGGCGCCTATGGCGGATTTGTCTATCCGGTGAGCAATCCGAAAAACCGGTTGAATTTTGCCAATCCCGATGTCAGCTCCGTAACGGTTGACGCCCATAAAATGCTTCAGGCACCGTATGGCACCGGAATCTTTATATGCCGCAAAGGACTGATTGAAAACGTGCTGACCAAGCAGGCACAATACGTCGAGGGAATGGATCTCACGCTATGCGGAAGCCGTTCGGGCGCGAATGCCGTGGCGGTCTGGATGATCCTGTTTACCTATGGCGCCCACGGTTGGTTTGAAAAGGTAAACGTCCTGCAGATGCGCACTGACTGGCTTTGCCGCGAACTCGACAATCTGGGTGTGCGATACTTCAGGAATCCGCATATGAACATCGTGACCATTCGCAGCGAATTTATCCCGCCGTCACTGGCCGCAAAATTTCATCTGGTTCCGCAGTCACACGAGGGAGAAAACCATTGGTACAAGATTGTGGTAATGGATCACGTCGAAATTGAAGATCTGTCAAAGTTCATTTCCGAACTCAAAACCTCATCCTTTGCTGAAACTGTAAAAACCTCACACTCCTGACGCTTTTAAAGGATTGATTTTAGGCAATTTGGCTTCAGACCCGACTTTTTCGTGTTAACAATTTGTTACCCATGCAGGGCAAAACGTTAAAAACCGTCAGGGAGATTTGCGCAGTGTGGTGTCAATTAAGCATGAATTTAGTATTTAAAGATATTTTTCGTTAAAAATGTAGGGCATTATCTTGCACGGTGTGAATAGTTTGTACTTTAGCCATGCTACTCAACTAACCAAATTACCGCCCAGATGGAAAGCGACAAAAGCCGCTATGCCTTCATAAACTGGTTTTTTAACCGACCTCGCACAACGGGTTTGATTGCTTTCGTGCTGGTATTTTCCATGTCGATGTACATAGTATACCAGCGCCACAAGCTCAACCGGGATAATTACGCGCGCGAGATGAACAACCTGTTGGAGGTTGCCTACAGCAATCTGGATCAGGCACTTAAGAACGCATCCAACACAGCCCTTACGCTTGCCCTTACCCTAAATGACGACGGAAAACCTAAAAATTTTGAAACCGTCGGCAAACAACTCGTGGAATCCAATCCCGGTGTTGATGCCGTGCAATTGGTTCCCGGAGGCAAAATCAAGTACATATATCCGTTAAAGGGAAATGAACCAGCGTTAGGTTATGACATCCTTAACGATTCGATCCATCGTCCTGACCTTTTAAAAACCATTCAACTGGGAAGGATGTACTTTTCCGGGCCATTTGAACTCAAGCAAGGCGGCCAGGGCATTGTCGGCAGGCTTCCGGTGTATCTGGACAACCGGTTCTGGGGCTTTTCGGCTGTGGTCATCAGGCTCGAAACCATGCTTAATGATACCGGGATGGACGCTATTGACGATTCGCGGTATTCATTCCAGCTTTCCGGCATCGATCCCCACACGGGCAAGGAGGTTTTTCTGTTGCCGGCCACAACCACTTTCAAAGACCGTCTCTTCCGCCAGAAATCAATTCCTGAAACCAGCTGGACGCTCTTCATCATTGGCAAGGAAACACCTTGGGAAAGAGTGATCCCCTTGCTCCCACTGATTGTTTTCAGTTTTATCTTTTCAGGCCTGTTCGCATTTGTCATCACCCTTTTGCTTAAAAAACCGCAGCATCTCAGGGCACAGGTTCGCAAGCAGGCAAAGAAGATTGTGGAAAGTGAGTCCAAGTTCAGGTCGATGTTTGAACAAGCCGCCGTTGGAATCGCCAGCATCGATTCAATCTCGGGCAAAATCCTGGAGGCCAATGAGGCGCTGTCGGCTATGACAGGATATTCGGCCGATGCGCTCACCAACATAGTCTTTACCGATCTTTTTCATCCGTCCGAAACTGACAGGGACGCGCGAATGCAATTGCTAAAAAGCGGTCAGATCACTGAATTCTCGGTAGAACGCAGGTTACAGCGGCCGTCCGGTGATGCGTTTTGGGTAAAGTTGACGGTATCGCCACTATGGAAGCCAGGTGAAACGCCAACCAGCCACATCGCCATCGTTCAGGACATCACCTTTGAAAAGGAAGCGCGCGACTTGATCGTTAAAAGTGAGGAGCGTTTCAAAAGCCTTTTCCAGGATTCTCCGCTGGGACTTTGGGAAGAGGATTTTTCCGACGTTCTTAAATTCCTGAGAGAATTTGAAATCCCCACCGAGTTTAACCAGGCCCTAAATTTTTTTGAGGCCAACCCCGACATTGTAGCCCAGGCCGCAAAACGCGTGAAAATCATCGACATCAATAACCGGAGCCTGGAACTGCATGCTCCAAAATCCCGCGAGGAATTACTTGCCGGTTTGGAACCGCTGCTCGATGATGGCACAATGGGTGTCTTTCACAGTCAATTGGCCGCCATGGTCTCGGGTGTACCGCGGTTTGTTACGGAAACCAAAATTTGCGGCCCTAATGGCGAAGCTATTGATTTATCCTTGGGATGGACCGTCATGCGCGGGCACGAAGATACCTTTGACCGCGTGGTGGTATTTACCGACGATATTACCCAGCAAAAGGCGGCGCAGCAAATTATCGTCAATTCGCGTCAACGCCTTGAAAATCTTATCAACACGATCGAGGGTATAGTCTGGGAATGCAACAGCGAGACGTTGGAGCTACACTTTATCAGCGCAAAAACCGAACAGATCCTTGGCTATACACCCACCCAATGGCTAAGCGAAGAGTTCTTTTGGCGGGAGCACCTGCATCCGGACGACCGCGAACGAGCCATTGATGGGTTTTTGAGTATTGCCAAGTCCAAACAAGACGGTGTAATCGAGTATCGTTTTATGGCCGCCGATGGTCGAGTTGTATGGATACGGGATAGTTTGTCGATAGTATTCGAAAATGGACGCAATGTGCTGCGCGGTATCATGATAGACATCACCGCCAACAAGGAAGCGGAACACACCACGCAACAATCACTCAAATTGGTCAATGAGCACCGCAAGCGACTGATGAATTTCTCGTATATCGTTTCGCATAATCTGCGTTCGCATGCGGCCAATATTCAGTCGATTTCGCAGTTCCTCGACATGGGTGAAAAGTGCAATGACGAGCAGGCCGAAATGATTGCCATGCTAAAAACTGTGTCCGGTACGTTGAATGACACCATGCTTAATCTGAATGACCTGGTAAATCTGCAGACTAATGACAATCTGGCGCTCGAAGATTTGAACCTGACCGAATACATCCAAAATGCCATCGAACTGCTTTCTACCCAGATCGAGACGAGCAAGGCTCATATAGAAATTGATGTTCCGGCAGATGTTGAAGTTCGTTATAATGCAGCCTACCTGGAAAGCATCCTCCACAATTTGATTTCCAATGCGCTGCGATACCGCAGTCCGGAACGCACACCTCAAATCCATATCAAATGGACGTCCGATGCAGATGTCCGCAAATTGTCGGTAGCCGACAACGGTGTGGGGATTGACCTCAACCGACACGGCGACAAGTTGTTTGGCATGTATAAAACATTTAACGGCAATCCCGATGCCCGAGGTATCGGCTTATTTATGACCAAGAGCCAGATTGAGAGCATGAATGGTACCATCGAGGTCGAGAGCCAGTTGGGCGTTGGCACGACGTTCACCATCACATTTGGCGAACCTTATAAAAATTCGCCTTAATTGTGTAAACCAAATGCAGGGTAACTTGATGAACTTTGATTCACAACCCGTTTGCCCATGCATCTCAATCTTTCATCCAAAACTCCGGGCGAAGTCACTGCACTCCGCGAACTGTTTGAACAATACCTCAAGTGTGCGTTTTGGTCAGAGGAGCATCTCATGCCCTTTTACAGTCGAATCCGGCACCAGATAGCGTCACGCGATGTGCTGATGGCGCTGGAAAGACATTCGGCCCACACCACTTTACAGTACCAACGCCTGTTGGAAATTTTTAAAAGTATTGGGATAAAACCCGGAGCGCAAAGGTTTGAAGCCCTTGCCCACCACACCCATCGACTCGAGGGCGTACTGGCTCAAATCCCGCGCGGACCGGTGCAGGACGCCGCACTCATAGCCGAACTTCAGCAAATCATCCACTGTGAAATTGCCTGTTACGGAACGCTGCGGTCGTTTGCCATTGCGCTCAAGGAGGAACGCGTTGTATGGCTGTTGGAAGAAAGCCTTGATGAAGAAAAAGTTTTTGACATGAACTTGTCGGCCATAGCACAAGCCTATGTGAACGACGAAGCCGCAAATTGTGAATACTGATGAAGCCAAAAAAAGTACCAGCCCAAAAACAGTCGTTGCCAGGTAAGGAATCCAGCATGACGCCTGAGCCGGAGATTATTCGTCGGTCATACAAGGGCAGTGGAAAATTAAAAGGAAAAATTGCGCTTATAACCGGTGCCGACAGCGGAATTGGCCGGAGCGTCGCCGTTCATTTTGCCAAGGAAGGTGCCGATGTGGCCATTGCCTATTTCAGTGAGGATAGCGACGCCAGAGCCACTCAAAAAATGGTGGAAGCCGAAGGTGTAAAATGTCTGTTGATCAAGGGCGATTTGAAAAAGGAATCGTTTTGCCGAAAAATGGTCGCAGATACAATTAAAAAACTTGGCGGACTCAACATTTTAGTTAACAATGCGGCGGTTCAGTTTCCAAAGAAATCGATTACAGCAATAACGTCAAAACAACTCAGGGAAACATTTGAGACCAACATCTTCCCGTTTTTCTACGCGGTTGACGAGGCTGTGAAACACATGGCAAAAGGTGATGTTATCATCAACACCTCATCGGTTACGGCCTATCGGGGCAGTTCGCATCTGCTTGACTATTCAAGCACAAAAGGCGCGATTGTAACCTTTACCCGATCACTGGCTGAAATGCTTGTTGAAAAAGGGATACGCGTGAATGCTGTTGCGCCCGGCCCCATCTGGACGCCGCTTATACCCGCCACATTCACCAAAAAAGAAGTCGCCGAATTTGGGTTGGACACCCCAATGAAACGACCGGGACAGCCGTCTGAAATTGGGCCGGCTTATGTTTTTCTGGCCAGTGAAGACAGTTCGTACATGACTGGACAGGTTATTCACATCAACGGCGGCGAACAAATAGGAAGTTAAACAAATTATAGTAGCAATGAGCAAAAACCTGATTATCGGACTTGCAACGGGAGTTGCAGCCGCATTGGTAATTGGCGTGATCGCCAAGAAAAACGGATCACTCGACCGTATTTTAAAACGCGTAAACAAACTAGCGGACAGCCTGGAAGACCGGTTGGCTTATCTGGATTCACTCGAACTGGACGACGTCATTCCAAAAGGCGAAGCGAAAAACATCCGCAAACCATCTTAACGAACCAAAAGTCTTTTGGTAATCAAACGATTTTCATCCTGGAGTCGCAAAACATACACTCCGGCAGGTAAATGGTGCGCAATGGTTTGATTTTCTGCAAATTCATAAGACGCTACCTGCTGTCCGCTCAATGAGTAGACTTGTGCCAATCCGGACATTCCCGTTACGCTGAAAGCAGTTGTCGACGGCTGCGGATAAACCACGACATCAGGCATCGCAAAATCAGTATTGGAAAGCGGTGCAAACCACGGCTGGCCCACCTGGGTTCCCCAAATGTAATCAGCCAGTTCAGGATAGTCGATAAAAGGATTTCGGTTATACTGCCACTCGTAGATGATGTTGTTGCGGTTCATTTCAAAATCATCGGAAGGATCCAGTGTGTTCCATGCCATCAAACTGGCAAGGTCAGCCATTTGGCCGGCTATGTTGTCAGGTGGATTGCCGTTTACAAGTGTCAGCCCTTCATATCGGACTGCCATATAGAAAAGGGCGCGGGCCACATCGCCTCTCCAACTACCAAGGTTTCCCGCAGGACCGTTGTAATCAGTGCCGTAATCGCGGTTGCTTCGTGCCGAATTTTCCGGACCATCCTCAGCCCGGATATGGTGGGCGTCGCTGTGTCCGGCGGCAATGTCAGATGCGCTTGTCGGAAGCCATACGTTGATGCCATCCGGCCATGAACTGGTGGCATTGGCAAACCCGCCGCGCGACTGCGGAAAAATGTGTTCGCGGTTCCAGGAATCGACATTGCTGGCGGTTGACTGAAATTTGTATTTGGCCATCGGCTCCTCGACATACATCAGCCAAACCTGGTTGCTGTTAAGCGGATTTTGGTCCGACTGACGCAAAATGATTTCGGTATCACCGTAGGTATGGGCGCGCACCACTTCCGGGTTGGCAATAATCGCACGCAATGCTGCAAAAAGTTCGTCACCTGCCTTGCCTTCAAGCGAGGCGTAATATCCCTCCGGCGCGGTCGAGGAAACAACACCATAGGTTGGATTGAGCGGCGTGCCAAACGGAAGGGTGTAAAAATCGTTGTCAAGGACGCGGACTTCCAGATTGTCGTTGGTTCGGTTATAGCCAAACGGCAACGTGCCAAATTTGATCACCGCCAATTCATCACCTTCGTCCAGGCTATCGTCAACAACGGTAAACGTTCGGGTGGCCGTGGTCATTCCGGCTGGAATCAACACCTGTACATTTCCCGTAAAATCGTCGGTGTTAAATCCGGCATTGGAAAGTGAAATCGAAAATTCAAGGTCCTCGGCCACGTCGTTCAGCGCGGTAAAAGTCACGGTAAACGAATCTCCTTCGTTAATAATCTGCGAGGTGACGCTCATACTTATCCCGTTAAAAACAAACCCGCTGCCATCGTTGTTGGCGCCCGGTGTAGGGATTTTCGCCTCATAGGTTCCGTCGGGCTTGCGCTGCAGCGAATGAAAGTCCTTTTGGTTAAAGAAATTCTCATCGGCCTGGAACGTCACGCCCAGCATCTCCATAAGCGCCACCGGATCAGGGTCAGACGTGCCGTAAACCAAGGCGTGGATCAGGTTGTTTTGCGTAGCGGGCGTATCGTTTGGAAAGTCAGAGGCGTTGGCTTGATAAATGGCGACGGCATCCGGACCGTTTTGGATGACGTTGATAGGCATCAGCATTTGCGGAACCGGCGACACCAGGCTGTTTCCTACTACAAAAATCCCGTTGACATCGGTGGAATAGCCGTCCAGATCGATGGCGTAATAGCTGCGGTTGGAATCGGCCGATCCGTTGTAAAAAACCAGGACATAACCATCCAGCGAAAAATTTGGCGTACTTGATTTGAGTTCTACAAACTCCCGGTCGTCCACGCTTTGGGTGTCACTGTCCAGTTCGTTGATCACGAGCTGGGCGCGCGAGGAAAAGGCCCACAACATCAAAAGTGCGAGGGTAAACTGTTTCATTTTGGGGATTTTATCCTGCAAATGTAGGCATTATATACGAAGGTGTAATTTGCGCATTCGTTAATTATGAGTCATTCCCGTGAAGTAAGGCGTAAAATTTATCACGCCTTTGGGAGTTGTAGCGGCATATTTTGGATACTTTTGCAGCAAATTACTGACACATGAAATACGCAATGCTGTCGCTGCTAAGCCTGATGATTATGGCTTCATGCGACAAGAAGGAAGGAAACTTCACCATCAACGGAACAATAGCCGGAGTACCGGAAGGCACCGAGGTGTTTTTGGAGCGCAATGACGACACTTTGGGCATCTCGACCATTGATACCGTAAAAGTTGAGGGTGGAAAATTTGTGTTTGAAGGATCGGTGCTTGAGCCGGCTTTTCACTCCATTTCAGTCAAGGGCGTCAATGCACCGTCGTACCTGATTGTCGAACCGGGCAATATCAACCTCACCATCTATAAGGATTCAACCTACGCCAATCTTTTGTCGGGCACGCCAAACAACGACAAAATGGTGGCTTATAACAAAAGTATCATTCCGGTGCAAAAAAAGCTGCAGGGATTTGAGGCCAACAGCGCCAGATACCAGGAATTCATGAAAGCTGGCGACACGGCATCCGCCGGAAAAATGGTGCGCGAATACATGGCGCTCCAAAAAGAGTTTCAGACCACCAGCACTGATTTTATCAAGAACAACCCGGACTCATTTGTATCGGCCATGCTAATCCGCAGCATGTTCAACACGCCTACGCCCGATGTTCCAGCCATCAAAGGTTATTATGACAACCTGACGCCCGAAGTCAAGAAGACGCGTCTGGCCCATACCATACTGCGCAAACTCAATCAGATGAAGTCGGTAGGCGTTGGCCGCATGGCTCCTGATTTTTCGGCGCCCGGCCCAGATGGAAAACCTGTAAGACTGAGCCAGTCGCTGGGCAAGCTGACCATCCTTGATTTCTGGGCTTCCTGGTGCGGACCTTGTCGTCAGGAAAATCCGAATCTGGTGGCGATTTATAAAGAATTCCACGATCGCGGCCTCAACATTGTGAGCGTTTCGCTAGATAAGCCAGGCCAGGCCGACAAATGGAAGGAAGCGATCGCCAAGGACGGAATGACCTGGACCCATGCGTCGAATTTAATGTACTGGGACGATCCGGTTGCCAAAACCTACGGCGTCGAATCCATCCCAAAAATGTACCTGCTCAATGAAAGAGGAATCGTCGTGGCCAAAGACCTTCGCGGCGAAGCTTTGAGAGCTAAGGTAAAAGAGTTTATTGAAGGAAAGCGATAAAAAAATCCCGGACGTGAATCCGGGATTTTTTTTATTGGAGCAGGAAGCTTACCGTGACGTTTGCCTTGACGTCGAGTTCGCCAACCGCTAATGTGGGTTGGGCGTCGTCGGCTGTTTTTGACAATGCCATCTCAAAATGTCTCGGGAAGTATGCCGGCTGATCCATCTCGGTAATCGCGATGGCTATTCCGGCTTTCTGGCCGATGGCCGATGTGAGATCGTCGGCCTTGCGGCGGGCGTCCAGCATAGCCTTTTTGCGCGCCTCGGTTTTGGCTTCTTCAATTTTTGAATATTTGAACTCTACCGATGAAATCTGGTTGACGCCGGCATCGATAAGACTCTCCATCAGCTTGTCGTAACGGGTAAGGTCGCGCAGCAAAATGGAAATGGTTTGCGAGGCAAAATAAGTGTATTTCTTTTTCTCGTAATCGTACTGCGGATGAAGCGCCACCCGTTGGGTCATGACATCTTTTTCAGGAATCTTGGCCTTGCCGATGGCCTGTAAAACCTTGGCCACGGTGGCGTCATTTTGTTTTTTGACATCGGCGGCATTTGAACCTTTGTTCTCGATGGAAAAGAC
>CAZIBV010000003.1:0-12759 GCA_964537345.1 uncultured Flavobacterium sp. | reverse complement strand
AGGATGGCGCTGTACAAAACGCCCATCACCGCTCCCGACGCGCCAACCGCCCGGTAATTAAAATCGTTTTGGTGAAAGTAGAGCGCCAGCAGGTTTCCGCTTACCAGGCTGACGGCGTAAATAAGCAGGAAGGTAAATCCGCCCAAAAGTGAAATCACCACATCGGCAAAAAAGTACAGCGTAATCAGGTTAAAGGCAAGGTGCGCCAGGTCGACGTGCAAAAACGCCGATGTAAAAATCCGGTGTCTCTCGCCTGCCCGGATGGCGCCCACGTGAAATTCGTTCTTTCTAAAAAAGGCCAAATCATTAAAGCCTTTCATCGAGACCAGTACATTGGCGACGATAAGACCCAGAAGAATAGTGTTCATGACTCAAAGATAACCATACCGAACGGCGCGGCAAGCCCGGCAAATCTTTTTAACCGTATATTTGCAGTGATTTTTTGATATGCAACTCCTCGCCTACCTTGTCGTTTTTCCTTTGCTCTGGCTGATTTCGGTGATGCCGTTCCAGCTGATGTATGCGCTGTCGGATGTGGTTTACTTGTTGGTTTATCGCGTTGTTGGTTACCGAAAGCGCGTGGTGCGCAACAACCTCAAGTTGGCGTTTCCAAAAAAATCAGATGCTGAAAGGCTTGCGATCGAAAAGGATTTTTACCGCCACATGTGCGATATGTTTCTGGAGATGATCAAAACCATGAACATATCGGAGGATGAAATCCGCAAAAGGTTTGTCTTTACCAACATTGACGAATACCTCGCGCTGGAAAAAAAAGGCAAGAGCATTGTCATGATGGCGGCGCACTATGCCAGTTACGAGTGGGTGATATCGATGAATTACTACATCACCTTTGACGGATACGCCATTTACAAGCGGATCAATAATCCGTATTTTGACCGCCTGGTTCACCGGATACGATCAAGATTCCGGGCGCATCTTATCACCACCAAAAAAACCATTGATACCATCAGTGAAAATGAAGCTGCCGGCCGTCGCGGCGTTTACGGTTTTGCCGGCGATCAGGCGCCAAAGTCGTCTAAAATCTATCATTGGGGAAAATTCCTGGATCGGGATACTCCCATGATTACCGGTGGAGAAATGCTGGCCAAAAGGTTTGACATGAACATGGTTTACCTCAATGTCGAAAAGGTTAAACGCGGACATTACCGGGCCACTTTTATCAAGCTGAGCGAAGATGTGCGCGCGGTAAGCGACTACGAACTCACCGATGCCTACATGGCGCTGGTTGAGGCACAGATTCGCAAGGCGCCGCAGTATTATTTATGGACGCACAAGCGATGGAAATCTGATGCGGCCAAGTCTAAAACTCGAACCATCCGGAAATAACTTCCCTGGCACAGGGCGCATCCTTGTGCAGATACTCATTGGTGTTTTTGTCGTAAGTGTAATCCTTGGCCCATTCCATGTGGTTTTGCGCCAGTTGACGGATGGCTTCGCAAACGTAGCGAACCTCGGCATCAGTTGTGGTTGGGTGAATCGACATGCGGATCCATCCCGGTTTTTCCAAAAGTTCTCCCAGCGATATCTGGTCGGTCAGGCGGTGCGATGTTTCGCGGTCAACGTGCAGCAGATAATGCCCGTAGGTTCCGGCGCAACTGCATCCGCCGCGCGTCTGTATCCCAAAGCGGTCGTTGAGAAGTTTGACACCCAGATTAAAGTGAAGTTTGTCAATGTAAAATGAAATGACGCCCAATCTGTCGCGATGCTGTCCGGCCAAAACCGTCAGATTGGGAATCGTGGCGAATTCGTCAAAAATATAATCGACGATCTGGTGTTCGCGCTGCTGAATGTTTTGCGTGCCCATCTGTTCCTTTAGCCTGATGGCCAGCGCCGTTTTGATGACCTGCAAAAAGCCCGGAGTTCCGCCGTCTTCACGGTCTTCGATGTTTTCGACGTATTTGTGTTCGCCCCAAGGATTGGTCCAGGAAACCGTTCCGCCGCCCGGGTGATCGGGAACCATGTTGTGGTACAATTTGCGGTTAAAGATCAGGATTCCGGAAGTACCCGGTCCGCCCAAAAACTTGTGTGGCGAAAAGAACACGGCGTCGAGATAACATTCAGGATCGGCCGGATGCATGTCAATGTCGACATAGGGCGCCGAACAGGCAAAATCGACAAAACAAACGCCACTCGCGCGATGGATCATCCGTGCAATCTCATAATAAGGCGTCACAATCCCGGTTACGTTGGAGCATGCCGTAACCGATGCAATCTTAAGCGTATGGTTCTCATACTGACTGAGCAAACGCGCAAATCCTTCCAGGCAAACCAGCCCGTCGGCCGTAGCGGGAATCACCTCGACAGTAGCAATGGTTTCCAGCCATGACGTTTGATTGGAGTGATGCTCCATGTGCGTGACAAAAACAACGGGGCGTTTCTCGGCCGGGATTTGGGTGTATTCACGCAGGTTTTCAGGCAATTTTAGCCCAAGAATCCGCTGAAACTTGTTGACTACGCCCGTCATTCCGGTTCCGGTTGCAATCAGGATATCGTCCTGGCTGGCGTTTACGTGGTTTTTGATGATCTGACGCGCCTTGTGGTAAGCCAGTGTCATCGCGGTTCCGGAGGCTGTGGTTTCAGTATGCGTGTTGGCGACAAAAGGCCCGAACTCGTGCAGCATTTTATCCTCAATCGGTCGGTACAGACGGCCTGACGCGGTCCAGTCAGTGTACACCATTTTTTGCGGGCCAAAAGGCGATTCAAACGTTTGATCGATCCCGACGATGTTGTCGCGAAAAGGTTTGAAATACTGCTCCAATGAAGTCTGGACGGTTTGGGTTGTCATGCCGTAAAAATTTGCGCAAATATACTGATTTACGATTCTTAGTGATTCGACTTGAGAACTTTCGGTATATTTACCATGCTTTCCTAAAATTTAAGATTATGCTCCAAAAACTACTTCTTGCTTTACTGCTGATAGCTGCCCCGGCGTCCGCCCAAACTTCTCTAAAACACGAAATTTGGGAAGACGGTTCGTGGAAAAACCTCTATCTGTATTCTACTAACTACATCAACGGCTTTGTTGACCAAGAGTTGACGCAACATTGGGATAATAGCACCAATGCCTGGATTAATCACCAGCAAACACTTTATACCTACCCAAATCCTTTTCTTCAAACCAATACGCTGACACAATCGTGGAATACGCCAACACAGGTTTGGGTAAATCTCTACAGAACCACGAAGATTACCACGGTAGGTTCGACTACCATAAAAGAAATCTGGAACGGATCGGCTTGGATAAATGCTGAACGCCACGAATATGTTATCAATCTTCCGGAGTCTATAACCAACACGTATCAAATTTGGTCTGAAGGACAGTGGGTGAATTCGCATCGTAGCGTACAGAATAACTATACAGATGACGGTGGACACGAAGTGATTGAGCAGATTTGGAACGGATCGGCATGGGAAAACACAACCAGAAATGAAATTGTAAACGCTCAGGATCAGATGGAAGAACGCAATCAAATCTGGGAAAACGGTCAATGGGCGAATCTCAGTCTAATTCTGACCGCGACTGGCCAAGGCTCGCAGCAAATTGCGTTACACTTCGTTTGGGAAAATTCTGATTGGGCGCTCGAAGGTCGCACTACCGAAATCACGGTCAATGGCGATCATCACATCCTATACGAATCCTACGACGATACCTTACAGCAATACAATCCTGAAAACCAAAGTTTAATGGATGTGAACGGCGAGTATATCACAACCACTTATCAAAACTATGCGGGTCAATGGATAAATGACTATCGACTCACCCAGTACTTTCCCGGCATTCTGGGTAATCAAAAGACCAGTGCAATTTCGGTATCCGTATTCCCGATTCCTGCTGAAAACAGTGTTACCGTTTCGGCCTCACAACCCGTCGCGTCCTACCAACTCTACGGACTGGACGGAAAAATAATCGCCACCGGAAATCCCAATGGCGATGTGTTCAATGTCGATGTCAGTACACTGACACGCGGTGTTTATTTATTGAAGACCGGCGCTACGGTCTCAAGAATTTTCAAGCGTTAAATTCCCGCGATCGCCTTCATCTCATTCATGATCCGAATAGCCAGTTCATCGGCCGCCGACTGCGTAGAAGCTTCGGTATAAATGCGGATAATCGGTTCCGTATTCGATTTTCGCAAGTGGACCCAGCTGTCGGCAAAGTCGATTTTTACGCCGTCGATCGTAGAGATTTCTTCGTGCTGATAGCGCTCGGCCATCGCCGTTAAGATGCCATCCACATCGATTTGCGGCGTGAGCTCGATTTTGTTCTTGCTCATGAAATACGACGGATAGGACTTTCTCAGTTCTGATACCTTCATCTTCTTTTCGGCCAGATGCGTCAGGAACAAGGCCACACCCACCAGGCTGTCGCGTCCGTAGTGCGATTCCGGATAAATGATTCCGCCGTTGCCCTCACCACCGATTATGGCATTGTTTTTCTTCATGAGTTCAACGACATTCACCTCTCCTACTGCGCTCGCCTGATAGCTTCCCCCGTGTTTTTGCGTCACGTCCCTGAGCGCTCGTGAAGATGACAGATTGGACACCGTATTTCCGGGAGTTTTGCCCAGCACGTAATCGGCAACGGCAACCAGGGTGTATTCTTCGCCAAACATTTCGCCGTCCTCGCTGATAAACGCCAGGCGGTCTACGTCCGGATCCACCACTACGCCAAAGTCGGCCTTTTCTTCGATTACCAGTTTGCAGATGTCGGTCAGGTGCTCCTTTAAAGGCTCGGGATTGTGCGGAAAATGTCCGTCGGGTGTACAGTACAACTTGACGACCTCCACACCCATCTCTTCCAGCAGTTTGGGAATGATCACGCCGCCCGATGAATTCACACCATCGACCACGACCTTGAATTTGGCCTCGCGCACTTTATCAGCATCCACCAACGGCAGCGCCAGCACCTCGTCAATATGGATGTCCATGTAGGCGTCGTTTTGGGTGATGGTTCCCAGGTTGTCAACTTCGGCAAAATCAACCGAATCACTTTCAGCTATTTCCAGGATTTGCTGCCCATCGGCACCGCTTAAAAATTCACCACGCGCGTTCAGCAGTTTCAAGGCGTTCCATTGCTTTGGATTGTGCGACGCGGTCAGGATGATGCCGCCATCAGCTTTTTCCAGCGGAACGGCAACCTCTACCGTAGGCGTTGTGGAAAGTCCAAGATCTATGACATCGATGCCAAGCCCAACCAGGGTATTCATCACCAGGTTATGGATCATCGGGCCTGAAATGCGCGCGTCACGGCCAATGACCACCGTCAGTTTGTCTTTTCCGGTGTGTTTTTTAAGCCATGTGCCATATGCGGCAGCAAATTTTACAGCGTCGATGGGGGTCAGGTTGTCGCCGGCTTTTCCGCCAATGGTTCCCCGAATTCCTGAAATTGACTTGATCAGTGTCATAATTTTGTTTGGTTGAAATTTTAATGGACACGCAAATATACTTTGTTATCTTTGAAGATGACCCATTTACGCTGCATCCATTTATGAACTTTTTGGCGCACATCTTCCTCTCCGGTGATGACCCGCAAATCAAAATCGGGAATTTTATGGCCGATGGCATCCGCGGACAGGACTATCTTGCGTATCCACCGGGAATTAAAAAGGGCATTTTGCTGCACCGGGCCATTGACACTTTTACTGACGAACATCCTATATTCCGGCGTACCACCAAGCGACTTCACGCTGAATTTCACCACTATTCGGGCGTAATCGCCGATGTGTTTTACGATCATTTTCTGGCCAAAAACTGGGAGCGCTATCACCCTGATAAACTGGAGGTTTACGCTCAGTCATTTTATCATCTTCTGGAAGAAAACTTTGACATACTCACGCCAAAAGTCCAAAACCTTTTGCCCATCATGATCCGGTACAATTGGTTGGTAAGCTACGCCAGCGTCGAAGGCATCGGCGCCATCCTTACCCAGATGGACAGCCGCACGCAGTACAAGTCCGGAATGAAGAAGGCCGGGGCATCGCTTGTTGCTCATTACGATGCGTTTGAAACTGATTTTACCGAGTTTTTTGCCCAACTGCAAGTGATGTGTCTGCAAAAACTCAACGAACCCGACGCATAACCACTCGCGCATTTTGGCTATTTTTGCCACATGCCCGACAAAAAAGCTCCTTTGCTCAAAATCATTTTACGCAATGTCCTGCGGCGGATCGAGAATCTGATTTTCCTGCTCAAGACGTTGCTCAATGAACGGCATTTTATCTACCTGGCCTGTGTACTCGTGGCCGTATCCTGCGCCGTGGCCGTGATTATCCTCAAGATGTTTGCGCACAATGTGTTTCTGTTGGCCAACTACATCAACGCATACCTTAAACTGCCGTATATCAACAGTTTGCTACCCATTGTCGGGATTTTGCTCACCGTTTTTGTGGTCAGGCATTTTTTGGGCGGACATCTGGAAAAAGGCAGTTCGCGCATTTTGTACGCGGTGGCCAAACGCGGCGGCATTATCCCCAAAAAGCAGATGTATGCGCAAATCATTACCAGCTCGCTTACCGTAGGGCTTGGCGGATCGGCCGGACTTGAATCGCCCATAACCGTTACGGGTGCGGCCTTTGGGTCAAACTTTGCCATGCGCTACCGGCTTTCGCAAAGAGACAGGATTTTGCTTCTGGCTTGCGGGGTTTCGGCGGGAATCGGAGCTGCTTTTAACGCACCCATTGCCGGCGTTTTGTTTGCAATAGAAGTTGTATTGACCGATGTCACCATCAGCGCATTTATTCCTATCATCATTTCAGCAGCAACGGGCGCCTTGGTTTCGACGGTTTTAATGGGCGAAGGTGTGCTGCTTTCATTCTCGCAACGATTGGACTTTGATTACAAAAACATCCCGTTCTACATCTTGCTGGGTTTGCTCGCCGGACTGCTGTCGGTTTACCACGCACGGAATTTCAGGCGCGTCGAATCTTTTATGGGACGGATCAAAAACAAATCCTACAAGCGGGCGCTGTTTGGAGCAGGAATTCTGGCCGTCCTGATTTTTTTCTTCCCGACGCTTTTTGGCGAAGGTTATGAAAGCATCAAGACCCTGGCAGGTTCCAATCCGCAGTCGTTGCTTGACAACACGCTTTTGGAAGGTTTTCGGGACAAGCCATGGATTCTGCTCGCCTTTTTAAGCCTGACAGTACTGCTTAAATCATTTGCCACCGGACTTACTTTAGGCAGTGGCGGAAACGGCGGAAACTTTGCACCCTCGCTTTTTGTGGGGTCCTATCTGGGTTTTATCGTGGCAACGGCGGTCAACCTGACAGGATTGGTAAAACCGCTTCCGGTAGCTAATTTTGCCCTGGTTGGTATGGCGGGAATCCTGGCGGGACTCTTTCACGCACCGCTAACGGCTATCTTTCTAATCGGTGAGATCACGGGTGGGTATGCGTTGATGGTTCCGCTGATGATTGTGTCGTCAATCAGTTTTGCAGTCTCGAAACAGTTTGAGCAACACTCGATGGATGTCAAGCACCTGGCCGACAAAGGCGATGCGTTTACGTCAAACAAGGACAAGAACATCCTCTCGGGCATCGACATAATGCCGTTGGTAGAAAGCGGAATTACATTCAGAACCAGCGATAAACTCGAAGCGTTGACCGAAGCCATTTCAGCAACCGGACAAACCTCTTTTGGCGTAGTTGATGACCGACAACGTCTTTTGGGCGTGGTCAATCTTGATTCGGCGCGCGAACTCGTCTTCAATTCGTTCCGTCAAAAACACACCACGCTGTCTGAAATCCTGCAACCCGCGCAAGCCGTCAGCATTGAAGACGGCATGGAAAAAATCATGCACGAATTCGATACGACAAAAGCCGGAAAACTTCCGGTAACCGCAAACGGCAAATTCATCGGATTCATTGACAAGACCAAAGTTTTGGAACAGTATCGCCTGAAACTTCGCGAAATGGTGATTGAATAGTTGATAGTTGTTAGTTGTTAGTTGTTAGCTGATAGCTGATAGCTTCCGCATTCTTCCGTCTTTTACCGCTTTTGGTCTTAAACTGTCATAAATGGGTAAAAAGTTCCGCTTTTTTCCGCTTTTGGGATAACGCTGGAGGGGCTTTGTTGCAGTCTTGTTCGGGTCTTGTTCGGGTGAGCTTCGGAAAAAGGGTGGTTTTTGCGAACAACTTCCGAACAAAGGTAGGCTGAAAGTCAGAAGATAGATGACAAGAGTCGAAAGAAAAGACGGTAAAGTGTTAAGAAAACTCTAACGTCATGGCACAGCAGGAAACAGCTTTTGGAATGTTTTTTCGTTCTTTGATTACTATCCCTTCGGGATGCTGGTTCCCAACCGGAATGCGAGTTTTGACAACAGCGATTACCGCTACGGATTCCAAGGCCAAGAGCGGGATGATGAGTTGAAAGGTTCCGGTAATTCGATTAATTATACTTTCAGGATGCATGACCCAAGAGTGGGGGAGGTTTTTTAGTGTGGATCCTTTAACGAAACACTATCCGTGGAATAGTTCGTATTCATTTAGTGAAAATAAGGTAACTCGATATGTAGAGTTAGAAGGTTCAGAAGTTATGGACCCTTTTTATTGGATGGCTCTTCGGGACGCAACTGCAAATCCTGATGGTCTTGGGGCGCATTATTTAGGATTTAATTATGGTGTAGGGCTTACGTTAAAGTCAACGTGGGATTTTTTTACATCTGACGCATACAAATCCCAAACTTGGAAAAATGCCGGAAATGCACTGTTGTATTTTAGTGCAAGAAACCCAACGACCTCCTTAGCAATTGACAAACAATTCGGAACAAACTCATTTGATACTGGGAAACAAATTATTGATTCGTTTAGTGAAGGAGCCGATAAATTTGTGAACGGCACCGGTTTTGAAAGGGGCACAATTATAGGACAGTTTACTGCCGACGTTGGATTGGGTATTATCGGAGATAAAGGATTAAGTAAAATAACGTATTTAAAACGCGTTAACCTTGCATCTAAATTCGATATCAAAATTGACTATATTGACTTCTCAAAAAAAGTATATACACAAACTCTTAGGGAGGGAGATGTCATCTATCAATATCGAATTCCCGGAACTCCAGAAGGTTCCTATTACGTTAGGTCATTAGATATTACGCCTGAACAAGTCGGTATAAGTTCAAGAGATTATACCGAAATTTATAAGGTAACAGTTGACAAAGATAATAAGGCGCTCATTTCGACTCATAAGAAAAATACATTTTACTGGAGAGCGACTGATCAAAAATTAGAAGGTGGAGGTCAACAAATTTTTAGTAAAGACTTAAAGGATAATGCTACATTTGAAAGAGTAAAAGAATAACCGATGGAAGATAAACCGGAATCAATATCGTTTTTTGACGATCTTAGACGGAGATTGCTTGAGTACAAGGAAGTAAAGAAACCAATTCACAGCGCCATAAGGTTTGATATTTGTGCTATTGAACTTGCAGTGAATTTTTTGGAGCTAAAGATTGTTAGGGATAGACAAATTAGCCCAGAAGAAATGAAATGGTTTCAAGGGGAACGATACATTAGTGACACATTCGAAGGTGACACTGAGTTTAATGACGTTTTTCAAGGCTATTTGAAAATATGTGAACTTGCCAAAAAACTGCCCTGACAAGTTTTTATCAATAACTTTATGTTGTCTCTATCAATTCCTATCGATTAAAAATCAATGAATGTAAACCCCAATAACAAAATCCTAAAAACTGAATTCGAGGCTGCAACCGAGTCTCTAATTTCCTTAGCCTTTGAATACGCTAACAACGACTTTCAAAACGTAGATGCACCATTTGTTTTTTGCTCCCTTGAAGAAAACTTAGTATTCACAAATGCCTATTTCCGGATCAACTGAATGATGTATAAGAAGCATAAGATTAATGACTCAAAAGGAAACTATGACGTTTCCGACGCGCGTCAAAGGGAGTTCTCGAAACTCAGCCATGAACAAGCTAGGGCTATCTTTAACCTTTTTGAAAATTATAAAGACGCAGTACCCACTCAAATCAAAATGCAATATCTTCAAACACAGGAAAATTCGAATGCGACATCGCTTACGATTTGAAGTATTCGCATGTCGGCGGTTCACCACATGATGAAGCCGAACGCTGGTTCGAGGCGCTTTCTATTCAATGAAGGGTTTTAACAGACAATGCTTGAGTATTGAAACTTGATGATATTGAAAGAGTGACACCTGTTAATGAATAAACAGACGTTATAGGAATTAATCACGCCATAGATAATAAGTATGATGTAGGCAATGAAAGCTGTAACCGAACTATATATCTTTGACGTATAACTTACAAAGGACTGTAGTTATGGAAGATTATAGAGTAGATGAACTTATCGAAAAGTTTGAGCGTTTTATGCAGACGCTTGACAATAATCCTGAAGCATCAAAACAGTTCCTTCAAAGGGCCGGAATATTAGATAATGACGGAGAATTCGAAGAACCGTATAAAAATCTATGTACACCTCAAGAACCGGCTTAATACTTGGATTTCACGGAACAGATAGAAGCGTTGTAGAAGATGTGTTACTGGGCAAAAAAGAATTAGAACCCAGTACAAATTGTTACGATTGGCTTGGCAATGGTATCTATTTTTGGGATAACAGTCCGTCTCGGGCAATGGACTGGGCGGTAGAAATGTCCAAACGCGCTGATAGCAAGATAAAAGATCCAGCCGTAATAGGGGCCATTATTGATTTGGGCTTTTGTCTAGACCTACTGGACTATAAGAACTCGGGGCTTTTGCAAAAAGGACATCAATGGCTTTGTAAAACCGCCAAGGATGCCGGCAAAGAACTCCCCGTGAACAAAGGTAGAAGTGAAGATTTGGTTTTAAGAGAATTGGACTGTGCTGTAATAGAGTCTCTGCATGAGTTAAATAACACATTGGACGAGACAGAGTTCGACTCAGTGAGAGGAGTGTTTTGGGAAGGTGAACCAATCTATGACGGAGCCATGTTCAAAGAAAAAAATCATATTCAGATTTGTGTCAGAAGATTGAATTGCATTAAGGGCTATTTCAATCCACTTCCCAGAGTTATCAAATAGATTAGAATAAGCTAGAAACTTATAGAAGCTGAAAGGGAAAAATTGAATACTTGGAACGTTGATTAAAAAATAAATGCTGTTTTAACTTAGGGAAAACCCGGATGAGAGTGCTTGTCCGGGTTTTACTTTTTCAACGTATTGAGGCTATTCATACACTCTGGCTGCTAACCACCTATTTACAACATAGTTCCCGATAAGAAATCTATACCAATAATGTGATTGTAAGATCAGCAATGTATAACCCATATTATCTTTAGTTGTATTTCACCATAATTGAAAACGAATTATTTCTTTTGTCATTTATTAGCTCTACTTCTCCCCATTTATATTTAAAATCACCTCCCAATTTACTTAACAAAGATATGATCTCGTCTTTCTCAAATGAATTATTTTCAAATGGTTTTATATCATGTGATATCCCTAAAGAAATACTAACCCATAAAATTTTTTCTCCATAAGTAGATATAGACATGGAGTATCTACCATTATCAACATTCGGCACAGAAATTATTGCATAACCATTATCAAATTTTCGTTCAATAATTTCTATATTTTTATGTTCTGCTAATTTTACAATTGAAAATGATTCAGGATTAATAGACAAATTGCCTATTTCTAAAACTCCGTTTTTTTTATCTAGCATATCTTATGGATTTAAAGGGACAGTTTTTATTAGTTTTAAATTTTCAGGGTTAGGAACAAATATTTGTGGTAATCCTCCGTCACCAAATTGAGGGTTAGCTTTAACTGTACTAAACGCAGCTTCTGCTGTATTTTCAACTCTATAAATTCCAATTTTAGGACGATAACCAAATAAATCATGAGGTTTAACTTGTAAACCTTCAAAAAATGACTTTTGAGAAAACCCAGAAGACTGGAGTCCCTCAGTAGTAGTAAAGAAATTTGATTTCCCAGGATACCCACTTATTAAAAATTCACCTTCTTTTACGAATCCATCAGCCCATTTGTCAACGCCTGGATAATAACCTCCTCCTTGCCATGATGCCGCAACTTTAGAAGCGGAATTTTCCGATACTGATGCCTCAAAAATCATTCCTTTGAGAGGCGAAAACAATAATGCTGTATTATATATTCCGAAAAGACCTTCACCTCGAGTCATTGGTGTCCCATCCAAACTTACCATATCAACACCAATTTGATGACCTTTAGCCATCTCCGCGAAGAAATTGAACCCATTGGCAACTTCAAAAATCATCTTATCCACAAACTTTCCTCTGTTTCTAAGGTACGTCCAGTTAAAACCTAGAGAGGAGTGGTCTTGAGGAGTATTTATTTCACCTTGCCAATCGGAAATATCTCCGAAATTAGGGACTCCTCCAAAAAATGCCTTAAATGGGCTATTTGATTTGAAATCAGAAAAAACATTGTTGATACTTTTTCCTACATATTCATAGCCTGCAGGAGTTTGGCTTTTATCATTAACATCTGACCTGTAGCTATATTTCCCGCTTTTATCTTTAATCCAATCATCTGGCTCCATCCCTGTTGGATCTGTATAATATATTGGATTATTATTGAATGTAGCATAGGAAGATATTGAAGGATTTTTAATTGGGTCATTTTGAAATCTTCTTCCTATACGGACATCTAGGCCAAATCCACCAAAATCCATATGGTTCCCTCCCCCCTTCAACTCATCATCCCGCTCCTGGCCCTGGAATCCGTAGCGGTAATTCTCGT
>CAZIBV010000002.1:51259-64071 GCA_964537345.1 uncultured Flavobacterium sp. | reverse complement strand
GCGTCAATCAGGCGATAAAGGATCAGCTGGACCGCTATTCGCACGTGATGGTTTACGGTGAATATGCACAAAACCCGGCGGTGGAATACTGCAAGCTACTGGTATCGCATCTACCTGAAAGCCTTAACAAAGTCTATCTGGTAAACTCCGGAACCGAAGCTACCGAGGGCGCCCTTAAACTGGCCCGACGCATTACCGGCAGGACGCAGTGGATTTCATGCCGCAACGCCTATCACGGCAATACCATGGGTTCGATGAGTGTTATGGGCTATGAAGACCGCAAGCGCGCGTTTCGTCCGTTGATTCCCGATGTGGAATTCATCACTTTTAACAACGAGGCCGATCTTGAAAAAATTACCCCGCGGACTGCAGGTGTGATTTTGGAGAGCATTCAGGGCGGCGCGGGTTTTATTGAACCCAAGAACGATTTCCTGAAAAAAGTCCGGCAGCGTTGCGATGAGACGGGTGCCATGATGATTATTGACGAAATTCAGCCAGGTTTTGGCCGAACCGGAAAAATGTTTGGGTTTGAAAATTACGGCGTCGTGCCCGACATTGTCATCCTTGGCAAAGGGATGGGTGGCGGCATGCCGGTTGGCGCTTTTGTGGCGTCGGCGGAGCGGATGGATTTACTGATGGACGGGCCGAAACTTGGGCATATTACCACTTTTGGCGGACATCCTGTCATTGCGGCAGCCTGCCTGGCTACGCTGCGTGAAATCAGTGAGAGCGGGTTGATGCAGGCGGCGCTTGAAAAAGAAAAGCTTTTCAGGAGTTTGTTGGTACATCCTTTGCTGACCGAAATTCGAGGACGTGGATTGATGCTGGCGGCGATGGCCCAATCGGCCGATGTTTGCAATCACGTCATTTTAGAATGCCATAAACGGGGCGTTATCCTGTTCTGGCTGCTCTTTGAACCTACTGCAATCCGCATTACGCCACCGCTGACGATCAGCGAGGACGAAATCCGGGAAGGCTGTGAAATCATCCTTGACGTACTGGACCACTATCCGGGTTAAGGACTTGTTAATTATTTTGTTCACAACAATCGCGTGCTTTAACTAAAGCCCCGTTTGGAGTCCGTACTTTTAGTATGGATAATTTTTAAACCTACGTCTATGCATCTCAGCAACGAAGAAGAAGACTATAATTTATCCCTGTCAAAGTTTGAGAGTATGCTTAAAACCAACAAGGTACTCTTTTTTGACTCAGAGGAATTTGAAGAAATTATCCTGCATTATCTGGATATGGGAAAAGCTTCGCTTGCCAAAAAAGCGCTCAAGCTGGCCCTTGAACAGCACCCGCGATCAACCGGACTGAAACTGGTGCAGGTGGAAATGCTGATATATGACGACAAACTCGATCAGGCTGAAAAACTCCTCAACGAGCTTTATGCCATCGAACCTCACAACGAGGAAATCTACATTCAAAAAGCCAGCATATATTCAAAGCGCGACAACCACGAAAAGGCAGTCGACCTTTTGAATATCGCCTTGCAATACACTGATGATTATGCCGATGTCTACAACCTGATGGGCATGGAATATCTGTTTATGGACAATTTGGAAATGGCCAAGCAGAGTTTTATCAAATGTCTTGAAGAAGACACTCAGGATCAGGCCGCGCTTTACAACGTGGTGTATTGCTTTGAATTCCTGGATCAGAACCTGGAAGCGATTGAATACCTCAAAACCTATATTGACCGCAATCCGTACAGTGAAATAGCCTGGCATCAAAAAGGACGCCTGTACTACGGCATCAAGGATTACGAAAATGCCGTTCGCGCATTTGAATTTGCGACCTACATCGACGACGCCTTTATGGGTGCGTTCATGGAAAAGGGCAAGGCGCTCGAAAGGCTTAAGCGATATGAGGATGCTATCGAAAGCTATAACCGCACTATCGAACTGGACGACCCGACTTCTTATGCACTACTGAGAATCGGAAAGTGTTACGAAAAATTGGGAAACAAAGTTCTGGCGCTTAAATTCTACAACAAGACGGTTCATGAGGATCCGCTTTTGGACAAGGGCTGGATTGCGATCACCGATTATTACGTCAGATCCGGAAACTACCAAAAAGCGCTTTTTTACGTCAACAAGGCTTTGGGGATCGATGCTGAAAATCCGCGCTACTGGAAGCGGTTTGCCACGATCAACCGGGCGATGAACCTTTTTGAAGAGGCGGAACTTGGCTACCGCAAGGCCGTTGAATTTGGCGATACCGAACTTGACACCTGGCTGTTCTGGGTGGATATCCTCCAGTTTTTGGGCGAGTTTGATCTGGCCATACAGACGCTTTTGCAGGCCTCTGATTATTTCAACGACGAATACGAGATCGAGTACCGACTGGCCGGGCTTCATTACATGGCGGGCGAGAATGAAAAAGGAGCCTTTCATCTGGCCAATGCGCTCAGGATCAATCCGACGCACCGCACTTTGTTGATGGAACTCTATCCGGCCGTGTGGGAAATGCCGCAGGTTCAGAAACAAATCCGGAATATCAAAGGCTGATGAATAAATTTATAATGAGCCTGATCACTTTGGTGGTCGGGCTTTCTGTTTTTTCGCAGGCCTCACATCCCACGCACGTTCCGCTGACGCAAGGCGAAGTTGTGCTTGTTAAAGCAAGCGATTATCCCGACAATTCGGATGTGGCCACGCCTGCCGCTTTTCCGGGCGGGATGCAGCGCTGCATGCAATTTGTCAACCGTTCGTTCAGGATTCCTGAAGAACTGATGGATCAGGCGCCCACAAACATCAGGATGGTGGCGCGTTTTGTTGTGGAAGCCGATGGAAGCCTGACGAACATTCAGGTTTTTCGCGACAATGCCTGGTCAACCGGAAAACAACTCATCCGTATCCTTCACGCCATGCCCAAATGGGAACCGGCCACCAACAAGGACGGGCAGCCGGTGCGGAGTGAAGTAACCCTTCCCGTCACGCTTTATGTCAGCGAAGATTAAATACGGCTTATTGGGCAGGAACATTGCCTACTCTTTTTCGCGCGGCTACTTTGCGCAAAAGTTTGCCGATCTTGGGCTGGATGCCGTTTATGAAAACTACGACGTCCCTGATTTAAAAAACATCAAACAGATTTTTGAAACGCCCGGTTTAAAAGGACTGAACGTTACGATTCCCTACAAACAGGAGATCATTCCGCATTTGACCCGACTGTCGGGCGCGGCAAAAAAGATTGGCGCCGTCAATACCATCAGCTTTGAAAGCGACGGACCTGTTGGACACAATACAGATTACATCGGATTTATAAAATCGCTCACACCGCATCTTAAAGACATCCACCAAAAAGCGCTCATCCTTGGAAATGGCGGAGCCGCAAAGGCCGTGGCGTATGCGCTGGAAACGCTTGGCATCCGGTACGATTTTGCAGTCCGCAACGGCGATGGCATCCGCTATGGCGATTTGACGACTCAAACAATAAACGAATATCCAATTGTCATCAATACCACGCCACTGGGAACTTTCCCACAAACAGGCGAATGTCCGGATATTCCATATGAAGGATTCACGCCGCATCACATCGCCTTTGACCTTATCTACAATCCGCCGCAAACCGAATTTTTACGGCGCGCTGCCCATCACGGAGCCAATATACGCAACGGACATGAAATGCTGGTTGAGCAGGCCGAGGCTGCATGGAGCATCTGGCAAGGCGAATAAAAACCGCCGGTCGGCCGTTTTGTTTATTGGCAGGCGTTTATTATCTTTCCCATCCATTTACAAATTGTAACCTTATTTCTTACTTATGTCGGAGGAAAAGACTGATAACCTGCAACACGCAGACGGACAAGAGAACATCAACCAGGAAGGGCAACCACAAGAGGAGCTTGTAACCGCGCCCGAAGCACCTGAAACGCAGCAAGCGGAAGAGTTTATCGAGGTTGACCAAGGTCAGGATGATATTGATAATGCTCCGCAGGTTCCTGAATCAGAACCGGAAGATCAAACTGAGACTGAGATGGAAGCCGAAGCTGTTGAAGGTGAGCCTGTTGCGGCAGAACCTGTCGAGCCCAATATCGCTGATGCTGCCGTAGCTTCAATCCACGACTCGAACGCCGAGGAAAGTGAAGATGAATCGCTTAGGGAAAGACATGAGATTGAAATGAAGGATTACGATGCCATGCCGATGGAAGCGCTTACGGATGAACTGGAGCAGCTTGTCGGTCATGAAAAAGTGATGTCGGTAAGAGATCACGTCGAGGAAATCCGCAAGGCGTTTATGTCAAAATACCATCACTTTATCGACGAAAAACGCGAGGAATATCTGCACGAAAACCCTGAAGCCGACGATTTCCACTATCAGTTTCCGCTCAAAAACCGATTCGATCAGCTTTACAATAAATATCGCGACCGCAAAAACGCCCATTTTAAAGGCCTTCAGTCGCAATTGCAAACCAATCTTGAAACGCGTCTGGCGATTGTCGAGGAACTCAAGGAACTCATCAATCCACAAGAAAACATCAAGGACACACTCAAGCATTTCAATGAATTGCGCGAACGTTGGAAAAACGCAGGTCCTATTCCAAAAGACAAGTACAACCACGTTTGGAACAATTACCATTTTCACGTAGAGAATTTTTACGACTACCTGCACCTTGACCGCGAGGCGCGCGACCTTGACTTTAAGCACAACCTTGACCAAAAGCTGAAAATCATTGCGCGGGCCGAGGAATTGGTCAATATGGCCGATGTCGGCAAGGCGTTCCGCGAGTTGCAGGATCTGCACCGCATGTGGAAGGAACAAATCGGGCCGGTTTCACGCGAACACCGCGAGGAAATCTGGAACCGTTTTAGCGAACTTACCCGCCAGATGCACGACAAGCGCGAGGCCCTGTTGCAAAAACAACGCGGGACTGAAGAGGAAAACCTGGCGCGCAAAAAGGACATCATCCAGAAAATCGAGGCTCTGGCCACCGAGGATGTCAACTCACACAACGGCTGGGTTGGTCAAATAGCCAAAATTGACGCGCTGCGGAATGAGTTTTTCGCCACCGGAAAAGTGCCGTCCGAAGCCAATGAAGACACCTGGACGGCTTTTAAAAATGCGGTACGCGCGTTTAACACCAAAAAGAATTCGTTTTACAAAGACATCAAGAAGGATCAGCATGACAACCTGACCAAAAAGCAAGCACTCGTGGCCAGGGCGCAGGAACTGAAAGACTCGACTGATTTTGCCGCGACCACGCCCGTCATGAAACAGATTCAGGAGGAATGGAAGCACATCGGACACGTTCCGCGCAAATATTCCGACAAGCTTTGGGCCGAATTCAAGGCCGCCTGCAACCATTATTTTGAGCAGATGAAGGTGCACCGCAATGCCGAAGCTCCGGAAGAGGTTGAAGCTTTCGAGAAGAAGAAAGCCTATTTGGAATCATTGCGCGAATTTCAACTTGTCGGCGACCACAAAACTGATCTGGAGGCCATCAAGGCGCATATCGAAGCCTGGAAAGGATTTGGCCGTGTTCCGCAGCAGCGACGCCACATTGAAGGCAAATTCAACAAAATCCTGGATGCGCTTTTTGAAAAACTAAGCCTGAGCAAAAAGGAATCAGACATGGTGCGGTTTACCAATCGCGTCAACCAAATTTCCGGATCAAACGACACCCGCAAACTGGACAATGAAAAGGTATTCCTGATGCGCAAGATTGACGAGGTTCAGCACGAGATTTTCCAACTCGAGAACAACATTCAGTTCTTTACCAGCAAGGACCAGAAAAAAGTGAATCCCATGGTGGCCGAGGTGCGCAAAAACATCGACCGTCACAAGGAAGAACTCATGACGCTCAAGGAAAAACTCAAGCAGTTGCGGAGTATCGAGAATCAGTAAGGCAACTCCCGACCGATAAATAGATAGTCAGCCCATTTTAACCGTGAAAGAACTTTCAAGCGACGCAATCGACAGAATCATCGAGATGGCCTGGGAAGACCGCACGCCCTTTGACGCCATCAAACTTCAATTTGGCCTTACCCAGGGCGAGGTCGAGAAACTGATGCGCAGGGAACTCAAACGCTCGAGTTTTGAACGCTGGCGCAAACGCGTCTCCCAAGGCGTCGGCGTCAAGCACAGTTTTAAGGCCAACCCTGACATGACGCGGTTTAAATGCTCGAGGCAGCGGGCGATTTCGAATAATAAGATTTCGAAAAGGTGAAGGGAATTTGGAAATTTGGAAATTTGACCCGAGCCCTTGGGCGAACTGAACGAAGCGATAGCGAGTTAAAATTTGAAAATGAGGAGTTTGAAATATTAAAAATTCAAAGATTCCAAGGTTAGTCAATTGTTAACTTTAATCTATCCCACTACCGCAATTTACTGTAAACTGTAAACTGTAAACCATAAACTAAAAAATCCACCGTAGCTAATCGCTGACCGCTGAAAGCTGAAAGCTAAAATCCAATTGTTCATTGTTAATTGTTAATTATCAATTGTCAATTATCAATTGAGCTAAAGTTTCTTCGCTTCCTCCCAAAAAACATCCATTTCCGCAAGGGTCATGTCCTGAAGTGATTTGCCCATTTGGGCGGCTTTAGATTCGAGATAGGTGAATCGGGTGATGAATTTTTTGTTGGTGCGCTCCAAAGCGTCCTCCGGATTGACGTCCAGAAAACGCGCGTAGTTGATCATTGAAAACAGCACATCGCCAAACTCGGCTTCAATGCGTGGTTTGTCGCCTGATTGAACTTCGTGCTGCAACTCGCCAAGTTCTTCCTGAAGTTTGTCCCAAACCTGATGCGGCTCCTCCCAGTCAAACCCGACGCCGCGCGCCTTGTCCTGGATTCGGGAAGCCTTAACGAGCGCCGGCAGGCTTTTGGGTACGCCCTCCAACACTGATTTTTTGCCTTCCCTGAGTTTTAGTTTTTCCCAGTTTTGCTTGACTTCTTCCTCGTCCTTGACCGTCACGTCGCCGTAAATGTGCGGATGGCGGTGAATGAGTTTGTCGCAAATGCCGTTGGCCACATCGGCAATGTCAAAGGTGCCTGATTCACTCCCGATTTTGGCGTAAAAAACAATGTGGAGCAACAAATCGCCCAATTCCTTTTTAACCTCATCCAGGTCGTGGTCCAGAATGGCATCGCCCAACTCATAAGTTTCCTCAATGGTCAGGTGGCGCAAGCTTTCGAGCGTCTGCTTTTTGTCCCACGGACACTTTTCGCGCAAGTCATCCATAATGTCGAGCAAACGGCCAAAAGCTTCCAGTTTTTGCGAGCGTGAATTCATGATAGTGTTTTTATAAAATTAAAAAATCCCGAGCCTGTTACGCGGTCCGGGATTCAGTTTTTTTGCATTATTCTCGTTATTCTTTCTTGGCTTTCTTAGGCTTGGCCTCTTCACCTTCGGCTTCGGCCTTTGGCTCTTCATGTGAAACCAATCCTTTGGCCTGCAAGACATTGTACCAATTGAGTACTTTTTTGATGTCCGACGGATAAACGCGGTCTTCATCGTAATCCGGCAGTACTTCCTTAAAATACGCCAGCAGTGCACCGTTGTCTTCCTTGTGCGACAGCGCAGGGCCGTTGTTCTCCTTTTTGGCGATGTTGCGCATCACCTCAACCAGAGGCTTCTCTTCCGTATGCGTATACATTGAAATCTCCGACAGCAGGCTCACATTGTTGCGCAGTCCGATAGTCACCTTTTTGCCATCGGCCAGTGATTCGGCCACAAATCCTGTACGGGTCTGAAGTTTCAATTCATAAAGTCCGGGCTTACCGGAAATCGCCATAATTTTTTCTAAGTTCATAGTGTGGATAAGATTATCGTGCTTTTTTGGGAGCGGGGAAACGCATTTTGTAATCAGGTCTCACCTTCCCGTCCATAATGTTTTGCAATTTCTTTTGAATCAGACGTTTTTTGAGCGATGAGATCCTGTCGGTAAACAGAATACCTTCAATATGATCGTACTCGTGCTGGATTACGCGGGCAATCAGTCCGTCAAAAACCTCCGTCTTGCGGTTAAAATCGGC
Organism: uncultured Flavobacterium sp.; assembly: GCA_964537345.1. GTDB lineage: Bacteria > Bacteroidota > Bacteroidia > Flavobacteriales > Flavobacteriaceae > Flavobacterium. Next base: position 56,092 of record CAZIBV010000002.1, on the reverse strand, counting down.
ATCGTCGTATTCGATGGTAATCTGCTCGTGGCGATACACGTCCTCCCTGACGTCCGGAATACTCAAACATCCTTCGTTAAAGCCCCACTCCTCGCCTTCTTCCACAATCATCCTCGGATTGATAAACACGCGCTTGAAATTTGCAAGCTCAGCATTCTCTTCCGCGGTCAAGTCCTCGTCACCTGAAAAAGGCTTTGTATCCACAATAAAAATCCGGATAGGCAGGCCAACCTGCGGAGCGGCAAGCCCTACTCCATTGGCATGGTACATGGTCTCGAACATATCGTCGATCACCTGGGTGAGGTTTGGATAATCGGGCGTGATGGGCTCGCACACCTTGCGCAACACCGGATCACCGTAGGCTATAATGGGTAAAATCATCTGATAAAGCTTCAAAAAAAAGGCCTGAAGCGAGGGCAAAAATACACAAAAATGGACAATCAGCAGCCCTAACCGGATTCTGATGCTGCTAAATTAATCTTAACGTAAAACCGCTGGCGATACATTGGCTAACTTTGCGGCATGATTGGAAATTTTCGCGAAGTGACCGACAGCATGAACTTTACCAACTCGGTAAAGGTCACCGTGGCCGCCGCCATCCCGGTAATCGTGTTTTCGCTGCTCGACAAATTCGAAGTTGGTTTTGCCATTGCGCTGGGTGCTTTCCTGATTTTTCCCAGCGACATTTCCAGCAACCTGCGCCACAAGGTCAACGGTTTGCTGGCCGCCATCGGGATTGTTTGCGGTTGCGCGCTTGTCATCAGCCTTGCCTTTCCCTACCAATGGTTGTTTTTCCCACTCTTTGTCGGATTGCTTTTTTTGCTGTCGATGATATCCGTCTACGGCCATCGGGCAACGCTGGTTTCTTTTTCCGGACTGCTGTCGGTTTCGCTGATTTTTGGCAACGTTTATCAGGGCGAGGCGCTTTGGCAACACATTGGGTTGATGGCTGTCGGTGGACTGTTCTACATGGCCGTATCGCTGATTTTTTACTACATCAGTCCCAACCGCTACGCCGAACTCGAATTGGCGCAGGCCATGAAACTCACAGCAAAATACCTACGGCTGCGGGGCGATTTGTGGACCATCGACGCCAACCGACGCAAGATTACGGAAAAGCAACTCAAAGTACAGGTTGAGCTTACCGCCATTCACGAAAACCTGCGTGAAACGCTGATCCTGACGCGGATGCATTCGGGCTCGTCAAACCAGAACCGCAAGATGATGATCGTATTTGTCACGCTGGTCGAAGTGCTGGAACTGGGACTTTCCACCTCGTTTGACCACGCCAAAATGCATCAGACCTTTTCCGGCCATACCGACGTTCTGGAAACCTACCAAAGACTGGCGTACAACCTGGCGGCAACCTTAAAACGTTTGGCCAAAGCTGCCGAAAGGCGCGTCCCCTATAAATCAGCACACAACCTTTTTCAGGATTTACAGGAACTGGAGCAAAAAATCCGGGCGTTTGAAGCGCAGTCCGGCGGCAATGCATCCGAGGCTGTTTTTATGCTGACCAACATGTTACATTATGCTGAAAAGCAGGTGGAACGCATCAACATTGTGGAGCGCGCCTACACGCTGGCCGTTTTTAAACACGACATCAAGGGGTTGGACAAAGACCTCGAAAAATTCATCAAACCGGAATATTATCCGCTTAGCGTCCTCAAGGAAAACCTCAGCTTTAAATCGTCAATTTTCAGGCATTCGCTGCGCCTAACCCTGACCATGCTGGCCGGATACCTGATTGGCATTGCGCTGCCGTTCCAAAACGCCTACTGGATTTTGCTCACCATTGTCGTCATCATGCGTCCGGGCTACGGCCTGACCAAGGAACGATCGTACAAACGCATTCTGGGTACGCTTCTGGGCGGATTTATAGCCTTTGGAATTTTGATGCTGCCTGTTCCGCCGCTGGTCATCAGTATTCTGGTGATGGTTTGCATGGTGCTTGGCCTGACCTATTCCAACATCAACTATACGGTGGGCGCAACTTTTGTCACCATGTACGTGGTTTTTATTTACGGAATGATTACACCCGATATTCAGGACGTGGTGCAATACCGGATTATGGATACGGTGGCCGGTGCGTCGCTGGCGTTTATTGCCAATTATTTTTTGTGGCCAAGTTGGGAGTTTATGCAGGTTCCGATTTATCTGGAAAAGGCGATTACAGCTAACCGCGATTATCTGTGGCAGATTTCCCAATTGTACAACAACAAAGGACAGGCGCCGGTTTCCTACAGGTTGGCGCGCAAGGAAGCCTTTGTCGAGACGGGCAACCTGATGGCCTCGTTTCAGCGGATGGTTCAGGAACCCAAATCCAAGCAAAAACAACTTCCGGAACTTTATGAACTGGCCGTGCTCAATCACTCGCTTCAGTCGTCACTGGCCTCGCTTGGGACGTATATCCAGCACCACCAGACTACCAAGGCATCGGCGGCGTTTAATTACATAGTCGATACGGCCATTGCCAACCTGACCGAGGCGGTATCACTTTTAAAAGGTGAAACGGTTGATGCGCGTGAAGAAGATGAACTTCACCTGAGGTTTACCCAATTAAAGAACATCCGCGAAGCTGAATTGCGCAACAGTCGGCGCATCGACGAAAAAGAATTCCGACTAAAAATGGAAGAAGCCCAACTCGTCATCGAGCAGCTTATCTGGCTGACTAACATCACCGAGAGCATACGCAAAGTTGCCCCGCGGGTCAAACAATCCTAAAACATTTTTCGCGAAAGAAAATCACGCAGCATGATGGTGGCCGCGATTTCGTCAATCAGCGCCTTGTCCTGACGCTTTTTCTTTTTGAGTCCGCTGTCAATCATGGCCTGCACCGCCATTTTTGATGTAAAACGTTCGTCGACCAAGGTGAGTTTTATCCCCGGAAATTCCTGTTCAAACCGCCGGGCGAATGACTCTACCAAGGGCGCGCTTTGCGAGGGTGTGTTGTCCATTTGACGCGGCATTCCCATAATCACCTGGGCCACATCATTGTTCGCCAGATATTGCTTTAAAAAAGGCAAGAGTTCCTTGGTGTCAACTGTTGTCAAGCCTGATGCGATGATTTGGAGTTCGTCGGTGACGGCAATCCCGGTACGTTTGGCGCCGTAATCAATTGCTAGGATACGCGCCATCAAGGTTTGAGTTCAAGTTTTACAATCACTTCTCCCGACGCCCGTAGCATCAACGTTTGGTCATTGCGCACAAAATCGTCTATCCGTTCCAAAACATTTCTCAGCGCATCCTCGGCCGACATATCCGGACATGCCATCATCGTAGACATCGCCTTTGAAAGTTTCAGTTTGTTTCCGTCTTGCTGATATTGGCCACCCATCGAATTGCAACCGGCGTAGGCACTAAAGCGACCGTCGCGAAACTCGATGGTGTTGTCTTTGTTTCCTGTCCTCCTGACTGATTTGCCGTCGATTTCCACAATCTTCCAAACGCCTGATACCTCCTGTGGTTGTGGGCCGGTTGACGATTTTACGGCCTGACTCTCGGAGAGCTTCTCCAATATGTATCGGCTTGCCAGCGCACCGGTAATGGTTTTGCCCTCCCTGTCGAGTTGGATCAGCCGGTTCTCGCCTACCTTGAACATAACAGTCTCACCATTGCCCGTCAAAATGATCGAGCTTCCCGCATCATCCCACCGGAAAGTACCGGTTTCAACAAAAGGCTTGGTATCCCGACCCTGATAGACGCGTGTCATCACGTAATTAAACTCTTCGGTCAAATCCAGTGTCGTCTTGATTCCCTCACAATCAGCGCAGGGCAGCACACCCTGGTAACGGCCCAGATAATCCAGTGAATTGCGTGAATTGCTCGCATCAGGAACCGTAGTGGTATCAGTCTGCAACGGAAAGGTAGGTTCAGCATCGGCAGGCTTTTTCTGACATTGCAATGCAAGCAGACTGGTTACTAACAAAAGGAAAAGTTTCATACGGATATTCTTTCTATAAAGGTAGTAAAAAGGATTTTTCAGGTTATACATTACCAAACAATTGGCTAATTTTACGAAAAATTGAAAACCATGAACCATTTGCGTCCCGTGATTGAAGAAGCCTGGGAAAACCGTGCCCTGCTTCAGCAAGATAAAACCCAACAGGCCATCAGGAAAGTCATTGACCTTTTGGACGAAGGCATCCTGCGCGTTGCCGACCCAAGTCCCGACGGGTGGATTGTAAATGAATGGATCAAGAAAGCGGTGGTGCTTTATTTTCCTATCCAAAAAATGGAAACGCTGGAAGTTGGCATTTTTGAATACCACGACAAAATTCCACTCAAGCGCGGTTATGCACAAAAAGGAATCCGCGTGGTTCCGCATGCCATCGCCCGCCACGGCGCCTATATTTCAAAAGGCGTCATCATGATGCCCAGCTATGTCAACATCGGAGCTTATGTAGATGAGGGAACGATGGTGGATACGTGGGCGACAGTGGGCAGTTGCGCACAAATAGGCAAAAACGTTCACCTGAGCGGCGGCGTCGGGATTGGCGGCGTACTCGAACCTTTGCAGGCCGCACCCGTCATCATCGAGGATGGAGCATTTATCGGATCGCGTTGCATCGTGGTCGAGGGCGTCCGTGTTGAGGCCGAAGCCGTACTTGGCGCCAACGTCTGCCTTACCGCATCAACCAAAATCATCGACGTAACCGGTCCCGAACCTGTCGAGATGAAAGGATATGTACCCGCGCGATCGGTGGTGATTCCGGGCAGCTACACCAAGAAGTTTGAAGCCGGCGAATACCAGGTTCCCTGCGCGCTCATCATCGGAAGGCGCAAACCGTCAACCGATCTTAAAACTTCTTTGAATGACGCGCTGCGGGAATA
>CAZIBV010000002.1:47857-51159 GCA_964537345.1 uncultured Flavobacterium sp. | reverse complement strand
TTCATTGAAAAAAGTTCTCATCATCCAGCAAAAAATGATCGGCGATGTGCTGATGAGTACCGTCATCTGCCAGGCGATCAAAACCACGTGGCCGGAATGCAAGGTGCACTACATGGTATATCCCAACACGGCTGCGGTGGTCGAGGGCAATCCGAACATTGATAAAATCGTGTTTTTTGATCCGGCCATCAAGGGAGTTTCAGGTCTTGTCAAGTTTGGAAAATCACTGGCGGGAGAACAATACGACGCCGTGGTTGACGCTTACGGAAAGTGGGAAAGCATTTTGCCGATGTATTTTTCAGGTGCTAAAGTGCGCATCGGATTTTACAAATGGTATACACAATTATTTTACACCAAAACCGTCAAACCAAAGGCTGACGTTCACGGGTCGGCGCTGCATCACCGCCTGCAACTGGCCGAGGCGCTAACCGGAACCTTTGTACCGGTCGAATTCCCTGAGATCTATCTTTTGCCTGATGAACGTCAACAAGCCAAAGAACAGATGCAGTTGCTCCCCAAAAAACCGGTTATCATGGTTAGCGTATTGGGAAGTGCTCCTGATAAAAGCCTGCCGTCACAACACATGGCGCAAATGCTGGACGATGTGGCGCAGCAGGGAAATGTGACGCTGCTTTTTAACTTTATTCCGTCGCAGGCCGGCGATGCCCAAAAAATTTACGATTTGTGCAAACCGGAAACGCAGCGCAGCATCATACTGGATTTTTACATGAAGGGATTGCGGCCGTTTTTGGCGGTACTGTCGCACTGTGATGCACTGATAGGCAATGAAGGCGGCGCGGTCAACATGGCCAAAGCACTGCGAATCCCAACTTTTACGGTGTATTCACCCTGGATAGCCACAGCGTCGTGGAACATTATGGGCGATGATGAATCACATGTAGCCGTTCACCTGATGGATTACGAACCGCATTGGTATCAGGGTCACCCAAAGAAGTTGCGCCATCAGGCCATGGAATTATACCAACGGCTGAGTCCAGGTCTTTTCCGCGACAAATTACAGGCGTTCGTAAAACGAATTATTTCCTGAATTTTTCCTCATACCAGCGCACCTGTTGACGAAGTCCGTCTACCAAGGTCGTTTTGGGCTGATATTCCAGCAGTTTGCGGGCTTTGTCAATGACAGCAGCCGTTTTAAGCTGATCGCCCGGACGGGGTGGCTTATGGTCTATGATGAGTTTTTTGCCGATGATGTCCTGAACGGCGTCAATCCCTTGCTGGGTGGTGTGGACTTCGTCGGTTCCAAGGTTGATGATTTGTCCGTTGACAGCCTCTTCCCTGCCGATGATCGCAGCCAGTCCGTCGACAATATCGCCAACGTATGTAAAACTGCGTTCGTGTTTTGCGCTTCCTTCAAAAAGCGGAAACGGCTGGTCGGCAAACAGATTGTCGATCAACTTGGTGTAAAGTTTTTCAGGACGTTCGCGCGGTCCGTAAACCGAATAAAGCCTGATGGAACAAGCGTTGAGTTTCCCCAAACGCTGCATTCCGAGAACGAGTTGTTCGGCGGCCAGCTTGGTCGATCCGTAAAACGAAACGGGTTGTGCGGGAACATCTTCTGCAACCGTCGCCTCGATTCCGTAAACCGACGACGTTGAAATATTGACGAAACAACGAAGCTCCGGGCAGTATTTCACGACGGCATCCAGCAGATTCTGGGTTGCGTAAATGTTGTTGGTGACGTATTCTTCCAGTGAAGTGTCGGCTGAAATTCCAGGCTGGGCCGCCAAATGAAACACGTAATCAAATCCGGCCTCAAATACGCCCGACAAATTTGAATTAAGATCTTTGTTGATGATCGCGACGCCTTTTGCCGAAAGATCAGCCTCGTTGAGGCGTTTAAGGGCAACGTCATAGTAATCGTTAAAGTTGTCCAGGCCGGTTACCTCATGCCCGTCGGCGCGCAGCGTTTCGCAAAGATGCGACCCGATAAACCCGGCGGCTCCCGTTACAAGAATCTTCATGCCTTTTCCTTTTTTACGATGCCAAACGGCGTCCAGTCGAGGTTTTCGTCCTTTACTTTTTTGCGGATGGCCAAATTAGCGGCCAGTGATTCCTTGGTTTTGTATCCGCGGGCGTGGTCAAGGTGCAAACAGATGGCCTTGTGACGGATTTGCTTTCCCTTGATACCATGGTTTTCCAGGCGTTCGCCGATTTCGCGATCGGGTCCGCCGTATTTCATGCGTTCGTCATAGCCGTTGACGGCAATCAAATCGACCTTAAACGCCGACGAATTGCAGTTGTTGAATGACGGTGTCGTGGGCGTGACCATATCCAGCAACGACGCCAGGACGCTGCCGGTTCCCAGTTTGAGGGTTTGCGAAAATCCCAGTTTATCGATACTGCGCAACCAGCTCACTTTAAAGCATCGCTGCGATTCGATGTCGGCCGGTGTGATCGCCTTGCTGGTCTTCATCGTCAACTTGCAGTATCCACCCGACAGGAAACGCCCTTTTTGCGCCTCGCGTGCATGGACTTCTACAAAATCGCGCCGTGGAATGCAGTCGCCATCAGTCATCAAAATATATTCATGCGCGGCCTCGACAATCGCCACATTTAGGATTTCCTGACGTCGGTAGCCTTCATCTTCATGCCATAGATGTCGTATCGGCACCGGATAATCAGCGGCATAGCGGTCGATAAGTTCCTTGGTTGATGGGCGCGAACCGTCGTCGGCAATGATGACTTCAAAATCCTTGTACGTCTGGACTTTATAACCAATCAGCACTTTTTCGAGCCATTCCTCGGCATTGTAGGTACTGATGACGACTGATATTTTCATGGTACTCAAATTAGTTGTTGTCTGCATTTTCACCGTCGTTTATCAGCGTATTGATGCCATTGGCGGCCGATGTGATGCGGTTTTTGCGATTGTATTTGCGAATTTCCAGGTTGCGCGATTGTCCGCTGGCCGTGGCATAGGCGCGCTGGTGTTCCAGATGCAGGCAAATGGCCGAATAGCGGATTTGCTTTCCGTAAACGCCATTGTGGGTAAGCCTTTCGCCAAATTCGCGGTCCTCACCGCCGTAACCCATTTCCTGATTGAATCCGTTGACGGCCAGGATGTCTTTTTTCCAGCCCGATGCGTTGTGTCCGTTCCATGAGGCTTTGGTTGGCGTAAACCTGTTGAGGATTCCCGCCTGCCAGGGCGTTGCCGTCAGCTTGAGGTTTTTGGATGACTTTCTCAGGCCGTGCGCCATCAGCCAATTGACGTCAAAACAGCGCTGCGTGGTGATGTCATCGGTGTTGATGGCCAGCGAGGTTTCCATCGGCAACATAAAATA
>CAZIBV010000002.1:5584-47757 GCA_964537345.1 uncultured Flavobacterium sp. | reverse complement strand
TCGTCGGCAATGATGATCTCAAAATCCGTCACCGATTGTACGCTAAAGCCAATCAGGACTTTTTCAAGCCATGCTTCAGAATTATACGTACTGAAAATAACTGATGCTCTCATAATGACGGGTTACTTGCCCAACTTTTTCTTGATGTTTTTTCGCCGCTGCAACCGCTGCTGAAAGGCGTCGACCAGCCGGGTCAAATCAGCCTCAAACGCTGTCGGATCGCAGCCGTACAAACTTGCGTACTGCGTGGCGATGATTTTTACCAGACTGGGATCGCGGGTAATCTTGGCCAGATTCAAAAGGCGCATTTTACGATCCATCGACGGGTGAAACTTCATCCGGTTTAAATCTACCAAAAAAAAGCGATACCTGCCATCCTGACGGCAAATGAGTGTGTTCCCGGGCGTGTTGTCGATAAACTCGACGCCTTTTTCGTGAATGTCGTAAAAAAATGCCGTCCACTCGCGGGCGATGATTTCACGTTCGGGCAATTGCGGATCGTCAACCAGGGCGCGAAAGGTAAAATCAGCGTTAAGGTGTTGGCAAACATAGTAACTGCGGCCCATCAGCCATCGGCCCTCTTCAAAATACGCTATGGGAGCGGGTGTGCCGATTTGGAGCTCGGTAAGTTTTTGCGCGTACTCAAATGAACGACGCGCTTTTGACGGCCGGATCCATCGATAAATAAACGCGTTGATAAAATGCGGAACCTTGAACGCCTTGACGTTAATATCAAGTCCGTTCAGGGAAAACACCTTGAGCGTGTTGCGTTTGCCGCGAACCAGCAGTTCACCTGAGGAATCAAATTGCCCGACAACCTGTAAAACAGCTTCACGGTATGACTCGAAGGCTTTTGAAAACACGCTTTTCATCCCGCGAAAATACAATATGTAAGGCGGTTTTAATGGCCGGACGCGATAATATTTTAGTATGTTTGCATCAAAACCCGTCAATGAAGACAATCTTTTTAGAGGCGCACCATCTTAAGAATCTGTATTTTGGATTTGGTCAGTTTAACCTGCATCTGCTAAAAAGTATTGCGCGCCTTCAGGATCCTGACCTGCAATTTGTGGTTCATACCAACAACAGCGCGTTTTTTAAAAAGGAGTTTGACGGAACTTTTAAGTACAAGCGGTTTTATGCCCTGAGGCGCTATCCGGCGTTCCGCATTCGCAAAACCTATGATTTGTGGCATTCGCTTAACCAAAACACGCACATAGAGCCGCACGACACGCGGATGCCGTACCTTTTGACGGTTCACAACACGCCTTTTGTCCGCAATCCGGACGACTACAAAACCCACAAGGAACACGTCAAATTTCAGGACAAGCTAAACCGAAGCCAAGCCATTACCTACATTTCCGAATTTGCCCGGTCGAGCACACACCGTTGGTATGATGTGCCAAACGTTCCGGAGTTTGTGATCTACAACGGAAATCCCGTCGCGCAGCTTGAACTGCCGGAATCGCACAGGCCAGCGTACATGCCGGAAAGGCCGTTTTTGTTTTCGATTGGCGAAATCACCGGCCGGAAGAATTTTATGTCGCTCGCACAGATGATGCCGATGTTGCCCGACTTTGAACTGGTGATTGCAGGAAAGAATTCAACCCGGGATGCCGCCGCAATACAGGAATTTGCCGCGTCAAACGGGCTGGCCGACAGGATTACGCTGCCGGGAAAAATTGGCGACGCCGACAAGTTGTGGTATTATCAAAACTGCCAGGCGTTTGTGTTTCCGTCGCTCAGGGAAGGATTTGGCCTGCCGATCATTGAAGCGATGCGATTTGGGAAGCCGGTTTTTAGTTCAAACCTGACATCCCTGCCGGAAATTGGCGGTGACTTGGCGACTTACTGGGAGAATTTTGAACCTGAATACATGGCGCAAACCATTGCCGACGGACTGAAATCATTTGAAAGCCAAAAAGATTTGCTGGTTCCCAAAATGGTTGGGCGCGCCAATTCGTTTAGCTGGGACAATGCGGCAAAACAATATCTTGACGTTTACCGCGGAATGCTCTGACCCTCGATTTTTTTCACTTCGCTTTTTAGGAAATCCTCGCCCAGCAGCACCTTGTCCTGGACGTGTTTCAGGTTGTACAACGCGGTCGAGAAATAGGCTACTGCCTTGTCGACGCCCAAACTTTGGTCAAGGTTAAAAACCTCCATCGGGAAGTATTTTGGCAAAAACAACACGCCCGGATCGTCAAAATGATATTGGGTAACCTCGCGTGGATGCGACTTAAAGTAAACTATTTTACCCAGCGCACGTTCCTGGCTGACAATGTTGTTATACAATTTGATCTTGGTCGATTCCGTGCAAATCGAATCCTCCGACAGCGGCTGTGTGATCACCAGTGTGACCGATGCTTCCCGATTTAAGACCACACCGCCAATCAGCGAATGAACAATGTTCTGCTTTTCCGCTTGAGTAAGCTGGTCTTCGAGTACGGTAATGTCAAGCTTCCTGAGTTTTGGGATCAGGACTTTGTCGGTTACCTTTTCCGGATAACTGACCCAAACCTCCTTGATCTGGGAGTCGTGTCCCTTAAGCATGGGGAGCTTGGTGATATACTTTCGGCGCAAACGGCGGACAGTCCCCAGACGCTGGGTATACGTGCCGTAGCCATCCTCGTACATCCTGAAAAAGTTATTGGGAAATTCAAGGATAAAATAGGCTCGCGTCCTGTTGATTTGAAAAAGATTGATCTGCGAGTTGCGGATAAATTCCTGATGGCGCACCAGCCCGTCGTTGTGTTCATGGTAAAGACCCCGGATAATGGCGGGCCTGTCGGTGACATAACGCCAAAATCCGAAATTCTTTTTCATGTTGCGCAAAATCGTATATCCCTTGATGCGCACCACCTCCTTGAAAAGTCCAAGCTTTTCGACATTTTGCAAAAACGGTTCGATATCGGTGATCAGATCATCAAAAAAGAACAATACTGATTCGCCTCCCTCCTTCTGAAACTTATACGCTTCCAGAATGGAAATGTAAACGTGGTAAGTGGAACAGCAAACAAACGTCTGGTTCATTTATCCCTTGCGATTTTTTAACTTTTCACGCTGAACCATCTCGATGTCGAGAATGTCTTTGTTTTTGTAGGTGAGCGCCTCGTAGGTTGCCGCGAGGTCGCGCGCCAGTTTGCGCATGCCCATGGGTTCCAGCGATGCCGCGTGATCGGTGCCTTTCCAGGTGCGGTCGAGGGTGTAGTGACGCTCGATGATGCTGGCGCCCAAAGTATAGGCTGCAATATCGATGGCGATCCCAAGGTGGTGGCCGGAAAATCCTATGTGCTTGACCCGGTCTTCATACTTTTCGCGAAGGCGGTTGATTTCCAACAGGCAAACGTCGTGAAACGGAACCGGATAGCCGGATGTACAATTGTACAGGACCAGGTCTTTGGCGCGTCCGTGTTTTTCAAAAAAACTAACCAGTTCCTCAGTCTCATCCTTGGTGGTCATTCCTGTCGAAATGTGGATTTCGCCCTTGTAATTCTGGCAAAGCCACTCCAGCATGGTGTAATTGTTATTACAGGCCGATGGAATCTTGATAAACTGCGGATTGATCGATGCAATTTCCTTGGCTGACGTCAAATCCCAAACCGATGTAGAGTAAACGATACCCAGTGATTCGCAGTATTCTTTGAGTTCCCGGTTTTGCTCCAGGTCAAACTCCAGGAATTCGCGGTGCGCGCCATACGTATCACCGTATGAATTGGCCGGATTTGGGTGGGGCGCGTTGTATTGTTCCTCCGTCAGCAGTTCGCGGTTGTTGCGCTTTTGGAACTTTACGGCATCGGCATTGCAAAAAATCTTGGCGATTTTGATGAGTTCTTTGGCGATTTCCATGTCGCCCTTGTGATTGCATCCAATCTCGGCAATCAGAAACGGTTTTTTATATTTAATTTCCTTCATAGCGTTTGTTATATTTCATGATGTGTTCGCAAACATAGCGGATGGCGCCCGCAGCCGAATCCGCCGGAACGGTAAAATCAGCATTGTGCTTTATGATCGCCATTCCATTGTTGGGTGCAAATGACCATCCCACGAGCAGCATCGAGGCCAGGTCGTTGACGTCATCTCCAAGATACGCAAAATTTCCGGCATTCAAACCCTCGCGCAGCATGATATCGTGCAAAACGGCATACTTGTCCTTTACGCCAAAGTAAACCTTGTCAATCTTGAGTTTCTTCATGCGTTGTTCGACAAGCTTTGACCTTTCGGAAGTGATCACGACCACCTCGACATCGTGCTGACGGAGGATTTCAAGCCCCATCCCGTCGCGCATGTCAAACTTTTTGAGCAATTCACCATCGGGGCCAAAGTATACGCAACCGTCGGTAAACACGCCGTCGACATCCAGGAACAAATGCGTAATCCTGCCACTCTGCTTTGTGCTTCGGACGCGGTCAATCAACAAGTGTTCAACGATTCCCCAATCAGCCAGGCTGTCAATTTCCATGAGCGACTCCTCAGGCATTTCAACCAGACCGACTTTTCCGCCCAATCGGTTGCGGTTGTTGCGCAGCGCATCGGCGGTAGTGGTATAAACGGCGCCGTTCTCAATCAGCAGCCCTTCAAAATCCTGGCGGCGCGGACGGTTTTTGTAATCGTAATTTTGTGGCGTTCCATCGGCGTTCCACGTAAAGCGGTGTGTCTTGACAACGGTCAGGGCCGAATCAGATCCCGATTCAAGTTTTTCCAGACAGCGGTTGATGTCCTCACGGGTCGTAAGCGGCGAGGTGGCCTGCAATAAACAGAAAACTTCAAAGTCCCACCCTGTTTTTTCACAGAATTCCAGCATGGCAGCCTCGGTCGATGCCGTATCGGTGGCCGATTCATCGCTGCGACGCATCACCGTTACCTTGTTGGTCCAATGGTATTCCTCAGGAACCGACTGCAGGATTTCGTCGTCATCGGTATAGATGTAGACATGGTCGAGGGACGAAAAGACAGCTTCAACCAAAACCCATGAATACAAAGGCCTCCCGGCGATTTTCTTCTTGTTTTTGTTGCGTATTCCCTTTGATCCTTTGCGCAGCGGAATAAACCCGATTTTCTTGGCCATAAGCGTATTGTAACCGGGCAAAGATATAAACATTTTCATTCGCCAAACGGTGCCGATTACTTAATTTTGCACCATGGATATGACCTTAATCAATACAGAAGTTGCCAAGGCACTCGAGGTAGTGCAGGCGGGCGGAATCATCCTCTATCCTACCGATACCGTTTGGGGATTGGGATGCGACGCCACCAATCCTGACGCAGTGGCCAAAATCTATAAACTCAAACAACGCGAAGAGAGCAAAAGCATGATTGTGCTGGTCAATGGCGAACGTATGTTGTATCAGGTTTTCAATCAGATTCCGGAAGTGGCGTGGAACATCCTCGAACTGGCTGAAAAGCCTACCACCCTGGTCCTGGACGATCCGCGCAACGTGGCGCCAAACATTATCGCGCCCGACAATACCCTGGGAATGCGACTGGTCAAGGAACCGTTTTGCTTTAAGCTGATGGAACGCCTTAAAAAGCCCATCGTCTCCACATCGGCCAACATATCCGGCCAGCCCACGCCGCTGTCATTTGCCGAAATTGATCCGGCCATCGTAAGCGGAGTTGATTATGCCGTAAATTTGCGAAGGAACGAACGGGCTGAAAAAGCGTCGTCCATTATCAAACTCACCAAGGATTCGCAGGTGAAAGTCATCCGCAAATAAGCCATGTCAGACGCAAACAAACGCAGCCAAAACAGCACTTTGACCCCACGTACCGATTATACCAACGCCCTGCAACACCCAATCTTCAAGATCATTCGCGAAGCATCAGGCGATTTAGGTGTCGACAGCTACGTAATTGGTGGCTATGTACGTGACTTCCTGATGGAACGCGATTACAAAAAAGACATCGACATCGTGGCGGTGGGTAGTGGCATTGATCTGGCGCTTGCCGTATCTGACCGATTGCCCAGAAAGCCAAAGGTTCAGGTTTTTAAAACCTACGGAACTGCCATGCTCCGTTATGACGATATCGACATTGAATTTGTCGGTGCCCGTAAGGAATCATACGCGCACGAGAGCCGCAATCCGGTGGTTGAAACCGGCACGCTCGAAGACGACCAGAAACGCCGCGACTTTACCATAAACGCGCTGGCCATCGGACTGGATCATAAGCATTGGGGACAACTGCTCGATCCTTTTGATGGACTGACTGACCTTGCGAACAAAACCATCCGGACGCCACTCGATCCTGACGTGACCTATTCTGACGATCCGCTCAGGATGTTGCGCGCCATCCGATTTTCAAACCAGCTTGATTTTACCATCGAGGCGCAATCGCTGGCGGCCATCGCCAAGAACAAGGACCGAATCAAAATAGTCTCGGGCGAGCGGATTGTAGAGGAATTCAACAAAATCCTGTCGACGCCCAAGCCATCGGTTGGCATGTTGCTTTTGTATCAGACAGGCCTGCTTGAAATCATTCTGCCGGAACTTACGGCGTTGAATCAGGTTGAGGAAATTGAAGGACAAACGCACAAAAACAACTTTTATCATACACTTGAAGTAGTTGATAATATCTGCAAGAATACCAATGATTTATGGCTTAGATGGTCGGCCCTTTTACACGACATCGGAAAGGCGCCTACCAAGCGTTACGACAAGCGCGTGGGCTGGACTTTCCACGGCCATGAATTCCTGGGCGGAAAGATGGTGCGCAAGATTTTTGAACGTCTGCACATGCCACTAAACCACAAGATGAAATTTGTGCAAAAGATGGTGGCCATGAGTTCCCGTCCTATTGTGCTCTCGCAGGAAGAAGTAACCGACTCGGCAGTGCGCCGCCTGGTTTTTGACGCCGGCGAAGACGTGGAAAGCCTGATGACGCTTTGCGAGGCCGATATTACCACCAAAAACCCCAAGCGGTTTGCCAAATACCACAACAACTTCAAATTGGTACGACGAAAAATCGTCGAGGTTGAAGAACGCGACCGCGTCCGGAACTTCCAGCCACCGGTAACGGGTGAGGAAATCATGGAGATCTTCAAGCTGCCGCCCTCGCGTGAAATCGGCGTCCTCAAAGAAGCCATCAAAGAAGCCATACTGGAAGGCGAAATCCCCAACAGCTATGAGGCGGCCTATGAATTTATGATGGACAGAGCCCTGAAAATGGGACTTAAACCTGCAAAAAACTAACATCGATATGAATACTGCGCGCCAAAATCGTCCGGTTGTCTTGTGGCTGCTCACGGGATGCCTCTTAATTTTCATCATGGTTGTCGTGGGCGGCATCACGCGGCTTACCAATTCCGGGCTGTCCATGACCGACTGGCACCTGGTGACCGACACCTTCCCGCCTACCACCGAGGAAAAATGGCACGAGGCATTTGAAGACTACAAGCAATATCCGGAGTACAAACTCATCAACAGCCAGAAAGACTTTACGCTGGATGATTACAAGTTCATTTACTTTTGGGAATGGTTCCACCGTTTTATCGGGCGGGTCATCGGGCTGGTGTTTGTCATCCCGTTTGTCTATTTCCTGATCCGCAAAAAACTCAGCGGAGCAACCATCAAAAAATGCCTTTTCCTGTTTGGATTAGGAGCACTTCAGGCCTTTTTTGGCTGGTACATGGTCAAGAGCGGACTAATCGACAATCCGGACGTAAGCCACTTTAGACTGTCGCTTCACCTTACCACTGCCTTTATCACCTTTGCCGCCACGCTTTGGGTAGCGCTCGACCTGATCTATCCCGAGCGCCGTGCGGCCATTGCAAACCTGCGCAAGTTGATGCTCTGGACCGCTGCCGTCTTGCTGTTTCAAATTATTTACGGAGGATTTGTTGCCGGCCTCAACGCTGGTCTTATCCACAACCACTGGCCGATGATGAGCGACGGACAATTCCTGCATGATTCAGTGTTTCTGGAACGGGAAACCTGGTACGCTGCACTGACTGAAGGCAAAAGTGGGGTTCAGTTTGTACACCGGATGATGGCCTATGCTGTTGTGTTTATGGTGCTCTTTAGCTATTTCAAAAGCCGGAAAACAACATTGGACGCCACCACACAAAAAGGATTTGGCGTCATGGTTGCGCTACTCGGTCTTCAGTTTGGACTCGGGATTTACACCCTGTTGGCAGGCGTTCCGCTATGGCTCGGACTGGCGCATCAGGTTGGGGCTTTCTTCCTGCTGAGCAGCGTGACTTTTGTGCTGCACCGGGTGTCAAAATAGCCGGAATTTAACGTATAGAGGATTTCTATATTGTATATCTTTCTATTTGTTTTCCAGATATTTGAATCAAACCAATTAAAGCTTTTTGTAGCTACTCCAGCCAGTTTCTAAAAGCCGGTACCCGCTCCCGCGAAACCACCACTTCATCGCCCCGATAGGTAGGCAAAAGCACCTTTAAACGAGAGTTGGAATACAGCGTAATCTCACGGACGGAACTCAGCGGCAGGATGAACTTTCGGCTGATGCGGAAAAACGATTTTGGGTCGAGTTCCTGCTCAAGTAATTCCAAGGTTGTATCGAGCAGATAATCGCGATTGTCGAGCGTGTGCAGATAGGTGCCTTTGTTTTCACTGTAAAAGCACTCCACCTCCTCTACCGGGATTACTTTAAGCTGATGGCCTACCCGGACGGAAAAGCGTTGTTTAAAACCTCGGTCAATCGGGTTGGTGAGCAGTAGTTTGATCTGGTCAAAGTCAACCGATGAGAAACTCCGCGCCTGTGTCCGGCTTTTGAATTTGGCGACTGCAGCATGTAAATCATCTTCATCAATTGGTTTAAGCAAGTAGTCAATACTGTTTAATTTAAACGCCTTTAGCGCGTACTCGTCATAGGCCGTCGTAAAGATGATCGGACTGCTGATACTGCAGGCGTCAAAGATTTCAAACGACAACCCATCCGACAATTGAATGTCGAGAAAAATCAAGTCAGGATGCCGATTCGCTAAAAACCACTCGACGGCCTCCGCCACCGAATGAAGCATGGCTACCGGTTGGATGTCCAGTTTTTCCAATTTGCGCGACAACAATCGGGCTGCCGGCATCTCATCTTCAATAACAACTGCGGTTATTCCCATGTCTTAGTGTTTTTGTCGCGGTCCATCAGCTTGCGGATTTTTCTCTCCTCCCAATCGGGACCAAAGAACACCTGGTTGTAGAAAACCCCAAAGGCGTGAAAAGCGAGTCCTATCCCCCAAAAGAAGGCCGTGGCGAAAACTTCAAAGCTCCAAAAGGATTCGCCCGGATCGAGCCTGAAATATCGCAAAGCAAGCAAAAACGCGTTGACAACAAGATAGGCTCCAAGATGTTTATAAAATCCGGATAGCGATTTTACGCGTTTGCGGGCGCGCTCATAGCGGATTGCCTGTATGTCTTTTTCATGATCATTCATAGCGTTGTTTATTTTGTTTGTCTTTTTCCATTATCTCCCTAATCTTTCGCTCTTCCCAGTCCTTGCTGAGCCAGGGTTGCCAGCCAAAGGCTTCGGCCGCGTGAAAAAGCAGTCCCAGACCCCATCCGCCCATCGAGAAAAAGAACCAGTAATATTCAGGTGTGTAGCGCAGGTTGATAAAAATCAGCACTGGCATTACAATGCAGTAACAGGTTAGATTGATGTAAAAACTCCTGATTTCGCGGGCTTTTTTGCGGGCGCGTTCATAGCGTTGCGCTTCCGTCAGTGGGTTTATTTCCATTTCTTTTCCTCCTCTTTTTGCAAGATTTCTCTTATTTTGCGTTCTTCCCAATCACTCCCCAAAAAGGGCACTACGCCAAAAACGGCCATGTAGTGAAAGGCGACCCCTATTCCCCATCCGGCAGCCGGATACAAAAACCAAAGGTGCTGCGGGTACGTAATCAGGTTAATCATCATCAAAATGAGTATGGTCACCGCATAACCGGCCAAGTGACCGTAAAATCCCTTGATGTCCTCCACTTTTTTCTGAGCGCGGAGATAATCGTTCGTATAATCGTTTTTTTCAGGTTGCATAACTGTTAGAATTTGTCGGGTTAACACCGGAATACTCACCGCAAACCGGTTGGAATCATTTTCAATCAAAACATTGCGACGCGTAACCAGGGCGTACCGGCTGACGATGTTTTGCAGCCCTACCCCATTGCGGTCATTGAGCACTTCCTTTTTTTGCAGGTTGTTTGACACTACAAGATAATCGCCCTCAACCGTGATGCTGATGTGCAGCGGGCGTTGCGGGCTTACCACATTGTGCTTGATGGTATTCTCCAGCAATAACTGAAGCGACAGCGGGACCACTTTTCCTTCGGCGTTGGGATCAACCTCCGGCAGCGTATAAAAAAGGCTGTCTTCAAACCGCATCCGCAACAGCTCCATATAGGTTTTGGCAAACGCCAGTTCCTCGGCCAGGCTCACCAACTCCTTGTCTTTTTGCTCCAATACGTATCGGTAGACTTTTGACAGCGAACTGGTAAATTTTTGAGCCCGCTCCGGATTTTCCTCGATCAACGCATTGAGCACATTAAGGCTGTTGAACAAAAAATGCGGGTCGATCTGATTTTTGAGGCTTTCAAACTTGGCTGATGCCGTGCCTGCAATAATCTGATGCTGCTTGACTTTTTGCTCCTGATAACGCTTGTAAAAGTTTAACGCATGGAAAAACAGTGACAGCGTCATCGTAATCAAAAAGGCCAGAATGTAAAACCTAAGCTTTTCAGCCTTCCAGAACGCTACAAAGTCTTCGCCTTCAATAATCACGTTTATCACCACGCGGATCAGGAATATCCCTGCCAAGGTGAGCACCACACTGCCCACGGCTCCAAGCCAAAATCTTTTTCGGCCGGAAACCACCGCACCCGGACGGTACACAAAATCAAAAAATATGGAGTTGATGGCCGTCAGGACAACCCCGTACAGGCAGGTGTAAGCTATCTCACGCATCAGTGGCAGGCCCATTTCAAGTTTGCCGCCATCCAACACCTGGACGCCAATCAAAACCGCAGCAATGACCAGGCTGATGACCAGGCCCAGACCCAAAACTTTTGCGAGATAGCGTAAAATATTCATCGTTTACTTTTTACATTCCTGTTGTACCGTCAGCGCGCGGTCGAGTCCCCATTTGGGGTGCAACGGCGTTTGCGGTTTCTCTGTTCTAAAAAGCGCAATCGCCCGCTCAACCTGGTCACACATCGGTTTTACATCTTTTCCAAAATAACGCGCCGTACCCATTTCAAATTCAGCTTTGCCAAACACTACGCGCGGATTGTCGGGGGCCAGGATCTCGGCCTTTTGATAAGCCTCCATGGCCTTTGGCGAATACACCATGGCGTGAACCATAGGGTCGGACACTATCCAGGCCGTATAGACAAGCGCCTGCACCACGTAAAGTTCAGGATTCTTGTCGTCTTTTGCCATTTCGGCATCCACGGCTTGCTGGGCGCGCGTCAGGAAAGCTGACACTGCCTCCTTGTCTTGGGTTTGAAACGACGCTGTTGCATTTACCATGGCAAGATAGTAATTAGGCAGCCATTGATCGGGTTCGGCGGCGGCAATCCGCTCAAAAAGCGCCGAAGCCTCGTTGGTCTTGTTTTCGCCCCAAAGCGCCAGGGCCTTTTGCATTCCGGTCTCGAATTTAGATTGCGCACCGGCAATCCAACTCATTAAAATCAGTACTAAAGTAATTGCTTTCATTGGATTAAGATTTAAAGTTGATCAAAAGTATTAGTGTTGTAAAAGTTGATGAATTAAAGTTGACCCAACTGTAGGATTCGCAGGATGAACCGTCATTACAGGTTTTGAAGTTGATTGGCCTTTTTGTCGCTGCTGATGGTCCAGAAGAACCCTACAAAGAAAAACCTGTCGGCAGTGGGGATGATGTCGCGGCGGGCAAACCGTCCGTTGGCGCCCGGACTATCGGCGTATTCATAACCAAAAACATTGGCGTTGTTGAGTACGTTTGACGCCGAGAAGTACAAAATCTTTTGCGCGTCGAGCAGATAAGCCCAACTGACGCTCAAGTTGTTAAACGCTGGCGTGCGGCTGTTCATAAAACCATCGCGGTTGGGATTGGTAAACGGTCGGCCCGATGCGAACGAATGCGTCACACCCACTTGCGACCTCAAGGAGTTAATCCAGTATTTCGTCACTACCGACAAGGTGTGATCAGCCACAAATCCGGGCGTGGCCTGCTCGGGGAAATTGCGGTATTCGCGCTGCGTATCGATAAACGAATAGGAAACCCAATACTCCAGGTTGCGCACTGACTTTCCGTCGCGCCAAAAAACATCTGCACCGCGGGCATAACCTGATCCGTCCTGCGTGAACTGCGACTCCGGACCCGGAACCGGTGTGTCATACCGCAAAAGGTTCGCATACGTTTTTTGATAAGCTTCCAGTCGCAAAGTCTGCCTGTCGTGGCTATATTGATAATTGATCAGATAATGCGCGGCGCGTTCGCTGTAAAACGATTCGGCATCAAATTTAAGATAAGCCGTTCCGGGCGCCTGACGGAACTCGCCATACGCGGCGGAAAACTGCGCCTTTTTGGTCAGCTTATAAGCCAATGACAATCTCGGGCTCAGGACAGTTTCGTCCAAGAGTGTGTTGTGATCAAGTCTCAGTCCGGCGCGCCCGCCCCATTTTTTGCTCAGCGAAAATTCGGCTTCAGCAAAAGAGGTTGCTATCGACTGTCCAAAATCAGTTGGAAACTTGACCCCATCGGCGCGATACGTTTCGCTGAAATCAGTGTAGAACCAATCGGCACCAAAACTCAGCCTGAACGAACCCGAAAACTTTTTTTGCAGCTTGCCTTTGAGGTGAAAAGTGTTTTCGTCATTTGAAACGCGGGCATCTGCAAGACCGATGCGGTTCTGTCCGACACCGTAAGCCAGGCCGCCCAAAACAGTCCACGCGTTGCCAAACGATCCGCTGTACGACGAATTGAGATAGAAATTGCGGTTGGTAAGATCAACCCGGGTTTGACCGACATTGATGGATTCCTGGTTCAGGTCAAAGCGGCTGGCATCAAACGCGGCATAAAACTTAAACAGCCCGTTTTGCAGTTTGTATCGGTAGACGGTTTCGCCGGCCAGCGACTGGAAAGCGCGGTTCCACTTGATATTTTGCGGAATGGCCGCCTGATAGGGCGAAAGATCGATATACGACAGATTATAGGAAACCGATGACTTTTCCCATTTTCTGGTTTGTCCAAGCCCAAGCCCGACAGTCATCAGCGAAATGTCGGTTTGGTCTTGTGTTGGCTCGTCGATGGTGTTGAGCAAAAGCACACTGGAGAGCGCCTGCCCGTATTCGGCCGAATAACCTCCGGTGGAAAACGCCATCCCGCTGAACAGAAACGGCGAAAACCGTCCGCGCGTAGGGATGTTGCCCACCGTTGCCCCGTATGGCTGCCCCACGCGGATGCCGTCGATAAAGGTTTGCGTCTCATCGGCCTCGCCACCGCGCACAAAAAGCCTCCCGTCTTCGCCTACGTTGTTGGTACCCGGCAAGGTTTGCAGTGCAGCGATGATGTTGCCCGCCGATCCTGCTGTGGTTACGATGTCAAGCGGCTTCAGGACGGACACGCGCGCCTTGTCGCCGGTTTGCATCATTCCGGCGGAAACCACGATTTCGTCGATGGAGTTGGCCAAAGGTTTTAAGACGATGGCCAGCGGCGTGTTTTGTTCAGGACTGAAGGCGATTTGCTGCGGATCGTACATCAACGCCGAAATTGTCAGGATTTGCTCACCTGACGCATCGGTGGTGAATTCAAAACTTCCGTCGGCTGCGGTGGTGGCGCCGTCATAAGTCCCGTCGATAAAGACGTTGGCGCCTGAAACCGGTTTTTGCGCTGCATCGGTAACACGGCCTGCTACCTTGTGTTGGGCAATGGCAATAAGAGAAAACAGCAGCATCAAAAAAGTTGAGATTGGCTTCATTTTGCTTGATTTTGGAGCAAATTTGGCTGCGATGATCCGGCGTGACAATAAAATCTGTCTGAACTGTAAAAACCAGCGGATGAATTGTATTTTGTACTTTTGAAAAAACGCTTTTATGAAATCAATCCTTCTTTTTTTATTGCCGCTACTGACTTTTGCCCAGGGCGCAACCTACAATGAAGCCCTTGCCAATAAACTGGGCGCCGACTATTACGGAATGCGCCAATACGTGCTCGTGATCCTTAAAACCGGACCGGCAAAACCGGCGGAGGCAGAGAGACAAAAACTCATGGCGGGCCATATGGAAAACATCGGGCGGATGGCCGACGAAGGAACGCTTGTCATGGCGGGGCCGTTTTTGAAAAACGATTTTGCCTATCGCGGACTTTACATTTTTGCGGTTAAAACCGTCGATGAGGCGCGCGCCCTGACTGAAACTGACCCTGCGGTAAAGGCCGGAGTTCTCGAGGCGGATTACCTTCCGTGGTATGGGAGCGCCGCATTGCCCGAACTGACTGCCATCCACAAGACCATTCAGAAACAAAAAATATGACCGCTGATTGTTGATTTCTTTTTAAACCTCAAGCCGATTTAAGTTTTACTTTTGCAATCCTAATTTCAAGTTTATGGTTTACAAGTTCAGAGTTATCCTGGATGCTGAGGAAGATGTTTTTCGGGATATTGCAATTTTACACGACGATTCACTGGAAGATTTGCACAATGCGATTGTCAATGCTTTTGGGTTTGACGGATCAGAGCCAGCGTCTTTTTACACCTGTGACAACCAGTGGAACCAGGACGAGGAAATTTCGCTTTTTGACACTGGCGACGTGGCCGGAGAGCAAAAAATCATGTCGGATTATCAGTTGTCGGAACTGCTGGACGAGCAATCTACCAAAATCATCTACGTATATGATTTTATGAATATGTGGACGTTTCTCGTTGAGCTTGCCGCCATCGAGGAACCTCAGCCGGGTGAAACCTATCCGACCGTTTTGTTTGCGCACGGCGAAATGCCTGACTCTGCGCCGGACAAAGATTTTACCGAAGCCGAGAACGAATTTGACTTTGACCAGGACGACTACGACGAAGAGGACCTTGACATGTTTGACGACAATGAGAACTTTGAGGACTTTGGGTTTGAGGAAAACTGGAATTAGCTTTCAGCGGTCAGCTTTCAGCAATTAGCCTGATACTCGTTGTATTAACCTATAGCTTTTAATGGAAAGTCTGGTTTTAAAAAACCCTTTCTCCTGATAGCAGAAACAAGCCGTCAGTTTTTGGCGACCGGCGATTCGCTTGATTATGCTTAAAAGTACAAATCTTAAAATTACAAATAAACAAGCTGAAGGCTAATGGCTGACAGCTTACAACTAATACTATGATCAACCTATACAATACGCATATTGAAACGCTTTCCATCCACCGGGTGGGCAACAAAAGCCGGAATGAATCGGTGTTTATATCGGAGAAACCTTATTCGCTCAATGACGAAATCGTTCCGTTGCTGAAAGAGTTTTTCCTGAAGCCTTTTCGCGAAAAGGAAGAAAATTACTATCACTTTGCGCATGACGTCGACCTGGAATATCACGATCTGTACAAAATGGCGACACAGGTTTTTGAAAATCCTGATCAGCTGCACGAGATTTCCAAAAAGATCACGGCTCATTTATACGAACAGTCAAACCATCCGCATATTAAAAACGGCGAGGTTTACGTGGCTTACATGACGCATTTGTCGCTTGACAACAAGCCGGTGGAAGCGCTCGGGATTTTTAAAAGCGAACTTCAATCAGATTTTTTGCAGTTCAGTGAAAACGGATCGCAGCTGGAGATGATCCTTCAGCACGGCATCAGCCTGAACAAACTCGACAAGGGTTGTCTGATTTTCAACAGCCACAAGGAAGAAGGTTACAAAGTGCTCAGCATTGACAGCAACCGCTATGACGCCCGTTACTGGCTGGAGCATTTTCTGTCGGTTGATACGCTGGAAGACGAGAACTTTATCACCAAAAAATACCTTAAGTTCTGCCAGGGATTCGCAAAGGATGTGGTGCTTCCGGCCGAGGACAAAAAGGAAGAAGTGATGTTTATGAACCGGTCGGTGAACTTTTTTGCCAAGAACGACGAGTTTGAGGAATCAAAGTTTCTGAATGAGGTGCTTGACAATCCTGAACTGATTCCGGAATTCAAAAACTACAAGGTTGACAAGGGCGCCAAGTACAGCATCGAGGATGTGACCACCTTCCCTATTGCCAACGCGGCGGTGAGTGATGCGCGTAAATCGATCAAGAACGTCATCAACCTGGACACCAACATTCAGATCAAGCTGGATTTCATCAACCCTGAAAGCGCCGAGAAGTTTGTCGAAAAAGGCTGGGACGAGGAACGCCAGATGTATTATTACCTGGTCTACTTTAACAAGGAACAAAAATCATAAGGGGCATTTTGCCCCCTTTTTTTTGAATTTGACCGATTTATTTTTGGTGAATCAAAACAATGGTTTATGTTTACGTCACCAAATCTATTTACCATGAAATCAATAACCTACGGGGATACTACCTTTAGGGGACAGATGCGATGCACCATCTTTGGTCATAAGTTTAAAGCTGTTCCATCCCTTCCGGGAAGCCATCGCGAGTTTGAATGTGCCGTTTGTCAGGTTCGGGCTACCAATGACGAACACCCTGACAATATGAGTTTTGACGAAGAATTCCGTGCGATAAACCGCGCGCTGATCAGCCGTCACCGGGAAACAATTTCACATTAGTGTAACATTTGTTTATCTTGGTCGTTCTAAACCCAGTTTTAAAACCGACCAATCTTGGAGACAATCTTATCTATCCGCAATCTTCACAAGCGATATGGCCGCGTTCATGCGGTAAACGACGTTTCGCTCGAGATTGTAAAAGGCAACGTTTACGGAATACTAGGACCTAACGGCAGCGGAAAATCAACCACGCTGGGCATTGTCCTCAACGTTGTCAATAAAACGCAGGGCGAATATTCGTGGTTTGACGGAAAGCTGGAAACCCACGATGCCCTTAAAAAAGTGGGCGCCATCATTGAGCGTCCTAATTTTTATCCGTACATGACCGCCCGCGAAAACCTTAAGCTGGTGTGTAAAATCAAAAACATTCCCTATACCAAGGTTGAGGAAAAACTCGAGCTGGTTGGTCTTTTAGATCGGGCCGACAGCAAATTCCGGACGTTCTCGCTCGGGATGAAACAGCGCTTGGCCATCGCATCGGCTTTGCTTAACGATCCTGAAATCCTGATCCTGGACGAACCGACCAACGGACTGGATCCACAGGGAATCCACCAGATTCGCGACCTCATCAAGCGGATTGCCGCACTCGGAACCACGATTTTGCTGGCCTCGCACCTTTTGGACGAAGTAGAAAAAGTTTGCTCGCACGTGTTGGTTTTGCGCCGCGGAAAGATTTTGTACTCCGGACGCGTCGACGGCATGTCAAGCAACCATCCGTATTTTGAGTTGCGTTCAGGCGATAAGGCAAAACTCACCGAGGCGTTGCAAAACCATCCCGCGCACAGTCAACTGAAAGAGGATGATGACAAAATCCTGTTTTACACTACGCATCCCGTCGAACCACAAGATCTTAACCGATACCTTTTTGATGCCGGCATTGTCCTTGGGCATCTGTGCCAGCGCCGCAACAGCCTGGAAGAGCAATTCCTTGAACTAACCGCCCAACAAGCCTAGCATGAAACGTTTACTCGCCATCGAACTCCAGAAAATCTGGAAAAACCGCGCCAGCCGCATTCTGACCATCAGCTACTTTGTACTGCTGACGTTTATCGCCCTTATTGCCTCGATCAAATTTGAAATAGGAACGCTGAAAGTTCATTTTGCCGAGATGGGCATTTTCAACTTTCCGTATATCTGGCATTTCAACACCTACATCGCAGCCATCCTGAAATTATTCCTCGCGATTGTGATCGTGTCGATGATGGCCAACGAGTACAGCTACGGAACGCTCAAGCAAAACCTCATTGACGGTATGAGCAAAAAGGAATTCATACTGTCAAAATTCCTGACAGTTGTCACGTTCGCCGGACTGTCGACGGTTTTTGTCTTTGTCATTTCCATGATTCTCGGGCTGATATTTTCGTCCTATACTGAGGTTGACATTATTCTGTCGGACATGGGCTACCTGG
Source organism: uncultured Flavobacterium sp. (assembly GCA_964537345.1). Lineage (GTDB taxonomy): Bacteria > Bacteroidota > Bacteroidia > Flavobacteriales > Flavobacteriaceae > Flavobacterium. Next base: position 29,671 of record CAZIBV010000002.1, on the reverse strand, counting down.
TCGCCTACTTTATCAAGCTCACGGCATTTTTTTCGTTCTGTCTTTTTCTGGGCATTCTCGTCAAGCGATCGGCCTTTGCCATCGGCTTTTTGTTTGTCTGGAATATCGTAGAAGGCATCATCTATGGTTTGCTGACTTTTCAAATCTTTCCAAAAAGTGAAACAGCCGGCAAAATCATGCAGTTTATGCCGCTCGAATCAATGGCTAATCTGATCAAGGAACCATTCACGCGATTGTCGGTGGTGCGCAACGTTGAGGCTGCCATTGGCGGATCGAATGCGCTAAAGGATTACAGCGTGCAATGGACGGCGGTTCTCATAGCGGTTTGCTGGATTGTTATTTTCGTGTTAAGTTCTTATAAACTGCTCCAAAAACGCGATTTATAGTATCTTTGCAGATGCTATGAAAGGCATCTTAGGATATGCGTTTTTGTTGTGTCTGTTAACGTTTTCAGCTCAGGCTCAATACATTGTAACCAACAGTAATTTCACCGCGCAGCAACTCGTCGAGGATATTTTGATCGACAGTCCGTGCGCAGTGGTTTCCAATTTTACGATTTCGAGCAATCCCGACGGCGAACCGGGATATGCCTACTTTACCAACGATTCTCCAAACTTCCCGTTTTCTGAAGGTGTTTTACTGACGACGGCACCGGCCTCGTTTAGCCAGGGTCCCAATTCGTATCTTATTGATGCCGGACTGCCCTCATGGCCGGGCGATGTCGATGTTGAACAAGCGCTGCAAATCGGTCCGACGTTTAATGCCACCATCCTGGAGTTTGATTTTGTTCCGCAGTCCAACAAGATCAGTTTCCGATACGTTTTTCAGTCAGAGGAATATTTGGGTTCGGCACCTTGCCAGTATTCGGACGGATTTGCGTTTTTGCTCAGGGAGGTCGTCAGTCAGGACCAATATGAAAACCTTGCCGTCATTCCGGGAACCACCACGCCTGTAAAAGTCACCACGGTGCGTCCGCAGATTACTTCCGGAAATGGATGTGCGGCCATGAACGAGCAGTTTTTTGGCGGATACAATCCGGTGAACTATCCTACCAACTACGCCGGCGGAACTGTGGTATTAACCGCTCAGGCCAACGTGATTCCCAACACCCTTTATCACATCAAACTGGTTATTGCCGACGACGAAAATGTCCGCTATGATTCAGGAATCTTTCTGGAAGCCGGTAGTTTTTCCGTGGGCACCAACATTGGCCCCGACCGATTGATCGCTACCAACAATGCCGTGTGCGAGGGCAATCAGGTTACGCTGACTGTCAGTGAACCCGGGACGCATTCCTATCAGTGGTTTAAAGACGGCGTTCCGTTGGGAGAGACCGGACCAAGTTATGTGGTTTCATCGGCCGGAACGTATACGGTTGAAGTTGACCTCAACAATTCCGGTTGTATAGTCAAAGGCGAGGCAGTCATTGAATATGTTCCGTCGCCATCGGTTTCGCCAGCTACGCTTCAGGGATGCGATCCCAACAACGACGGCCAGGCGGTTTACGATCTGACGGCGCTAAACGAACTGGTCATCAACGGCAATGCATCTGATTTTACCGTAACGTACTTTTCGGGATCGGCCGATGCGCAACTCAATCAGAATCCAATCACCAATCCACAGCAATATACGTCGGTTCCTGCCGTGGTCTATCTGCGCGTCACCAATACATTTGGCTGCACGGTCATCGTATCGGCACAACTAGTACCAACACCTCCGATTTCGCTGCCATCGGCACAAAAAACATTTTGCGACAACGACGGCAATGGCCAGGAATCCATTTCACTCCAGGGAGAAATTGCACCGATGATCTTACAAAACCTCCCGCCGGGAACTACCGTACAATTTTACGCCACCGCAACCGATGCCGAGCAAGGGACCAATCCACTTGCTGATGCCTATTCGCTCTCTGGAAATGCTGTGGTTTTTGCATCGGTAGCTTCCGCCAATGCGTGCTATCAGGTGGTTGCCGCATCACTCGCGTTGGCGCAGTTTGGGACCAACCTGGAAGACGAACAACTCTCACTTTGTCAGGGTGCGTCGGCTACGCTACAGGCTCCACCGGGTTTTACGTATAGCTGGTCATCGGGCGAAACAACACCGTCGATAACAGTGACTGCTTCGGGTGAATATTCGGTCACACTCACCAATTCGCAGGGTTGCAGCGCCACCAAGACGTTTTTTGTGTTTTTTGCCCAGCCCGCGGTGTTTGAAGGCACGCAGATCAGTGATTTGTCAAACAGCCCGGCCAGCGTTACCGTATTGTACTCGGGTGTGGGAAATTATGAATTTTCCTTGGACGGCAATAGCTTTCAAGCAAGTCCAACCTTTAACAATGTCGCACCGGGCATTTACGACGTTTTTATCCGCGAGTCCTCAGGATGCGGGATTGCCGGCCCGTTTGAGATTGCTGTTCTGGGATTCCCTAAGTTTTTTACGCCAAACGGCGATGGCATTCGAGACTTTTGGACAATTCCCAATCTGTCGTTGTTCCCCAATGCGTCAGTGTCGATTTTTGACCGATATGGCAAGCTGCTCCATCAGTTTGGCGCCAACGATCCCGGTTGGGACGGATCCCACAACGGACGCCCAACGCCATCTTCAGATTATTGGTTTACCCTTGACCTTGGCAACGGACGAGGCGTTAAAAGCCACTTTACCTTAAAAAGGTAACCTATTATTTTCTACTTTTAAGCCCATGAAAAAAATTGCCTGTTTAATTGTTTTGCTGGCTGTCAGCTCGGTTTTTGCGCAGTTCAGCAAAACTCACTATATCCCTCCTATCTCGGCCTCGGCCAATGTCTCTCCGGAAGAGCAGTTCATCTATATCTCGACTCCAAATGAGGAACCTGTCGACTTTAAGATCATGGCGCTGGGCGGAAATGTGGTCGAAGGTGTTGTGACGCGCAACAATCCTTATGTATACAATGCCGGTTTTGGCGCTACGTCGCAGCTCAATGTGCGGCCCAACCAAACCAGTATCGTACTATCAAACAAGGGTTACATCATCGAGGCCAGCGACCTTATTTACGTTGCGGTCAGGATTATTGCCGGAAACACCAACCACGCCGGAGAAATCGTATCAAAGGGACTGGCCGGACTGGGTACGCAGTTTCGCATAGGCGGATACCTGAACACGCTCAACAACAATTACGACTCCATCCACTATACGTTTGTGTCGGTTTTGGCAACCGAGAACAACACTACCGTTCAGTTTACCGACCTTAAAACAGGTTTGCTACTCGTCAATGATGAATTTTCCGGAAATACGCCAGCGCCTATCGTACTCAATGCGGGACAGAGTTACGTGATTGCGGTGGAAGGCCCCAATCCGTTTAACCGCGACGGACTTATAGGCAGCCTGGTGTCATCAGACAAGCCCATTGTGGTCAACTGCGGCTCTTTTGGCGGAACCAACGGCAGTATGAACAACCTGGATTTGGGTTTTGACCAGATTGTATCGGCCGAGCGCACGGGAACTGATTACATCTTTATCAAGGCAACGGGAACCGACGAGGTTGAACGCGTTACCATCATTGCGCATGAAGACGATACCGACGTTTTCTGGAACGGAAATGCCACGCCGGTGGCCAACCTGAATGCCGGAGAATACACCAGTTTTACCGGATCGATGTTTTCGGCCCAGGGCAACATGTATATCCAGACCAGCAAAAACACCTTTGCCTATCAATCCATCGGCGACAACGGCCGTCCGGATCAGGCCAACCAGGAAATATTTTTTGTGCCGCCACTCAGTTGTGAGACGCCTCATATTATCGACAACATTCCTTTTATCAACCTTATCGGCGCCCGACCGTTTACCGGCCGTGTCACCATCATTACTCAAACCGGATCTACTTTGGATTTTGTGGCTGACGGCAATCCGTATACGCTTGCCACGCTACCTGCGGGAGTGACTGCCGTCGGCCCCAATAACGTTCCGGGCAATCCAAATTATGTAACGTACGTCGTCACCGGATTTACCGGAAATGTGACTGTACGTTCAACCGGACAGCTTTACCTGGCCGCATACGGTTCGAGCGATGCCGCTACTTTTGGAGGATTTTTCTCGGGCTTTACCTTTAAGCCGGAGGTGGCATTTTCGCGATTGAATCCGTTGCTTGAAAACTGTATTCCAAACGTGGAGCTATCGGTTAATGAAATTACCGCCTTTGATCAGTTTCAGTGGTTTTACAACGACAATCCGATACCGGGCGCAACGGCCAGTTCCTATTCGCCTACGCAACCCGGTTATTACTATGTTACGGCAACCATCTCGGCCTGCGGAGTCTCACTAACGTCTGACAAAATTCCCGTGAGTGATTGCGCCGGCGACATGGACAACGATCTGGTCAATGACAATGTCGACCTGGACAACGACAACGACGGACTGACCAACTGTTTTGAATCGGCGGGAGATGCGTTCTTCAACCTTTCCAATCCGCTGGCGGGAACCGTTACCTCGGGTGGGTTCACCAATTCATTTACCGGAAGTTTCCCTGTTGGAACCGGAACACCTTCGGCTACGCCATTTACCGGAAATCCAGGCGGAACATTTGTGTCGGAAGTGTCAGCCGGAAAAGGCAACACCTTTATCTACCGTATGGATTTTGCGAGTCCGATCAGCATTGCGCTTGAATATGCTGCGGTGGCGGCCAGCACCGACCTGATCAACTCCACCGGCGAATTTGTTGTCAGTGTTCCGGTTGACAAAACCATAACGGTCCTCAATCCTGACAACCAACTTTTGATCGACACCAATTACGACGGGATTTACGAGAGCAATGTGACGCAATTTTCGTCGTTTGAAATCCGATTCCGCGTTAACGGAAGCAACCCGCTGCCAGCCGGATCCGGAAGTTTTTCTTTCCGCTCCTACCTGGTTGATTCGCTGACTTTCACGCATCGGAACCTTGTGGACGAACAACCCAACCGCGCTACTTTCAGCATTTTGGCTACCTGTATTCCGATTGATTCGGACGGAGATGGCGTTCCCGATCAGATTGACCTGGACAGCGACAACGACGGCATTCCGGATTTTGTGGAAACACAGGGTGAAGATTTTGTTGTGCTGTCAAACACAGACACCAACGGCGACGGGATCGACAATATTTTTGCGCCGGGATTCACGCCTGCCGACACTGACGAGGACAATATTCCAAACTACCTTGACCTTGACAGCGACAACAACGGCATCTACGACCTTGTCGAATCAGGCGCCGGGATAGCTGATCCAAACAACAACGGCATTATTGAAGGTGTGGCTTTTGGCAGCAACGGCCTGGCCAATCAACTGGAAACCTCTCCTGACAGCGGCGTTCTGGGTTATACCGTAGCTGATACCGACGGCGATGGCAATTTTGATTACATCGACCTAGACAATGACGGCGATAATTGCAGCGATGTACTTGAAGCGGGTTTTACCGATCCTGATTCCGACGGCGTTCTGGGCACCGGCACGCCAAACGTCAATGCAGACGGCGTAGTAACGGGCGCAGGTGGTTACACAACCCCGAATTCTAACTTTATTGTGGCTACACCGATCATCATCAACACACAGCCTCAGGATGTGCTGGTTTGCGAGAACGTTCAGGCGGTCTTTACCATCGACACCAACGCGGGCGTCACCTATCAATGGCAGGTTTCAACCAATGGAGGCTACACCTTTGTCAACCTGAACAACGATACGGTTTACAGCGGCGTGAACACTCCTACGCTTACGATTTCTGATTTAAGTTTTTCCATGAACCAATATCAGTATCGCGTGTTGCTCAATCGCCCAAACAATATTTGCGGCGCGATATCCGATGCTGCCACGCTTAGTGTAAATCCACTCCCCGACTCCATTGTTTACACCTTGGTTCAATGTGATACAGGCAATGCTCCCGACGGACTGACGTTGTTTAACCTGGCCGAATCGATCCCGACATTTACAGGTGGTCTGGCGGGATTTGACGTGAGTTTTCACCTGTCGCTGGCCGACGCCCAAAACGGTTTACCCGGACTGGCACTGGAATATAACAACCTGTCCAACCCGCAAACGCTTTCCGTCAAAATTCAGGACACCGACACGGGATGCGTCAACTACAGCACGCTCATACTCAGCGCCAACCTTTTGCCCAACGTTGCGGTAGCCATTCCGGAACAATGCGACACCGACGGCGTTGAAGACGGATTTTTCAGTTTTGACCTGACGCAGGCCAACATTCCGTTGACCGGTGGACAATCCGTCAGGTTTTACCTTAATGAAACTGATGCGCTCCTGGAGCAAAATGAGATTGCAACGCCAACCGCATACGTCAATCCGGTGGCCTATGACGAGCATTTTGTATACGCCCGAAGCGAGTCAAACAATGCGTGTTCGCGGCTTTATACCGTGCGGATGAAAGTCAATCCGCTTCCAAACATCGATTCCAATCTGGAGTTTGAGAATCACGTGGTTTGCGTCAACTCGCCCAACTTTTCGACCATTATCGATGCGGCGCTGCTCGACGGGTCTGATCCTGCCGGGTACACCTACCGCTGGTTCCGCGATGGTGTATTGATTCCGGGCGCCAATGGCTATACGCTGACGGTGACTCAGGAAGCGGTTTACAGCGTTTTGGTTACCGATGTCAACGGCTGCAGCAAAATGCGCTACATTCCGGTGGTTCATTCGAGCACGGCCATCATCGACGACATCATCATCACTGAATTGTCATCGGCCAACACCGTGACGGTCATTTTGGGTGACCAAAGCTATGGCGATTATCTGTTCAGCATCGATTATCCCAATGCGGGCCAGGCTTCAAACTTTTTCCCGAATGTCCCTGCCGGCATCCACACCGTTTATGTGTATGATCTTTACGGCTGCCCGACCGCTTCACAACAAATTGCAGTATTGGGCATTCCAAACTTCTTCACGCCAAACGCCGACGGATTCAACGATTTTTGGGGCGTCAAGGGAACGAGTTCGCTGTTTAACGCATCAACCAGCGTGCGGATTTTTGACCGATACGGAAAGTTCTTAAAGCAACTCGGCAATGGTACGCAGGATTACTTCTGGGACGGAACCTACAACGGCAATCCAATGCCGGCCGACGATTACTGGTATGTGATCGAGATGCCGGACGGCCAAACTTTTAAGGGTCACTTCTCTTTGAAACGATAAAATAAAAGCCGCTCTTTTTGGGAGCGGCTTTTTTATTTAGTCAATCTTGAACCTTTTTCGGTCATTCTCATTGAGATAGATTTTACGCAGTCGAATGGACTTGGGCGTAACCTCGACGTACTCGTCCTTTTGAATGTATTCCAACGCTTCTTCCAGTGAAAACTTGATGGCGGGAACAATCCGCGTCTTGTCATCGGCACCGGCCGAACGGAAGTTGGTCAGCTGCTTGGTCTTGGTGATGTTGATGACCATGTCGTCGGCACGCGAGTTCTCACCCACTACCTGACCTTCGTAGATATCTTCATTTGGATCGACAAAGAACTTTCCGCGCTCCTGCAATTTGTTGATGGAATAAGGAATGGCCTTCCCGTTTTCCATCGAGATCAGCGATCCGTTGATGCGTCCGGGAATTTCACCTTTAAACGGTTGGTATTCGATGAATCGGTGCGACATGATCGCCTCGCCTGCAGTAGCCGTAAGCAATTGGTTTCGCAATCCGATGATACCGCGCGAAGGAATGTTGAATTTGATGATCATCCTCTCGCCCTTGGTCTCCATTGAAAGCATCTCACCTTTGCGAACCGACACAAACTCTACCGCACGTCCTGAAACGTTTTCAGGAAGGTCGATGGTAAGTTCTTCGACTGGCTCGCATTTTACACCGTCAATCTCCTTGATGATTACCTGCGGCTGGCCAATCTGCAACTCATAACCTTCACGGCGCATGGTTTCGATCAATACCGACAAGTGAAGTACCCCGCGGCCAAACACCATGAATTTGTCGGCTGAACCGGTTTCGCCCACGCGAAGCGCAAGGTTTTTTTCGAGTTCTTTTTCCAAACGCTCCTTAATGTGACGCGAGGTGACAAACTTTCCTTCTTTTCCAAAAAACGGCGAGTCATTGATCGTAAAGAGCATGCTCATCGTTGGCTCGTCGATGGCGATGGTACGCAGCGCTTCAGGATTGTCAAAGTCGGCAATGGTGTCGCCAATTTCAAATCCGTCGATTCCAACCACGGCACAAATGTCGCCGGCGTGGATTTCAGTTACTTTTTTGCGGCCAAGTCCTTCAAAAGTGTGAAGTTCCTTGATGCGCGACTTGATGACTTTGCCGTCGCGCTTTACCAGCGAAATCGGCATGCCTTCCTTTAGGGTTCCGCGTTCCAGACGACCGATGGCAATACGTCCGGTAAAAGATGAAAAGTCAAGCGACGTAATCAACATCTGTGGTGAGCCTTCAGAAACCTTTGGTGCCGGAACGTGCTCGACCACCATGTCCAGCAGCGGTTCAATTGACGAGGTCTGGTTGCGCCAGTCTTCACTCATCCAGTTGTTTTTGGCCGATCCGTAAACCGTAGGGAAGTCTAGTTGTTCCTCGGTTGCACCCAGTTCAAACATCAGGTCGAACACTTTTTCGTGAACTTCTTCGGGCGTGCAGTTTTCCTTGTCGACCTTGTTGATGACCACGCAGGGTTTCAGGCCAAGATCGATGGCTTTTTGCAGTACAAAGCGGGTTTGCGGCATGGGCCCTTCAAAAGCATCCACCAAAAGACATACACCGTCGGCCATGTTTAGTACGCGCTCAACTTCACCTCCAAAATCGGCGTGACCAGGAGTATCAATGATGTTGATTTTGGTGCCCTTGTATACCACCGAAACGTTTTTTGACGTAATGGTGATGCCGCGTTCGCGTTCCAGATCGTTGTTGTCGAGAATCAGGTCGCCGGTGTTTTCATTTTCGCGGAAAAGCTGGCAATGGTACATAATTTTGTCAACCAAGGTGGTCTTTCCGTGGTCAACGTGGGCAATGATGGCAATGTTGCGGATAGCGTCCATTTTATTTTTTTAGGGCGCAAAGGTAGCGTTATTTTTTTGATATTCCGCTAACTAAAAAAACGATAAGACCAGGGTAAAAAAGTTAAAAATATTGTTGATAACCCTCATTTGCCCGCTCTGTGGGTACGTCTCAAATCAGTATATTTGAAATTGACAAAAATTACCCACTTGTGACAGGTTCCCGCTTCAGCGTATTGGTGGTTGATCAAAATGACCAAACCCGTGCGCTGATTGAAAAATTCCTTATTGAAGGGTTTGACTCACCTTTCATTATCCACGCCGAATCACTCGCGCAGGGCAAAAAACGTCTTAAGACGGAAGAAAACCTTGGCGCAGTGGTTACCGGCATCTCTGATTTTAAATCAGTCGAGGAATTGCTTTCCCTTGCCGGAAATACGCCGGTGACTGTCATCGCTCCCAAAATCTCCCTCAAAAAATCACCTGGCGCCGATTATCTTTTGCTAAAGGAATTGTCGGCGTTCCAGTTATTTAAAAGCATATCGTACGGCGTTCACCGCTCCAGCGAACAGGAACGGATGCGTCAGGCCGCCGACAGCAACCGCATATTTTTTCTGCAAAGTCCGGTTCCCAAATGGATTTACGATTCCAAGACCCTTAAGTTCATCGATGTAAATCAGGCTGCGATAAACCTTTATGGCTACTCGCGCGAAGAGTTTTTGTCGATGAACCTCCGTGAACTTTCAGATCCTGAATCGGCATCGCGTCCGGTACACAAGGGAATCACACGGCACAAAACAAAGGACGGACGAATTCTGGACGTTCAGGTTGATGCCAGTTTGATTGAATATGAAGGCCGCAAAGTACGCATAGCGGTTTGCCTTGACGTAACTGCGCGGTTGCAGTCAGACAGGGCTTTGCGCGCCAACGAAAGACGGTTTAAATCGCTCATTCAGGGCGGCGGTGACCTTATCACGATTCTATCACCCGACGGCTTTATCAAATACACCAGCCCGAATCACGAAGCGGTGCTCGGCTACAAAAAAGATATGCTGGTGGGTCAGAACATTGCTGATTATATACATCCGGAAGATTACCAGGAAACCATCTCCCTTTACAAATCACTGCTAACCAAACGTCGCGTGTTCTCGTCGGTGTTCCGATTCCGGGATGCAAAGGGCAACTGGGTCTGGATTGAATCGATTGCAACCAATGCCATGCGCGATGAATCGATCAGCGGATTTGTGGTAAACTCACGCGATGTGAGCGAAAGGATTGAAAATGAAAACCGACTGCGCAAGTCAAACGAACGTTTTGAAGCCATCGTCCGCGCATCGAGCGACGCCATTTACGACCACGACCTGCGTACCCGCAAAATCTACATTGCCGGAGCGAACTATAAAACGCTTTTTGGCTATGCTTTCCCGCAGGATACCACCGACATAGATTTCTATAAAAGTTGCATACACCCCGACGACCGCGATTTTGTGTTCAACTTCCTGAGCAAATCCGTCCTTAACCCTAAAAAGACTCATTTTGAACTGGAATACCGATTAAGGCGGACCGACAACACCTACGCCACCATTCAAGACCGGTACAACATTTTGTGGGAAAACGGAGTTCCCGTGAGGAAAATCGGGGCCATGCAGGACATTACCGGCCGAAAATTCCAGGAAACCCTGCTGGCGTTTGAAAAGGAAATTTACGAGCTCAACGCCAATCCTAAGGTTTCATTTGACTTTGTCATCAACAAACTAACGAGTAATATTTGTAACCTTATCCCGGATGCGGTTTGCTCGGTAGCGAGTATCGATGAAGACATGAATATGGTGTCGCTGTCGACAGTGTCGCTCCCGGACGAATACCAGATGGCGATAAATGGCAGGGCGGCAAACAGCCGATCGTTGTTTGGAAGCGCAATCCTGACCGGAAAAAATCAGTTTACCAATGACATATCCCACACTCCGGAATGGGCTGACCTTGCTGCTTTGATTGACGGATTGGGATTTCAGTCGGCATGGGCCGCACCAGTCAAAAAGAGGTCAGGCAAAGTGATTGCCTTGCTGACGCTTTATTTTGGCAGCTCCAGACTTCCGGCCCGCGATGAAGTAAGCCTGATTGAACGGATTACAAACCTGATCAGCATTCTTATAGAAAACCGCAGCGCCGTCGAGGAAACCGAGGCCGCCAAAGAGCGCTATGACATCGTGGCCAAAGCTACCAGTGACACGATTTGGGACTGGAAAATCCAGGAAGATACTTTCTCGTGGAACAAGGGAATCCAGGGCGTTTTTGGGTACAAACGCGAAGAAGTAGGCAATACGTCAAAGTGGTGGTTTGACAGGATTCACCCGGAAGACAGCATTCGCCTATCGGTAAAACTTTACAATTTCCTGGAGGAAAAAGTTGAGAAATGGCAGGACGAATACCGCTTTGCCTGCGCCGACGGAACTTATAAATACGTGTTTGACCGGGGCTTTTTGGTTAAAGATAAAGACGGCTGCCCTATCCGTATGATTACATCGATGCAGGATGTGACCAAGCAAAAACAGGAGGAACAGCGACTGAAACTGCTGGAAACCGTGGTGACGCAAACCAAGGATTCGGTTATTATTTCAGAATCGGACAAATCTGGCCGTGGAATTCCAAAAATCGTGTTCGTCAATCCCGCATTTACAACCATGACGGGCTACAAGGCCAATGAAGTGGTAGGCAAATCGCCTGCGGTTTTCATGGGCCGAAAGTCGCTCACACAGGAAATTGCACGTCTGACACAAGCCCTCAGGAATAAAAAGGAATTTAAGTTTGAAACGCTCAACCATCGCAAGAACGGCGAGGAATACTGGATCAACTTTTCCATGATCCCGATTACGAATAAGGAAGGAGAGCATTCTCACTGGATTTCTATACAACGCGATATTACGGAAGAGAAGAAACAGGAAAAGGAAAAGGAGCAACTCATCCGCGAGCTTACGCAAAACAACAAGGATTTAAAACAATTTTCGTATATTACATCACATAACCTTCGTGCGCCACTATCCAACCTTACCGGCCTGCTTAACCTGATTAAGGACATTCCGGTTGAAAATGAGGAGTTGAGAGAGTTACTTAACGGGTTTATCAAATCGACCAACCTGCTCAACGAAACCATCAATGATTTGGTAAAGGTTGTGATTATCAAAGACAGTCCGTCAATCGATAAGGAAGAAGTCAAGATTGACGAAGTGTTTGAAAACGTGTTCAACCAACTATCGGTTTTGATCAGTGCCAACAAGCCGATTATCCGATTTTCGTTTGAAAAGGTTGCGATCCTTACGATCAATAAGTCATATCTGGAGAGCATTTTGTTGAATCTGCTCACCAACGCCATAAAGTATCGCTCGCCCCATCGCCAGCTCCGAATCAATATCAAGACAAAAGTATCCGGAAATACACTGGTGTTAACGTTTAAAGATAATGGCATCGGCATAGATCTTAAACGAAATGCCGATCGTATCTTTGGACTGTACCAACGATTTCACGACTACCCCGACAGCAAGGGCCTTGGGCTCTATCTGGTGAAATCGCAGGTTGAAGCCATGGGCGGAACGATTGCCGTGCAAAGTGAAGTTGACAAAGGAACCACGTTTACCCTGACATTTAAAATAAAATAAACTTAACCGAAATGATTGAAAAAATACTTTGCGTAGATGACGATCCCATAACGTTGATGCTATGCCGAAAGGTGATTGAAAAAGCTGGTTTTGCCTCGACCACCGATTCAGCCACGAACGGCGAGGATGCGTTGCGTTATTTTGACCGTCTGATGACTGCGACCGATGTGACACGGCCCACCTTGATTTTTCTGGACCTGAATATGCCTGTAATGGGAGGTTGGGAATTTCTGGATCACTTTTCAGGGGATCCTTACAAGGCTTTGTTTAACAACGTAAAGGTGATTGTACTGTCATCGACGATTGACCCGCACGACATCGAAAAGGCCAGTACCTATCCGATGGTGCTCCAGTTTATGTCAAAGCCAATCACCATCGAGATGCTCGAAGAACTCAAGACAAAGCTAACCTAGAAATAAAAAAAAGCCCTCGATTGAGGGCTTTCTTCTTCCTTTTCAATTATGATTACATCTTGGCAACCTGACGGGTCAGTTTTGACTTCAGGTTAGATGCTTTGTTGCTGTGGATGATGTTTTTCTTGGCAAGCTTGTCGATCATAGAGATAACCGCTGACAACTTTGAAGATGCCTCAGTTTTGTCGGTAGCCATGCGCAAAGCCTTGATCGCATTACGCGTGGTCTTGTGCTGATAGCGGTTCAACACTCTTTTCTTTTCGTTGCTGCGGATCCTTTTTAAGGCTGACTTATGATTTGCCATTTTATAAAAATTCTTTTTTTAAATGTAGTCCGTAGGGGAATCGAACCCCTGTTACCAGGATGAAAACCTGGCGTCCTAACCCCTAGACGAACGGACCGGTGGTTTTTATTGTAGCCCGTAAGGGAATCGAACCCTTCTTACCAGGATGAAAACCTGGCGTCCTAACCGATAGACGAACGGGCCATCGCTTAATTGCGGTTGCAAAAATACAACTATTTTTTATCCGCGCAAGCGGCAACTATTATTTTTTTACTTTTTAATACGCTTTTGCAAACAGTACGCGTCCCTTGCTGGGTGCGCCGGTCAAAACACAGGCTCCATCCTCGGCTTTCTGATCGAGCGGAATGCATCGGATCGTAGCTTTTGTGAGGTCTTTGATCTTTTCCTCGGTCTCGGGAGTTCCGTCCCAGTGCGCTGCTACAAATCCGCCTTTGTTTTCCAAGACATCCTTGAACTCCTCAAAATTGTCAACCGGCGTGATGTGCTTATCGCGATACGCGCGGGCCTTTTCAAAGAGGGATGCCTGGATTTGTTCCAAAAGGTTTTCAATGTAGTTAGCCACTTGCTCTTTGGCAACAACTTCTTTTGACAGATTGTCTCGGCGGGCCACCTCAAAAGTTCCGTTTTGCAAATCATTCGGACCGATGGCAACCCTTACCGGAACGCCTTTGAGCTCGTATTCGTTAAACTTAAAGCCTGGCTTCAGCGTGGTGCGGTTGTCATACTTGACCGATATGCCGCGCTGACGAAGCGTCTTCACCAATTCATCGACCACGACCGAAATTTCGGCCAATTGCTCATCGCCTTTGTGAATCGGGACGATGACCACCTGAATCGGTGCGAGATTTGGCGGCAACACCAGTCCTTTGTCGTCCGAGTGGGTCATGACAAGCGCGCCCATCAATCGGGTTGAAACACCCCATGAAGTTCCCCAAACATATTCCAGTTTCCCTTCCTGACTTGTGAATTTCACGTCGAAGGCCTTGGCAAAATTCTGCCCTAAAAAGTGGGAAGTTCCTGCCTGAAGGGCTTTTCCGTCCTGCATCAATGCTTCAATGCAATAAGTCTCATCGGCACCGGCAAATCGCTCATTGGCCGTCTTGATACCCTTGATGACCGGAATCGCCATAAAATTCTCGACAAATTCAGCGTAAACATTAAGCATCGTCTCGGTTTCAGCAATAGCTTCCTGACGCGTGGCATGTGCGGTGTGGCCTTCCTGCCAGAGGAATTCGGCAGTTCGCAAAAACAATCGCGTACGCATCTCCCAGCGCACCACATTGGCCCACTGGTTGATCAGCAAAGGCAAATCGCGATACGACTGCACCCAATTCTTATAGGTACTCCAAATAATGGCTTCACTGGTTGGCCTAACAATAAGTTCTTCCTCCAGTTTGGCGTTTGGATCCACCATCAATTTACCGGGCTTATTCTCGTCGGCCTTTAAGCGATAATGCGTTACGATAGCACATTCTTTGGCAAAACCTTCGGCATTGGTTTCTTCGGCCTCAAACATGCTCTTGGGCACAAACAGCGGAAAATAGGCGTTCTCGTGTCCGGTTTCCTTAAACATCCGGTCGAGTTCGCGTTGCATTTTTTCCCATATGGCATACCCGTAAGGCTTGATGACCATACAGCCGCGAACGCCTGAGTTTTCGGCCAAATCAGCCTTCACTACCAGTTCGTTATACCATTTTGAATAATCCTCCGCCCTTGTCGTTAAACTTTTACTCATCTTAATTGTCTTGGCACAAAAATTGTTTCGATTTTTTTAACTAAACCGTTTGGCAAAACTAACTAATTTTGTATTGCCCAACAATAAAAATCGGCGCTATGAAAGCTAACTACAAACTAAGAAACCGCCTGTCTTACCTGATTTTTGGAGGGCTTTCGGTTTTGACGGCCGTTTCCTGCGGCTCGTCGCAATCTACCACTGCCGATCGCGACGGAATTTACGGCGATTCCCGATACGACCGACGCTCTGAAACTACTTCAAGCTCAGCGTACTACCGCGACTATTTTGGAACACTTCACGATGAAACCCTCGTCTACACCGACGCGGAAAATTACAGTTCAAGCGACTCCGCAAAGGCTGAACAGCCACGCGAAGCAACCGGTTATGCAGGTTGGGGTAGCGAATCTGACAATGTCACCGTCAATATTTACGGGAACAACTGGGGTTGGAATAACTGGTATGCACCATCATGGGGTTGGGGCTGGAATAACTGGTACGGCCCGTCATGGGGCTGGGGATGGAATTCATGGTATGGCCCTTCCTGGGGTATAGGATGGGGATGGAACTCCTGGGGCGCCGGTTGGTATGGCGGCTGGGGATGGAACAACTGGTACGGCCCCGGATGGGGATGGGGCTACAACCAATGGTACAGCCCGCACTGGTACGGACACAACCACCACCATTACGCCTATGGCGGAGGTCGTCGCGGATCTTATTACAACAGCGGTTTGCGAAACACTATGGGACGTTCAACATACGCTCCAGGTACACGCACAACCCGCACAACCTTTAGCAACAACACCTCGAGAACCAGATTCTCAACAACCCGCACACGGGATTACAACAACAATACAACCATCCGCAACAGCGGGAACACCCGAAACTCAAACACAGGCGGAATCCGGCAGGCTCCGGTTCGCAACAACTCAGGAAACGTAAGGCAGTCAACCCCTACCCGCTCTTATTCACCGGCCAGCAGCGGGGGAACCCGAAGCGGAGGATTTAGCACCGGAGGTGGTGGAGGTACCCGTGGTGGTGGCGGAGGTGGAGGCCGTCGCTAATGCGAATCTAATCTGACAATCAGTTATGAAAAGAATATTCTTATTTATAGCGACTGTACTGACCACAGGATCGGTTGTGTCGCAAGAGATTTCTGATGCCGTGCGTTACGCTCAGGACAACATTTCAGGATCCGCCCGCTATCGCGCGATGGGTGGCGCTTTTGGTGCATTGGGCGGCGATTTGTCATCCCTGAACAACAACCCCGCGGGATCGGCGATTTTCACCACGACTCAGGTTGGCCTGACACTCAGCAGTTACAACGTCAAGAATCAGTCAGATTATTTTGGCACGCGTACATCAGAATCTGACAACGCCTTTGATTTAAATCAGGCGGGCGGCGTTTATGTACTCTATAACGACGATGCCAAAAGTGACTGGAAAAAGTTTGCGTTTGCGCTCAATTATGAAAACGTCAACAATCTCGACAACACGCGATACACACGAGGTGTAAGCCCTAATTCTGTCAGTGGATACTTTACGTCATTTGCCAACATGAACGGCGGGGTTCCGATTAACATCCTTCAGGATTTTTATTACGAAGAGCTTAATTATGCCGATGCCCAGGCGTTTTTGGGATATCAGGCGTATATCATCAACCCCGTAGAGAATTCGCCATCCAACTCGGCGTATGTTTCAAATGTTCCGGCGGGCGGAAATTACTATCAGGAATATTCGTATGTCACCACGGGTTACAACGGACGTGCAAATTTTAACGTATCGGCACAGTACAAGGATAACCTGTTTTTTGGTTTGAGCCTGAACTCACATTTTACCGACTTCAGGATGTCATCGAGTTTTTACGAATCAAACACCAATAATACCGATGACGGCCTGCAACGACTGCGTTTTAACAACGACTTGTATACCTACGGCAGCGGATTCTCATTCCAGTTGGGTATGATTGCAAAAATCACCAGCGAATGGCGCGCCGGTTTGGCCTATGAGTCGCCCACTTGGTATCGCCTCAACGACGAGGTGTCGCAAAGCATTTCGAGCGTACGTGCCGAAGATGGCATCGATTTTACCGCTATTGTTGATCCAAATGTCACGGTCATTTACGAGACTTATAAACTACAGACGCCCGGGAAATGGACCGGAAGTCTGGCCTATATTTTTGGTAAAAGCGGATTGCTCAGCGTTGATTACAGCCTGAAAGATTATCGCAACATCACCTTTAGGCCTGAAAGCGACTTTGCACGCGCCAACCGAGATTTTGAAGATGTGATGGACATGGCTGGCGAACTCCGCATTGGCGGCGAATACCGAATCAAGAATGTCAGTTTACGCGCGGGATACCGCAATGAACAAAGTCCGTACAAAAACGGAAACACCATTGGCGACCTGAACGCCTTTTCCGGCGGATTTGGCTACAATTTTGGAAACACCCGTCTGGATTTGTCCTATACCCACGCCCGACGCGATTACAACCAATCGATATACAGCGCCGGATTTGTCAATGCTCCTGCCATCAGGGAGACCAGCAATAACATATCACTTGGACTTGTCTTTGAACTTTAAGTTAATCCAATCCCTACACCGGCCATCTTGAAAGAGATGGCTTTTTTTATGTGCTAAAATTTGATTCGGGCTCTGCCAGGCCGTTAAAAAATAGTAGTTTTGCACCCCAAATTATTGGCAATGAGAACGCGTTCGATCAAGAAGAATAAAATTAATGTCATCACCCTTGGGTGCTCCAAAAACGTCTATGACAGCGAGGTCCTTATGGGTCAGCTGCGCGCCAGCGGAAAAGACGTTGAACACGAAGCCCGCGAAGACGGCAACATCGTCGTTATCAATACCTGCGGATTCATTGACAATGCCAAGGAAGAATCGGTGAATACCATTTTGGCATACGCCGATAAAAAAGATCGCGGCCTGGTTGACAAGGTGTTTGTCACCGGATGCCTCTCAGAGCGATACCGCCCGGATTTGGAAAAGGAAATACCCAATATTGACCAGTATTTTGGGACTACCGAACTTCCGCTTTTACTCAAGGCGTTGGGAGCCGATTACAAACACGAACTTTTGGGTGAGCGACTGACTACCACGCCTAAAAATTACGCCTACCTCAAAATTGCCGAGGGATGTGACCGTCCGTGCAGTTTTTGCGCCATTCCGATCATGCGTGGCAAACACGTATCACAACCGATTGAAAAACTGGTTAAAGAAGCGCAAGGGCTGGCAAGAGATGGTGTCAAGGAGTTGATCCTGATTGCGCAGGATTTAACGTATTACGGTCTTGATTTGTACAAAAAGCGCAACCTGGCCGAATTGCTCGAAGCCTTGGCCGCAGTTGATGGAATCGAATGGATCAGGTTGCATTACGCCTTCCCTACCGGTTTCCCGATGGACGTTTTGGAACTGATGAAGCGCGAACCCAAAATCTGCAATTATCTCGACATTCCGCTTCAGCACATTTCCGACAAAATCCTGAAATCGATGCGCCGCGGAACCACTCAAGCCAAAACCACCGAATTGATTTCAGAATTCCGCAAAGCCGTTCCCGGCATGTCCATCCGTACAACGCTGATTGTGGGTTATCCAGGCGAAACTGAAGAGGATTTCCAAATCCTGAAAAACTGGGTGGCCGACATGCGATTTGAGCGTCTGGGCTGTTTCACCTATTCGCATGAAGAAAATACCCATGCCTATCTTTTGGAAGATGATGTGCCGCAGGAAGTAAAGCAGCAGCGGGCCAACGAGATCATGGAACTTCAGTCGCAGATTTCATGGGAACTCAACCAGGAAAAAATCGGGCAGACGTTCCGTTGCATCATCGACCGAAAAGAAGGTACGCACTACGTGGGCCGAACCGAGTTTGACAGTCCTGACGTAGACAACGAAGTCCTGATTGACGCCACGCAGCACTACCTGAAAACAGGCGAATTTGCCAACATTCGCATAACCGACGCCACCGAATTTGATTTATACGGCGAACCCGCATAAGGACAAAAAAAAATCTGATGCAATAACATCAGATTTTTTATTTTAAAAACAGTTGATTCTTAGATCACAGTTCCTTTGAAAGTCAAAACTACCGGCTTCTCAACACCAGTCAGGGTAACCGTTACAGTTTTAGAGAAAGGCCCTTTGGCAGCTGCGTTATAGGTGGCTTTTACATAACCTTTGTCACCTGGTTTAACAGGAGTTTTGGTGTAATCGGCAGCTGTACAACCGCAAGCTGGTTTTACATTGGTAATGATAACATCACCTTTACCGGTGTTTGAAAACTCAAAAGTCATGTCTTTTGGTTTGCCTTGCGGAATGTCGCCCAAATCAACGGTTTCAGCTTTCCAAGTTACTGCTTTGGCTTGAACAGTTTTAACTACAGGCTCGGTTTTAACGTCAGTTCCTGTAAAAGACATCAGTCCGAATACAAGGGCAAGAGCCGAAATTTTCAATACTTTCATATTTTTTGTCGTTTAAAGTTTACAATTTTGATGTTCCAAAAATAAGGCGTTCAGTTGTATACCGATGTTAACTGAATTCAAACCTTTGTTAACGAGTTGTTAATGGTAAAATCGGATTTTTTTTATGGTTAATATTACGAAAAAATTCAGTTGAAACGGGCGCGTTTAAATATCATCATTGTTCTTGGACTGATTGCGATTGTCGGTATCCTGATTGCACAGTTGCTTTGGACCCGTCAGGCCTATAATCTGGAAGAGACAAAATTCAGCCAAAAGGCCCACATTGCGCTGCTGGAAGTCGTCAAAAGGCTTTACGCCCACTCAAGCCATGAAATTCCGGCCGAAAATCCCGTTCGTAAGGTCGCCAACGATTATTACATCGTCAACGTAAACAATGACTTTGAGCCGGATATCCTGGAGCATTATCTCAAAGCGGAGTTCGAAAAAATCAACCTCAACACTGATTTCGAATACGCCATGTACGATTGCGAGAGCGATGAAATGGTATACGGAAGTTATGTGTCAATCGACAAACAAACCTACGGAGCCAAATCAGTTTACTTTCCCAAACACCGGAATCTGGTTTACTATTTTGCGGTGCGGTTTCCCAATGAAACGTCTTATCTCTTCGGGTCGCTCAAATTGTGGCTTATCCTGTCGGGCGCGCTCATCCTGATTTTGTTTTTGTACGTCTACTCGATTTTTACGATTATCCAACAGCGGAAATACTCTGATCTGCAGCGCGACTTTTTAAACAACATGACGCATGAATTCAAGACACCGCTTTCAAGCATTTTACTGGCGGCGCGGTCGATGCAGACACAAAGGGAAGTGTTTTTAAACCAGCGACTGGACCGATACACTGAACTTATCGTAGAACAAAGCGAAAAGTTGAACGATCACATCGATACCATCCTGAACATCGCACGGTCTGACCGAATGCCACTGCAGCTTAAAAAGTCAACCGAGGAGCCCGTCACGCTGATTGAAGAAGTGGCGGCCGAATTCCGTCAGCGGTTTGAGAATGTCACGATTGAGGTCCACGCCGACTACCGACCGCGCTACCGTCTGGACGTCTTTCACTTTAAAAACCTCATTCAGAATCTGTTTGATAATTCCATCAAATACAGCGATGAACATCCCAAAATAACGGTGAGCACGAGGCGTGAAGGCAAAGCTTTGGTGCTGGACTTTACCGACGAAGGCATCGGCGTCCCGCCCAAAAAACTCAATCACATTTTTGACAGGTTTTACCGCGTCCCCAATGAAAAAAGCAACGAAACTTCAGGCTTTGGACTGGGCTTGTATTATGTAAAAAAAGTGTGCACCTTGCATGGTTGGAAGGTTAAAGCGTTTAACAATTACGGACGCGGAATCACCATTTCGATTAAAATTCCCATGAAATGAGTTGCCGAATCTTATATGCCGAAGACGATCAGACACTTGCCTTTTTAACCCAGGACAATCTGGAGCAAAACGGCTACGAGGTTACGCACTGCAAAAACGGTCAGGAAGCCTACGACACGTTCATTTCCGGTGATTTTGACATTTGCGTCTTTGACATCATGATGCCTAAAATGGACGGATTTGAACTTGCCACCCGAATTCGCAACGTCGACCCGCACACGCCCATCATCTTCCTGTCGGCCAAAACGCTTAAGGAAGATCGCATAAAAGGCTTGAGGCTGGGCGCCGATGACTATCTGGTGAAACCCTTTAGCATTGAAGAACTGATTTTAAAGATTGAGATTTTCCGGAAGCGTTCGCAAAAAAGCCAGGACGACCATCTCAAAATAGGCCGCTTTCAGTTTGACACCAAAAACTACCTGCTGTTTGACGGCGACCAAAAAATTACGCTGACCCAACGCGAAAGTGATTTGCTGCGCCTTTTCCTTGAACACAAGAATACGGTGCTACGCCGCGAGGAAATCCTGAAAGCGCTTTGGGGCGAAGACGATTACTTTATGGGAAGATCTTTGGATGTGTTTATTTCACGCCTCCGAAAAATCCTGGTCAATGAACCGGGCATTTCGATTGACAACATCCACGGTGTAGGCTTTCGCCTGACGATTTGATTATACCGCCAACAGTCCGTTTTCGCGCACGGTTCGCATTGGCTTGGAAAACCAGAAAAGCTCAAAATCAGGCCACTGAAGTTCAAAGTCAGTTTTTAACGCGCCCAGTGACATTGTCTGGAATCCTTCGAGGTCCAATAATTTGCTGGCTAGCCACTCGCCTTTTTCGTCAAAAGTTACCGATACTGACTGACGCGTGGTGTGAAATTCCAACCTAGTGACGGCAAAAGTCTTTCCCTTTTTGGATTTGGCCTCGCGGGTTACCACGGGCGCGCTTCCGAGCCAGACAACCTTGGCGGACGACCTGATGGAAAATCCATCAGGTTCATCCAAAGCGTCCAGTATGTACCGCGGCGGCACTGTGGGTTTTGGCACCGGAAAATCAAACCACTTTTGCACGGGAAAATCAAGTCCGATGCCGTGCATAAAATTGTAAAGCGACTTTTTGAGTCCAAAACTAAAACGCGAATGGTCGACGCCTGTCGAATCAATAAAATCCAGATCGTTGTTGGCAAACGTACCAACTTCTTGGGTCACTTTTTTAATGTTGAACCTGCTGGGGAACATCCCAACCGGACTGTGGGCCGTTAGCGCAAACTGATGCCAGAAACCTGACTGCAGCGTTCCGGCTTCAAAAAGCTGGCGCACCATTTCCAGACTGTCGATGGTTTCGGCTGTGGTTTGGGTGGGATAACCGTACATCAAATAAGCGTGCACCATGATGCCTGACTGGGTAAAGTTATCCGTCACCTTGGCCACCTGCGCAACGGTGACGCCTTTGTCAATCAGTTTTAAAAGCCTGTCGGAGGCCACTTCCAGTCCGCCCGAAACCGCCACGCATCCCGAGGCGCGCAAAAGACGGCAAAGATCGGCGGTAAAACTTTTTTCAAAGCGGATGTTGGTCCACCAGGTTATCGTCAGGCGGCGTCGCAGGATTTCCAGCGCCAGGTCGCGCATCAATGCAGGCGGGGCGGCCTCATCCACAAAATGAAAACCAGTTTCGCCGGTTGCGGCTACCATCTCCTCAATCCTATCGGCCAAAAGTGCTGCAGCGGCTGGTTCATATCGTTTGATATAATCCAGTGAAATATCACAAAACGTACACTTCCCCCAGTAACAACCGTGCGCCATGGTGAGTTTGTTCCATCGGCCATCGCTCCAAAGGCGGTGCATCGGGTTGGCCAATTCCAACACGGAAAGGTATTTGTCCAACGGAAGACCGTCATAATCCGGCGTGCCAACTTCGGCCTGACGATAATCGGGCACATCGGCATTGTCAATATAAATGACTTCCCCGTCTTCCAGCAAAAACGTCCGCTTGAGGATGCGCGGGCCGCCGTCCAGGTGATTGATCAACATTTCCAGCGGGCGTTCGCCATCGTCCAACGTGATAAAATCAAAGAATTCAAAGACGCGGGGGTCAGACACCGATCGCAACTCGGTATTGGCAAACCCGCCGCCCAATGCCGTCCTGACGCCGGGCCGATTTTGCTTAAACCATTGCGCGCATCGGAATCCGGCGTATAGATTTCCGGGAAACGGGACTGAAATCAGCACCAAATCAGCATCACCGGGAGCTTTTTTGGCCAGCGTGGAAATCAGGATATCATCAGTAAAGGTCAGTTGATGATGGAGTTGACCGTACAGTTCGTCAAAGGTGGCTGCCGATCGTCCGAGCCGTTCCGCATAACGACTGAACCCAAAATGCGGGTCGATGCATTCTACGATAAAATCTGAAAGATCTTCCAGATAAAGCGTGGCCAGGTGTTTGGCTTTGTCCTGGGTTCCCAGCGTGCCAAATGCCCATTCCAAATCGGCCAGTTGGTCAAAACGCGACGCCTGCGGAAGAAAGCCTTCATGGCAGATTTGCAGCGCCAATGGTGGATTCTTTCCCTGGAGAAAAAGCACCACGGCATCGATTGTCCGGATGTAATGACCGCGAAGGCTGTAGATTCGGCGAGCATTTGCAGACATCTCCAGACTATCCCCCACCCGCGAAAACATTTGGTCAAGCCCTGACGAGGAAAACATTTCCAGAATCACATCTATCCCAAGATCGGCCTGAACCGCATGGATTCCCATTTTATTGAAGAAACCTTTTAGGTAGGCCGTGGCCGGATACGGCGTGTTGAGCTGCGTAAACGGAGGCGTTATGAGAAAGATGCTGGCCACAGGTCTTTTTTGCAAAAATAGCAGGTTAACCCGATAAAGCGCTACCTGAAGAAAATAAGGTTGATTTTTGTACTTTTGCGCTTTGCGATTGCCATGCCCAACGACTGCGTCAGTTATCAAAATTCCGGATTCTTTTCGCCTCTGATTGTCGACTACCTTAACCGGAAGCAGCAGTTGGAGCCTTTGTATAACCGGTTTCCCGAATTGGAAAACTTTGCTGCGCAGATTGTTGAAAAGCAAAAAAACTTTGCCGGAAGCCGAAGCCTTTTGGCCGATACGCTTACCCGGCAATACGCAAACCTCTCCGATACAACGGCCG
>CAZIBV010000002.1:0-5484 GCA_964537345.1 uncultured Flavobacterium sp. | reverse complement strand
ATAGGCGGTGGCGGCGAACTGGCTTACTGGCTGCAACTCAAGCCGTACTTTGACCGTTCACAAGTTACTTTCCCCATCCTTTTGCTACGCGATTCAGTACTGGTAGCCACGCGGAAGCAGGCCCAAAAAGCTGACGCCCTGGGTCTTTCCTGGAGCGATCTTTTCTTGCCGACCGAGGATTTGCGTTCTGTCATCACCCGGCGATTATCCGCACTGAATCTGGACTTTTCAGCACAAAAAAGGTTTCTGGCGGCCCAGTTTGACGAACTGGAAAAATTGGCGCTCAGCACCGACAAATCTTTTGGAACCGCGGTGGCCGCACAAAAAGCCAAGCAACTCAAAGGGCTAGAAAACCTTGAAAAAAAACTGCTCCGGGCTGAAAAGCGCCGGCACGCAGACTTCTTAAACCGAGCAACCTCCTTGCGCAACGAGCTGTTCCCGAATGGCGGCCTCCAGGAAAGACAAGAGAACTTCTCGGGTTTTTACGCCGAATATGGCCCAGAATTCATTGAATCGATTTTGTCCGGACTGAATCCGTTGGATCAGCAGTTTAAGATTCTGGTTTTTTAGAAATTAATTTTAAACGTTTTTTGCATTAAAGCAGGAAACCGTACTTTTGCGCCGAATTTCAGGCAAGGCCTGTTTAAAATCAAAATCTAAAAAATGGCTACAAACAGAACGTTTACCATGATCAAGCCCGATGCAGTTGAAGCGGGGCACATTGGAGGAATCCTCAACATGATTACTGAGGCTGGGTTCCGCATCGTATCGATGAAACTTACCCAAATGACCGTTGCCGATGCGCAGCAATTTTACGGAGTACACAAAGAGCGTCCGTTTTTTGGCGAGTTGGTTGAATTTATGTCACGCGGCCCAATCGTGGCGGCCATCCTGGAAAAGGACAACGCCGTAGAGGAATTCCGCAAACTGATCGGGGCTACCAATCCGGCTGATGCCGCCGAGGGTACCATCCGTAAAAAATACGCCAAATCAATTGGTGAGAACGCCGTTCACGGATCAGACAGCGATGAAAACGCCGCCATTGAAGGTGCTTTTCACTTTGCCGGTCGTGAGATGTTCTAAGACCTTTTTAAAAATTGAATCCCGCTATAAGGCGGGATTTTTTTTATCTTAAAACGACGTCTTTAACCAACTCCTCGCCCAGATGTTCGTTGAGCAGCGCAATCATTTTGGATTTGCCGTGGTAAAGTTCCTCGCGCAATACCGAGGATGAAAGTTCAACGGTCAGCACACCGGATGCAAAGCCCACCGAACGCGTATAATGACGGACACCATTTCCCATAACGTCTTTCCAGGCCTGTTCGACTGTAACCGCCTGAATCCCTTTTTCCAGATTGTTTTTCTTGATCAGATGCTTTAGCACCTCGGCCAGGGAATTTTCATTGCTGGTGCGCTTCATCACAATTTGATCGGTTCGTGGCGTTTGTAGGTAAAGGTCAGGTCGTGTTGGGTTCGTACCACCATTCGGTTGGCATCGAGTTCTATGAGTTCCTCCTGCCATGAAGTTTCCGGCATGGTGTACTTTAACAACATTTTACCGTCCTGGTCGATAACTTCAAATGCCTCGGCGGGATTTCCAGCATCGATGAATTTGCCGTCGATTTGCGCCATCAATTTTTTGCGGACGCCCTTTCGATCCTTGACTTCAAAATATTCGACAGTTGGATTTATGGTATATTCGCGTGTGGTGCCGTCTTTCATTTTAGCCGATTCGATTTCCCAATAACCATTGAGGTGAACCAGATCGGCGGGCTGCGGACTGCTGCACGAAAACAGCACAAAAGCAAAGAGTGGAAGCAGGTATTTCATGTTGTAAAGATATCATTTTTTATGCCCGTTAAACCCGTTGCTAGTTTGTTAATCTATGCCTTAAACCTAGCCATGAAACGATTGATTCTTTTGGTGTTCACAGCCCTTCTGGCTTGCAGCACTGACTCGGCCGAACCCAACTTATCTCCCGACCTCTACTTCCCGCCTGCCGGGACTCAGTGGGAAACCATTTCAGTTGAATCACTCGGCTGGAATCAGGGTGCACTGGATGAACTCCGCGACTTTTTGGAGCTAAAAAACACCCGCTCGTTTATGATTCTGGTCGATGGTAAAATCGCCGTCGAGTACTACTTTGGTTCCCACACGGCAAATTCGCCCTGGTATTGGGCAAGCGCCGGAAAAACCCTTACCACTGCGATGACGGGCATTGCCGAACGGGATGGATTGCTTTTAGTGGATGATAAAGTATCGACACATCTTGGCGCGGGGTGGACAAGCCTGACGTCGGCGCAGGAAGACGCTATCAAAATATCGCATTTACTGACCATGACCTCCGGACTGGACGATGTGGCAAACGGCGATTGTGTTTCTCCCGATTGTCTGACTTATGTGGCACCGGCCGGAACCCGATGGGCATATGACAACGTCTATGTAAAACTTCAGGATGTGGTGGCCCAAGCTTCCGGAGAAACCTGGAAAGATTATTTTAATTCGCGGCTAAAGCAACCCATCGGGATGACAGGAACGTGGATCAATTCAAATGATTTGAGCATTTATTGGAGCGATACCCGAAGCATGGCGCGATTTGGGCTATTGATGCTGGCCAAGGGAAAATGGGGTGACACCCGTATCTTACCCGAAGCATTTTGCGCCCAGGCCACCCAAACCTCACAGCCAATCAACAAGGCATACGGATACCTTTGGTGGCTCAACGGAAAGGAAAGCTACCGCCTGCCGCAACTGCAACTGGAATTTGACGGAACCCTCATACCATCGGCGCCGCAGGATATGTACGCGGCTATGGGCATGAACGACCAGAGAATCTACGTAATCCCGTCGCGGAACATGGTTGTGGTACGCATGGGCGACTCGGCCGAGGGAACCAATTTTGCGCTGTCGGGGTTTGACAATGCGCTTTGGGAAAAAATCAATGCGGCGGTTAACTAGGAGCGAAAGTACTTGACCACGCCCATCAACATAATGATAATGGATAAAATCAGTACTGCCGTGTGTGCTGTTTCGCTAAAAGGCCGAATCAGGAGTCCGCTGACAATGGAAAGCGCTGAACCAATCAGGTAAATGTGTAGCGGCTTAAGACTGGATAATTTTTTCATTTAAAGAATGAATCGACAAATTCATATTTGTTGAATACCTGCAAATGGTCGATGCCCTCGCCTACTCCGATATATTTTACCGGGACCTGAAACTGGTCGGAGATGCCGATGACCACGCCTCCTTTGGCCGTGCCGTCAAGCTTGGTAACAGCCAGGGCGGTAACCTCGGTGGCGGCGGTAAATTGCTTGGCCTGTTCAAAAGCGTTTTGACCGGTTGATCCGTCGAGCACCAAAAGCACTTCATGCGGCGCATCCTCTACAACTTTTTGCATCACGCGTTTTACTTTAGTCAGCTCATTCATCAAGTTGACTTTGTTGTGCAAACGACCTGCGGTGTCGATGATAACCACATCGGCATCCTGTGAAACCGCCGACTGCAGCGTGTCAAATGCTACCGATGCAGGATCGGAACCCATTTGCTGTTTGACGATGGGAACCTGAACGCGGTCGGCCCAGATTTGAAGCTGGTCGATGGCGGCGGCGCGAAAGGTATCGGCAGCGCCCAAAACCACTTTATAACCTGCCTTTTTAAACTGGTTGGCCAACTTGCCGATGGTTGTGGTTTTGCCTACACCGTTGACGCCTACTACCATGATGACGTAGGGCTTTTTGCCGGATGGAATGACAAATTCAGTTTGTTCGCCGCTGTTGGTTTCAGACAGTAGCGCTGCAATTTCCTCGCGAAGGATGCGGTTGAGTTCATCGGTGCCCAGGTATTTGTCCTGAGCGACGCGCTTCTCGATCCTGTCGATGATTTTAAGGGTGGTTTCGACGCCGACGTCAGACGAGACCAGAACTTCCTCGAGATTGTCGAGTACTTCGTCATCGACCTTGCTCTTTCCGGCAACGGCCTTGGTCAGCTTGCTGAAAAAACTGGTTTTGGTTTGCTCCAACCCTTTGTCGAGGGTCTCTTTCTTTTCAGAGGAGAATATGCGTTTGAAAAAGCTCATTTAATTTGAAAATTTGAAGATTTGGCGATTTGAAGATTAGAGGCTTTGCAAAGTTGAACGGATGTATTTAAAATGATGGAAAAGCGTCAGGGACTGACATTCAAAATGTCTAAAATTACCGAAATTCCATTTTCAAATTTTCAAATTCTCAAATTTTCAAATTCCCCAGCCCGGATGGAAGCGGCAGCCCGGAGCGGGAAACGCCTGGTTTTTACCGGCGGGCGCGGCGACCAAAGGAAGCCAACGGACGACGGATACAAACCGGTGTTTGCCGTGAGGACTACAGCGGACAGCCGGAACAGCTGTAAAAATAAAACAAAAAAGCCACTTTCGAGAGAAAGTAGCTTTGATTTGATTTGTAAGCCTGATTATTTCTTTTTCAGAAAATCGTCGGCCTCTTCAGGAGCCATGATGCTTTCAACGAAAGTGTAAGCGCCTGTTTTTGGTGACTTCACCATTTTAATCACTTTTGACAATCTTTTAGAAGATGTCTGCAGGGTTGCTACGGTTTTCTTTGCCATGATTCCTTATTATTTGATCTCTTTGTGAACGGTTACACGTTTCAACACTGGGTTGAACTTTTTAATCTCCAGACGATCGGGAGTATTTTTTTTGTTTTTGGTGGTGATGTAGCGAGACGTGCCCGGAAGTCCGGTGGCTTTATGCTCGGTGCACTCCAAAATAACCTGGATTCTATTGCCTTTCTTTGCCATTACTATATAATTTTAGGAGCGGGATTACTTGATAAACCCGTCGCGCTTTGCTTGTTTAAGCACGGCGTCGATTCCGTTTTTGTTGATGGTTTTAATTGTAGAAGCTGCCACGCGCAACGTGATCCAACGGTCTTCTTCAGCCAGGTAAAAACGCTTTTTAACCAGGTTGACCGAAAATTTGCGCTTGGTCTTGTTCATCGCGTGCGATACGTTGTTACCAACCATCGCTCTTTTACCTGTAAGGTCACAAACTCTTGACATCGTGCGTATCTTTAATCGTTATTCAAAATCAGGGTGCAAAGAAAGTGATTTTTTTTCGTTACGCAAAATTATTTTGAAGAGATTTTTAGGAGATTTTAGAATTAAGATTTAAGAATTAAGATTTAAGAATTAAGAATAGGAATTCAATTAACAATTAACAGTTAACAATGAACAATTGATTTGTTGTTAATTGGATGATTGGGTTCTCGCGGGGATAATTTTAGATTAGCTTTTCGGGATTTGGAATTTGGATTTTGGATTTTGGAATTTGGAATTTGCATTCCGCCATGTTGATGCCAGTTCACCAACAAACTAATTGCTGACAGAATGGGATTTTAGATTTTAGATTTGGGATTCCGGAATGTTCAAGCTTTTTGGAATTTGGAATTTGGATTTTGGAATTTGGAATTTGGAATTTGCATTCCGGAATGTTGA
>CAZIBV010000001.1:59443-68334 GCA_964537345.1 uncultured Flavobacterium sp. | reverse complement strand
AGCCAGATGCAGATTTTCTGCCAAAAGTGTTAATGTTGTAAGTTGCAGGAATGAAACCGGATGACTACGGTTGTTTCTCCAATAAATAGATGCCATTCGGGATGGTTTGTCCCACATACACTTGCGGCATTCCTAATGCATCCAGTATGGGGTCGGGGTTAGAAGGCCCCGCCGTATAGCCATCATTTACCAGTTGAATCGTCATGAGTTCATTTCCATTCTGGGATATCGCATTGGAAATCCGCGCATAAACACAGTAAACAGATTCCGTAATCGCGTCATTCATTAAAAAAATGACCCGTTTGTCACCCGGTGAACCCTTGTTATAGGAGGGTTTGTCATCAAATTGTAATATTTGGTCACCCGAGATGTTATGCAAATACCGTGGTTGGAGGAGGTTTGCCATCTGGTTTAGCGTGTTGATTTTCTCAACCCCATTTTCCACGTACCGATACTCGCCGTACAGTAAGTCTTGATAGCTTATCCCGACCTGTTGCATAATGGCTTTCTCTAATTTTAGTGTTAATGATGTACTGCCGTTTTGATATACCCATGTACCAACAAACGGATTTAAAACATTTTGAGTGTCTTTAAAGTATGTGTTTGGGGGGCGTACTCCACCGGGGTATAGGTCAGTTATGATTTGTGCCGATGAAATTTTCGCAAATAGCATGACGAGAACTATAGAAACTTTTTCATACAAGATGTCATTTCCCCAAATTTAGCGCTATTAGCAAGGTTAAAAATCATTCGCCATTATGGATTTTAAAGGGTAAGCCTTACCTTTGCAGGATATGGAAAAAATCCTTTCGTATCCGTTGAGCGTCGTATATTACCTGTGCTTTGGGCTGACGTTGGTGATTTTTCATCCCGTTCAATGGATTTGTCTCAATCTGTTTGGATATCAGGCACATAAAAAAAGCGTCGACTATCTAAACTTTTGCCTGATCCAATGCACGTATTTATTGGGAACCCGATACCGGTTTTACGGACTGAACAAAATTCCCAAAGGCGTTCCGTTGATTATCGTCGCCAACCACCAAAGCATGTTCGACATTATCGCCATTATTTGGTACATGCGGCGCTGGCATCCAAAGTTTGTCAGCAAAAAAGAACTGGGCAAGGGCATCCCGAGCGTGTCATTCAATTTGCGCCACGGTGGCTCGGTGCTGATTGACCGGAAAGATCCAAAACAAGCCATTCCCGTCATTTCGGGATTGGGAAAATATATTGAAAAGCACAAGCGTTCGGCCGTGATATTTCCTGAAGGAACGCGCAGTAAAACCGGAAAGCCAAAAGAATTCCAGCAAACCGGTTTAAAACTGCTGTGCAAGTCGGCACCGTCGGCCCTGGTGGTTCCCGTAACCATCAACAATTCCTGGAAGATTGTCCGCTTTGGCGCCTTCCCGATGGGACTCGGAACGCGATTGGAATTTACCGTCCATGAACCGCTGCCCGCGTCAATGCCGTTTGAAGAATTAATCCAAAAAACTGAAAGCGCCGTTAAAGGTGCCATAAAAAGCTAAGCATGTCCGCAACCATTAAAAACGTTCGTCTTGAGGTAATGCAGTTCCTTGAAAAGGATATTGACACCTATGTAGATGAATACCTCGTCCCGATTGATACCATCTGGCAACCGTCTGATTTTTTACCTGATTCTCGTCGGGAAAATTTTTATGAGGAACTGCGTGAACTCCGCGAAATAGCCAAAGACCTTCCGTATGATTTCTGGATCGTTCTCATTGGCGACATGATTACCGAGGAAGCACTCCCAACGTATGAATCATGGCTGATGGACGTTGAAGGCGTCAACCAGACCGAGGGCAACGGATGGGCCAAATGGGTGCGTCACTGGACCGGCGAGGAAAACCGTCACGGCGATCTGCTCAACAAATACCTGTATCTGTCCGGCCGGGTCAACATGAAGGAAATAGAAATCACTACCCAGCATCTCATCACCGACGGTTTTGACATCGGCACTGATACTGATCCGTACAAAAACTTTGTCTACACCAGTTTCCAGGAGTTGGCTACTTATGTGTCGCACAACCGCGTTTCGCAATTGGCCAAGCAATACGGCGATAAAAAACTTTCGCGCCTGTGCAAGATGATTGCCGGCGATGAAATGCGCCACCACAATGCATACAGTGAATTTGTCAACCGTATTTTCCAGGTCGATCCAAGCGAGATGATGTTGGCTTTCCAGCACATGATGAAACGCAAAATCGTGATGCCGGCGCACTTCCTCAGGGAATCGGGCGACAAACTGGGAGCGGCCTTTGAGCATTTTTCTGATTCGGCACAGCGGATTGGCGTCTACACATCGGCTGATTACGTCGAAATCCTTGAAAAACTGATTGACCGCTGGAAAATCGATGCTATTACCGGACTTAATGATGAGGCCGAGCGCGCCCGCGACTTTTTGATGAAGCTACCGGCCCGCATGACCCGAATCGCCGAGCGTCTGGTCATCCCGGAACAATCACACATCTTTAAGTGGGTGACGCCAGCCTAGCCAAAGCCGAATCTGACGCCCGCCACTCAATCGTTAAATCTTACTACCCAAACTATGAGTCCCATCGACCTGACGATTGCTTATGTAAAGGCCGAACTTAAAAACGCCGAGGCCGGCCACGATTGGTTTCACATTCAACGCGTTTATCGCAATGCCATGGTTATCGGCCGTCAGGAACCCTGTAACCTACAAGTCGTTCAGCTTGCGGCGCTTTTGCACGACATTGCCGACAGCAAGTTTCACGGCGGCGACGAAACCATCGGTCCGGAAAAGGCGGGAAATTTTCTGGAAAGCATCGGGGTCGACCAGCCTACCATCCTTCACGTGGTCGCCATCATCCAAAACATATCGTACAAAGGCGGAAATGCGCCCAAAACGCATCATTCCATCGAGCTTGACATTGTTCAGGACGCCGACCGATTGGATGCCATTGGTGCCATCGGCGTTGCCCGCGCTTTTCACTACGGCGGATTCAAAAACCGACTGCTTTATGATCCGGCCATTTCACCCCGAATGGGAATGACGCCAAACGAATACAAATCACTGGAGGCACCCACGCTCAACCATTTCTATGAAAAACTGCTCCTTTTAAGAGACAGGATGAACACTGCATCGGGAAAGGAAATCGCCGCCGGACGCCATCGTTTTATGGAGCATTTCCTCTCGCAGTTTTACGCCGAGTGGGAGGGCGACGCATAAAAAAACCCGGGCGGACCCGGGCAATTTTACATGGTGATTTTTAAGAGCTGTTTCTTTTTGCCTTTTCGGCCAATAAAGTAAATCGAGTTGTTGGCCACCGCTCCCGATGATACCATAAACGGCACTTCATTTTCCTTGTCGTCCAGCAATTCCTGATAATCAAATTCGCCGCTTCCGTTGATGCGTATCACATTGAGGTTGCTTCGTTTGGCGCTGGACTGACCAAATTGGATGCGGTCGGCGCGGAGTTTCTTGACTTTTTCACCCGTGTTGATAAAAAAGTATGTGTTGTCGCCGTCAAACATCGACGAATAGGAAATGAAGGATTCATCGCCACCTGTCGCCTGTCGTTTGTTGATGTTTCGCGCCCAGATCCAATCGCCGGTTGCGCTTAGTCTGGCGCTGACGATGTCATTGTAGTGATAGGTGATGCGCGTCACCATTCCGCCGTTTGGTGTCATATAAGAATGGGTCACGACAAAAAATTCTTCGGCGTTAAAAATCACATCGCCATTGTCGGAAACATGCATCCCGCGGAATGACAAATTGCGGAGTTCCTTGTCCTTGTCCTTTCCGTATTTGTCCATCATGAATTGTTCGGTAAACGGATTGTGTTTTGACGTTTGGATAGCGAGTGTGGTTGGGTCCAACTGAAAATAGCTCAGTCCTTTGTAACGAAAGTCATTTTTTTCCGAGTAAAACCCGACGCAAAACAGGCGATCCTGCGATACCATCATTTTAAGCGATTGTGAAAAGCGATCTTCCGTGTCAAAAACCTGGGTCTTTTGTCCGGATTGGTCAATTCGCGTCAATTCATACTGATACTTTCCGCCTTCTTTTTTCTTTTTCTTTTCGTCGGTATAAACCTTACCCAAAAGGTAAACCGTGTTGCCGTCTTTTGACACGTCTATGTTTTCATACATAAACTTGCGGTCTTTGATATCGCGTGTAAAATTGTGCTCCAGCCGTTTGTTGCAGTTGGCGTCAAACAAAAACAGTTTGTGGCTCTCGGTGTTGTCTTCGTCTTTCAGGTCCATGGCGATGGCAAACGCCGATCGGTCTTCGTTTACAATCATGGTCGCGCCGCTGTCATCGTCAACTGATCTGAAACCAAACATAAAACGCTTGATTTCTTTCATGTTGATGGCAAACAGTTCTTTCTGGCTAAAATTGAAATCGTCGATGCTGGCTGAGTTTGCCCGACACACATAGGCCTTTTGCTCCTTGTCGTAAACCAGATCGACAATGTGAACCTTACCCTCGTTGACGATTACGCCCAAAACATTGCGTTGCTTGGTGTCGTATTCGTATTCCTTGATGAGTTTCATTTGCGGATCATATCGCTCAAAATAATAACCAGATCCGCTGGAAAAAGCTCCTCCTCTAAAAGAACGCACAATGATCACGCCGCCCGCGCCATCGTCCTCGACCAGCGAAATAAAAGAATGTTTGTACTCATCTTTAAATACTTCGCTCTTGGCAATGTCCGACGAGATTTTTTGAGATGGCTCCTGAGCGCGACCAACCAATACGGCCATACCGCACGCCAACAGAAAGAGTTTTTTCATGTTTTAGTTTGTTTTGGTGCGGCAATGTAAGGTTATTCCATAAAAAAACCGGAATAATCCGGCTCTTTATTTTCCTGAAAATGCGGGTTTTCGCTTTTCGAGAAATGCGGTTGTTCCCTCGGCAAAATCATGTGTGCCAAAGCATTTTCCAAAGGCTTGCACCTCGGTCTCGAATCCGTTTACGCCTTTGGCAAAATTGGCGTTTACAGCCTTGATTGCCCCGCGAATGGCGGCTGGTGAGTTGCGCATGATTTTACCGGCTATGTCTTTGCAAAAGTTCATCAGGTCGGCCTGCGGCACCACGTGGTTTACCAATCCCCAGCTTTTGGCTTCGTCGGCGGTAAGCATTCCCGCTGTCATGATGAGTTCCATGGCTTTTCCGCGCCCGACGAGTTGCGGCAAACGCTGTGTTCCGCCATATCCCGGAATTACACCCAGCGAGGTTTCAGGTAGTCCCATCCGCGCGTTGTCGGACGCAATCCGGAAATGACACGCCATGGCCAGTTCCAGTCCGCCGCCCAGCGCAAATCCGTTGACGGCAGCAATCAGTGGGGTTCCAAGGTTCTGGGCAAAGTCAAAAAGCAAGTCCTGACCTTCAGCTGCCATGTGCGCGCCTTCCTTGATCGAAAAACTGGCAAATTCCGCAATATCGGCGCCAGCCACAAAAGCCTTTTCACCGCTTCCCGTCAAGATAATTACTTTGATAGCCGGGTCGGCATCGGCAGCTTTCAAGGCCTCGTGAAGTTCGGCAATCGTCGCGCGGTTCAGCGCATTGAGTTTATCGGGACGGTTGATGGTAATGATGGCTATTCCGTTGGTGGAGTCAATGAGGAGATTCTGATAGTCCATGATGCTAAATTTAAGGGTTTACAATAGGCAGACATACCGTAAAGGTAGTGCCTTTGCCCAACTCTGTTTCAAAAGTAATGGTTCCTTTATAATTTTCGATGATGTTTTTAATGATTCCCAGCCCCAGGCCCATTCCGCTGGACTTGGTGGTAAACTTGGGTTCAAAGATGCGCGGTACGTTTTGCGGCTCAATTCCGGTGCCGTTGTCGGCTACGCTGATAAGCACCTTGTCGTCTTTTTTGCGGATAAAAACCGATACCAATTTGTCCGGTTTTTCAGTCGGAATGGCCTGAATCGCATTTTTAACCAAGTTTGTAATGACGCGGATCAGTTGGGTTCGGTCCATGTTGGCAATGAGGGTTTCCTCGGTTGATTCGAACTTGATAAAATCTTCATTAAAAATATCCAACGCCAAATCAACCACACTCACCACGTTGAGGGTTTCATTTTGCTGGGCCGGCATCGACGCAAAGTTTGAAAATGCCGACGCCACCGCAGTCATGGTGTCAATTTGCTGAATCAGCGTGTTGGAATAATCCCGGAGTTTTTGTTTGGCGTCGGGATCTGACGGATCAAACTTGCGGTCAAAATTCTGGACCGTCAATCGCATGGGCGTCAGCGGATTCTTGATTTCGTGCGCCACCTGTTTCGCCATTTCGCGCCAGGCTTCTTCCCGCTGGCTTTGCGCGAGTTTGATGGCGCTTTCCTCGAGCTGATCGACCATCTGATTGTACGACTTGACCAACAAATCTATCTCCTTGCTGTTGGCCCTGAGCGCGATTTTTTCGTTCTTTTGGTTTAGGCTGGTTTCGGTAATTTTATCCGATATGGTTTTGAGTGACTGCGTGATGTAGGTCGACAAAAAGTAGGCAAGTCCAAACGCTATAATCAGCATAAAGCCGTACACCTGACCCAGGCGGATCAGGAAGCTTTCCAGTTCGCGCTCGTAAAATCCGTCGTCCTCTACATACGGAAGGTTCAGGATGCCTATGGGTTTAAATTTATCGTCCTTGATCTGGCTGAACGAAGATCGGTTTTTAACGCCGTCAACATTGCGTATGTCTACATAGCGCTTTTCAATCGACGACTGAACCAGCTTAAGGATGTAATTGGGAATGGGCGGCGTGGGCTCGTCAATTGAAAAGGCCGCCTTTGACGATTTGAGCAGCCTGCCGTCGAGCGCGTACAGGTTGATTTCCATGTTGTGGATATCAGCCAGCTCATAAATCTCGTCCTTGAAAATCAGTGGCAGGTTTTGTTCGGTGAGCGGATACGTGGTGTTGAGCAAAACGTAGTTGATGTGCTCCTTTATCGCATTTTCCTTGTTGTCCAGACGTTGCTGATGGTATTCCTTAGCCTCGTCCTTAAACTGCAAAATCGATATTGATGCCAACAGCACCGATGCCAGCAGGATGAGGATAATCATCGAGATAAAAATCCGGATCCTCAATGACAGCATCGATATGTTGATTCCGCGTTTCACCTAACGTTCCCGTATCTTTTTATAAAGCCTGAATCCTATCATCAGCAAAATCGACAGTACAAAAATCCCAATCACGCCAAAAATCCAGTTGACGGCATTTTTAAGGATCACCAAAAACACCACGGCAAACAAAATCAGGGTGGCGCCTTCATTCCAGATCCGCAAAAAATTCGAGGTATGGCGCACCTCGCCGCGTTGCAGTTGCGCAAAAATCTGATGGCATTTTAAATGGTACAAGTAGAGCAGGAACACAAACGCGAGTTTGACGTGCATCCACGGTTGGTAAAGCCACGCCCAGCCCAACGAGGTTCCAAAAATCAGCCAAAAAGCAAAAAGGCTGGCCAATACGGCTGATGGCCACGTGATGATGTACCACAAACGGTAACTCATCAGCGCGAGTTGTTTGCTTAAAATTTCTTTTTCCGGCGATGGTTTGGCGTACGCTTCAACCTGATACACGAACAGCCTGACAATGTAAAACAACCCGGCAAACCAGGTAATCACAAAGATCAGGTGCAGGGATTTCAAGTAGTCGTAATACGCGTCCATGGCTTACACTTCAACAGGCGGTGCAGCCCACTCATTGATCCAGTTGGCCACGGTTTGTACCCAGTCATCGTTGT
Source organism: uncultured Flavobacterium sp. (assembly GCA_964537345.1). Classification (GTDB taxonomy): domain Bacteria; phylum Bacteroidota; class Bacteroidia; order Flavobacteriales; family Flavobacteriaceae; genus Flavobacterium. The sequence goes on along the minus strand of CAZIBV010000001.1, from coordinate 60,597 downwards.
CGTTCAGACACGGAATGGCCAGGAATTCCTCTCCGCCGTTTTCCTTGAATTCGTGCTTGGCTTCCATCCCGATTTCTTCCAGCGTTTCCAGGCAGTCTGACACAAAAGCAGGCGTTACCACAGCCAGTTTTTTGATGCCTTTTGCCGGCATTTTGTTGATTTCGACATCGGTGTACGGATCCAGCCATTTGTCACCGGCAATGCGCGACTGGAACGTCTGGCTGTATTTTCCTTCCGGAATACCCAATGCTTTTACCACCTGACGCGTTGTTTCAAAACACTGGTGGCGGTAGCAAAACTCGTGGGCAGGCGACGGCGTGGCGCAACAGCTACCGTCAATTTTACAATGCGATTTCGTGACATCGGTTTTGCGGATGTGACGCTCGGGAATTCCGTGATATGAAAACAACAGGTGGTCATAGTCAAATCCTTCGAGCGATTTTGCAATAGAATCCGACAGGTTTTTGATATAATCCGGACGGTTGTAAAACGCCGGAACCTTGGTGATTTTCATGTTCGGGAAGTGCTTTTGCTGCAACTCGTCGGCCAGTGCGTTGATTGTCAGCGTCGAGGCCATCGCATATTGCGGATACAGCGGAAGCATGTACACATCGGTAACGCCCTTGCTGTAAAGTTCCTCCAATCCTGATTTGATCGATGGCTTTCCGTAGCGCATGGCAAGAGCCACCGGAAGGTTGGTGCGCTGCTGAACTTTTTGGTGAAACTTGCGGGAGATGACAATCAGCGGCGATCCTTCACTGGTCCAGATTTTACTGTAGGCTTTTCCGGAATTGATGTGACGGCGTTTGGCATTGATCAAAATGCCTCTAACCAGCAGCACGCGCAACAGGTACGGCACGTCAATGACGTATTTGTCCATTAAAAATTCGTCGAGATACGGTTTAACGTCTTTTGGATCCGGACTGTCGGGCGATCCGAGGTTGACTAATAGAACTCCTTTCACGGGTGGATGTTGATTTTAGATTTCAGATTTCAGATTTTAGATTGGGACACCATTCTTGATTCTTAACTAGATAAAGACATCAGATACTTTTTGGGCGTTGTGGCGAATTTCTTTTTAAACGCGGCTATAAAATGACTTCCGGTGCTGTAACCCACTTTGAGGCCTACTTCATTCACGTTGTAGGCGCCGC
>CAZIBV010000001.1:46171-59343 GCA_964537345.1 uncultured Flavobacterium sp. | reverse complement strand
CTTCCGGTGCTGTAACCCACTTTGAGGCCTACTTCATTCACGTTGTAGGCGCCGCTGTCGAGCAATTTTCGGGCGTATTCCATTTTATAATCAAACAAAAATCCGTACACCGTATCGCCGTAAAGCTGGCGGAAACCCATTTTCAGTTTTTTGAGCGTCAGTCCCACCGAGTCGGCCAATTCCTGCAATCCGGGCGGCTCGGCCATGTTGGCGATCACCAGTTCCTTGGCCTTGCGGATCTTTAAAACACTGTCCTCGTCGGTTAAAAACGGACATTGCTCCACCGATGCATCTTCGGCGCGGTTAAAGTACAAACTCAGCAGTTCGTAACCCTTGGCCTTGTAATAAAGATTTTTGATTGAAGGATTGAGCGCATAGTTGAAAAGCTGACTCAGCACAATGGCCATCGACGGGGAAATATCTTCCTCCTGGTAATATTTCTTGTCGATATTTTCCCGGCTTAAAAACGGAATATAATCAGCCTCAGACGAGAAAAGCGCGTGAAATTTCTTAATTGATATCACCAGCGACAAAACCCAGGTCTGCCTTGCCAGTTCAATGTTTACCGGCAATTCCTTTTGCGGATTGTACAGCAGATAGGACTTTTCTTCCCGCAAGTCGAGCGCGTAGTTGCCTTGGTTGAAAATCAGTTTCGCCCGTCCTTTGATGCCAAAGTGAAACTGGATCAGGCCTGACTTTAATTCGTGTTGGGCGCGGTAAACCTGTTCATCATCATTGCGAAATCGGATGATGGTAAAATCATCTTCGACCGCGATTACATCTTTTGAACCCATAGCGACATTTTTTAAAATCTGCAGTGTAAAATTAAGCGAAATTTTATTTAGAACAACTCTAAATAGAACGATAAAAAACCGTTGACAACGTCTGCAAATACGGGCAAAATCGTGAAAAATCAAGGGTTTGCGTCTATACAAACACTACCCGACATAAAAAGGACTTTGAGCGTTATTTTTATACAATAAGCTGCAGTAGTTTTGTCTTAATTGAGCATTGTGTGAATGGAAAAGACGCCATTGTCAAAATTCCGGACGTTTTATGCGGTAGGACTCAGCTATAAAAAGGCCGACGCAGCCCTCCGCGGAAAATTCAGTCTTGACGGCCAGGCAAAGACCAGATTGCTTGAACAGGCCAAGGATGAAGGGATTGACAGCATTATCGTAACCTCTACGTGCAACCGCACCGAGATTTATGGTTTTGCCGATCACCCGTTTCAACTCATAAAACTTCTGTGTGAAAACAGCCAGGGAACCGTAGAGGAATTCCAGCGGGTGGCCTATGTCCATAAGAACCACGAGGCCGTGAACCACATGTTCCGCGTCGGTACTGGTTTGGACAGCCAGATTTTGGGCGATTTTGAAATCATCAGCCAGATCAAGTCAAGCTTTGTTCAGGCCAAGTCGATGGGAATCGCCAATGCGTTTATGGAAAGGCTCATCAATTCGGTGATCCAGGCCAGCAAGCGCATCAAGAATGAAACGCACCTGAGCTCGGGTGCCACATCGGTTTCGTTTGCATCGGTACAATACATCATGAAGCACGTGCCCGACATCAGCAGCAAGAACATTCTGCTTTTCGGCACGGGAAAAATCGGGCGAAACACTTGCGAGAACCTGGTAAAACACACCAAGAACGATCACATTGTCCTGATCAACCGCACGCGTGAAAAGGCCGATAAAGTAGCCGGCAAGTTTAACCTGATCGTCAAGGAATACGCCGAACTTCAGCAGGAAATCCAAAAGGCCGACGTGCTGATCGTGGCAACGGGAGCGCTTAACCCAACGGTTGACGCCGCCATCCTAAACCTTAAAAAGCCGCTACTGATCCTGGATTTGTCAATTCCCAAAAACGTCGACGAAAACGTACTGCGCATTCCGGGAGTTCAATTGGTCCACATGGACGCGCTGTCGCAAATCACCGACGAAACCCTTGAAAAGCGCAAAGCGTGCATTCCAATGGCCGAAACCATCATCGATGAGGTGACGGTTGAGTTCCGCAGCTGGGTCAACGCCCGCAAATTTGCCCCGACGATTACGGCGCTCAAGGAAAAACTCAACTCGATAAAAGTATCCGAGCTGAACAACCAGCGCAAGCGAATCTCAAATTTTGACGAACGCCAGGCGGAAATCATCAGCGACCGGATCATTCATAAAATCACCACTCATTTTGCCAACCACCTCAAGGATGACAACACCATGGTGGATGAAAGCATCGGCTGGATCGAGAAAATCTTTCAACTGGAAAATTCAAAGTAAGGCAAGGCCCGTATAAAAGTGACCCATAAAACCATCAAGATAGGCACCCGTGACAGCCAGTTGGCCCTTTGGCAGGCAAAAACGGTCGAGGCCAGGTTAAATGAGCTGGGCTATGCTACGCAAATTGTTCCGATAAAATCGGCCGGCGACGTCATTCTGGACAAGCCGCTTTACGAATTTGGGATAACCGGAATCTTTACCAAAACGCTGGATGTTGCCATGATTTCAGGCCAGGTTGACATTGCCGTGCACTCCATGAAAGACGTTCCCACGGCGTTGCCAAGAGGAATCGTTCAGACGGCAGTGCTTCGCCGCGAGTCGACCGCCGATATTTTGGTGTACAACCAACCACCTGATTTTACCCAACCCCTTACCATCGCCACGGGCAGTTTGCGCCGGCAGGCCCAATGGTTAAACCGCTATCCGCACCACCAATGCGTGGATTTGCGCGGAAACGTCAACACCCGGCTGGCCAAACTTGCCGAGAGCGACTGGGGCGGAGCCATCTTTGCGGCGGCCGGACTGGAACGCCTTGGGATAAAACCTCAAAATCACCTGGAACTCGACTGGATGCTGCCCGCACCGGCACAGGGCGCCATGGTGGTGGTGGCCATGCACGATGACTGGTTTTGCCGTGAAGCCACAGAGAAACTCAACCATGCCCACAGTGAAGTTTGTACGTTTGTAGAGCGTCAGTTTTTGCGCGAACTCGAGGGCGGATGTACGGCTCCGATTGGCGCGCACGCTACAGTTGTTGACCATCAAATCAGGTTTGAAGGTGTTTTGTGCTCGCTGGATGGCGCGCAAAAAATCCATATCGAGAAGACTGTCGAACTCCACAAAGGCCATACGGATTTTGGACGCGATTGTGCGCGCGAAGTGCTGGATTCAGGCGGACGTGAACTGATGCAAACCATCAAAAACAGTCTGGACCGATGAAGCGGATCCTGTCGACCAAAAAGCTATTGCCCAACCAGCGGCAGTTTTTGCTCAACGCGGGTTTTGGCGTGGTTGATGCCGACTTTATCGAGGTACGCCCACTCCCATTTGCCATGACCGACATCAGGGAAAACCTGATCTTTACCAGCGCCAATGCGGTACAGTCGGTGGCGGCGCATCCCGAGGTGCAATCCATCCGCAGGCATCCGGTTTTTTGCGTGGGCGAAAAAACCGCCAACGTTTTGGACGAGGTAGGTTTTACAGTGGTTGAAAATACTGATTACGGAGCCGATCTGGCCAAAATCATCACCGGGAATTACGCCAGCGAATCGTTTACGTTTTTTTGCGGAAACCTCCGTTTGGACACCATTCCCAACGAGTTGCGCGCGCATCAGGTTGATTTTAACGAGATTTGCGTTTACGAAACGGCATTGACGCCACAGGAAGTGTCGGGCTCTTTTGACGCGATTTTGTTTTACAGTCCGTCGGGCGTCGAGAGTTTCCTTAAAGTATGCCATCCCGCTGATGCAGTTTGCATTTGTATCGGTACGACGACTGAGGCTGCACTGTCGGGCGTGACCTCGAACATCGTGTTGGCCAGCAAGCCATCGGTCGAGAATGTTATCATTCAGGCCATCAATTATTACAAAGACCAGGAATTAACCCATTAAGATAACCCAGTCAAACGCTAGCCTTTTGACCAAACGAATATGAAAAACGAACTTTTCCTCCAAGCCCTTCGCGGCGAAACCGTTCAGCGTCCGCCCGTATGGATGATGCGTCAGGCCGGCAGATACTTGCCAGAATTCCGTGCCCTGCGCGACAAATACGACTTTTTTACCCGATGCCGCACGCCAGAGTTGGCCGCTGAAATCACCGTTCAGCCCATCCGGATCGTTCAGCCCGATGCCGCCATTTTGTTCAGCGACATTCTGGTGGTTCCGCAGGCGATGGGAATCGAGGTCGAGATGAAGGAAAATGTCGGGCCGTTTTTGCCGAATCCCATCCGCAGCGCGGCCGATGTTGAAAAAGTTTACAATCCGGATATTCACGAAAGCCTTGGCTACGTAATGGACGCCATCAAGCTCACCAAGGAAATGCTCAATGATGAGGTTCCGCTGATTGGCTTTGCCGGATCACCGTGGACCATTTTCTGTTACGCGGTCGAGGGCAAGGGTTCAAAAAGTTTTGACACTGCCAAGGGATTCTGCTTTTCGCAACCGGAAGCCGCACACGCTTTACTGCAAAAAATCACCGATACGACCATTGCCTACCTCAAGGAAAAAGTAAAAGCGGGCGTGAATGCCGTCCAGATTTTTGACTCGTGGGGTGGAATGCTGTCGCCGGTAGACTATCAGGAATTTTCCTGGAAATACATCAATCAGATTGTCGAGGCGCTGGCCGATGATACCCACGTGATTGTTTTTGGAAAAGGCTGCTGGTTTGCGCTCAATGAAATGGGACGCTCGCAGGCTTCGGCTCTTGGCGTCGACTGGACTTGTTCGGCCCGCAACGCCCGTTATCTGTCAGGCGGACAAATCACGCTGCAAGGTAATTTTGATCCTTCGCGCCTGTTGTCACCCATTCCGGTCATCAAAAAAATGGTGCACCAAATGATTGACGAATTTGGCAAGGACCGCTATATCGTCAACCTTGGCCATGGCATCCTTCCCAACATTCCGGTTGATCACGCGAAGGCGTTTATTGATGCGGTGAAGGAGTATAGCCGATAGCAGTCAGCGATTAGCTATCAGCAAAATATAAATAGTTGAAGCATTTTACATTCAATTTGTAAACGACTTAATTCGGCTAAACACGTTCAACCTTAACAATTACAAGCTGACGGCTGATAGCTGACAGCTGAAAGCTAGATGAAAAACCAATTCTTCACCTACATCCAATCGCTACAGGACCAAATCTGCGCCGGACTTGAACAAACCGATGGCGCCGTAAAGTTTCGCGAGGACCTTTGGCAGAGGCCGGAAGGCGGAGGCGGGCGCACGCGTGTGATTGAAAACGGGAAAGTTTTTGAGAAGGGCGGTGTCAACATTTCCGGTGTTCACGGAAAACTGCCCGAGTCCATGCAAAAAATGTTTGGCGTGGGCGATGTTGATTTTTTTGCGTGTGGATTGTCATTGGTTATCCATCCCAAATCGCCGATGGTTCCGACGGTTCATGCCAACTGGCGGTATTTTGAAATGTACGATGCGTCGGGCGCAATCATCGATCAGTGGTTTGGCGGCGGACAGGATCTTACGCCATATTATTTGTTCGAGGAAGATGCGATCCACTTTCATCAAACGTGTAAAACCGCCTGCGACAAGCATCATCCTGAGTTTTATCCAAAATACAAAAAGCAGTGCGACGCCTATTTCTGGAACGCCCACCGCCATGAAGCGCGGGGCGTTGGCGGACTGTTCTTTGATTATTGCAAAGCAACCGATAGCATGTCGATGCAAAACTGGTACGATTTCGTGACGGAAGTCGGCAACAGTTTCCTGTCGGCCTATCTGCCAATCGTCGAACGCCGAAAGGATTTGCCTTACACCGATGCCAACCGCAACTGGCAGGAAATCCGTCGCGGCCGCTACGTCGAATTCAACCTCGTCCACGACAAGGGAACGCTGTTTGGCCTTAAAACCAACGGTCGGATCGAGAGCATCCTGATGAGCCTTCCGCCGCATGTGCAGTGGGTTTATGACCATCATCCTGAACCGGGAAGCGAGGAGGAAAAGCTTTTGAAGGTGTTGGCGAAGCCGGGAGAGTGGTTAGCTTTCAGCGATTAGCGGTCAGCAATTAGCGAGGAAAATGAAAGATTACAGGAAGTTTGTTGTTTGGAAAAAAGCGCATCAGTTGACACTTGATGTGTACCAAGTAGTTGCGGATTTTCCCAAAGATGAACTTTATGGTTTGGTAAGTCAGATGAAAAGGTCTGCGGCTTCCATTCCTACAAATATTGCTGAAGGATGTGGACGTGATTCGGAACCTGATTTTAGACGATTTTTAATAATGGCGTTTGGTTCAGCAAATGAATTGGAATATCAGATCATATTAAGCAAAGATTTGCAATTTTTAGATTCGGATAAAAGTCTGCTAATTCTGGATCGCATTGAAGAAATTAAGAAAATGCTGAATTCGCTTATTGGCAAACTTCAAACTTAATTGATAATACTAACACGCTGAAGGCTGAAAGCTGACAGCTAAAAGCTAAAAGCTAAAATACTATGTTCAACCGCAACCGCCGCCTCCGAACCACCGAATCCATCCGCAGCATTGTCCGCGAAACCAGTTTGAGTCCGCAGGATTTTATGCTTCCGATGTTTGTAGCCGAGGGAAAGGACATCAAATCGGCCATTCCGTCAATGCCCGGGATTTATCGCCATTCGCTGGATTTAACCATAAAGGAAGTCCGCGAAGCCTGGGATTTGGGAATCCGTGCCGTGAATATCTACGTCAAAGTATCTGACAAACTAAAGGACAACACCGGAAAAGAAGCCTGGAACAAAGACGGGCTGATGCAACAAACCATCCGCGCCATCAAGGACGCCGTTCCGGAAATGATTGTTATGCCTGATGTGGCGCTCGATCCCTATTCGATTTACGGCCATGACGGCATCATCGAAAATGGCTATGTGGTAAACGATGCCACCGTTGACGCGCTCACACGAATGAGCCTTTCGCACGCCGAGGCCGGTGCCGATTTTGTAGCACCCAGCGACATGATGGACGGCCGCGTGTACGCCATCCGCAAAGCGCTCGAAGAAAACGGACACCACAACGTAGGCATCATGAGCTATTCGGCCAAGTATGCTTCGGCGTTTTACGGACCGTTCCGCGACGCGCTCGATTCGGCTCCCGTAGATGCGCAAAACATCCCAAAAGACAAGAAGACGTATCAGATGGATTATGCCAACCGTATCGAGGCCATCAAGGAAGCGCTCGACGACGTAGCCGAAGGTGCCGACATCGTCATGGTAAAACCGGGAATCGCCTATCTCGACATTGTTCGGGAAGTCAAAAATGCCGTCAACGTTCCGGTGGCCGTGTATCACGTTTCGGGCGAATACGCCATGATCAAGGCCGCCGCCGAAAAAGGCTGGCTCGACCACGACCGCATCATGATTGAGCAACTGTATTGCATCAAACGCGCCGGTGCGAGCTTGATTTCGACCTATTTTGCCAAGGAAGCCGCTGCGTTGCTCAACAAATAGCGAGAATTAGTTGGCTGAATACGTATAAAAAAACCCTCACTTTCGAGGGTTTTTTGTTAGGCCAAAGCTCTGTCGCGCAGTTCCTTGACGCGGTCGTGATCCTGTCGCAATTTGGTATACTGACGACGAATCATGTCCAGTTGATCGTTCGTGAGGTCGTCGGTTGAGGTTTCCAGGACTTTGTCGTAAGCTTCAAGCGCTACGTCCTCGCCGTATTCGCATGAACTCAGGATGCTTCCGCGGTCGCCTCCGGTAAGCGCTGCCTTGGCGTCCATCCACATCCGGTAGATTTTCCCGCTCAGCATGGTTCCTTCCTCAGGTTCACCGCCCAATCTTTTAACTTCAGCGCGAAGCTCCGACAGGTTTTCCTGGCTGGTTTGCGTAAGCTCGCCAAAGAGCATGCGCAAATCAGTATCCTTGGTTTCATCGGTTGCGGTTTTGTATCCGGCTACGCGGTCGTTGTTGATTTCAATCAGCGTGTTGAGTGCGCTGGTGGTTTTGTTGGTTTCCATATCTCAATTTTTTTTGATTTTTGTAAAATTCGCCAATGTCCAACGCCTTTATCTTATGCGATTTGTAGTTATCTTTATACGTTTTAAAGATGGACATTGCAATCTTTGATACGCCGATTGGTTTTTGCAGAATTTCCGGCAACAAAACCGGAATTTCACATTTGAGCCTGTTGGACACTCCGGCAGATGTTACCCCAGTCCCACCAGATTTGGCCGACGCCGTTGCGCAGATCAGGGAGTATTTTGACCATAAGCGGACGCAGTTCAGTTTTGCCATCAATCCGTCGGGCACGGCGTTTCAGCAGTCGGTTTGGGAGGCGCTTCAAAAGGTACCGTATGGCAAGACGCTTACCTATCTGGAATTGGCCAAATTAGTGGGCGATGCCAAATCGATACGCGCCGTCGCATCGGCGAATGCCAAAAACCCGTTGTGGATAGTAGTGCCATGTCACCGCATCATTGGCTCCGACGGTTCGCTGACCGGATACGCCGGGAAGTTGTGGCGCAAAAAATGGTTGCTGGAACACGAATCCCCAAGTGGTCAGCAGCAACTTTTTTAACGATTGAGTATATTCGCTGTAAATCAAACCATAAAATGAAAAAAGTTCTGTTCGCGTTGCTGTTGGCTTCGCAGGCCATGTGGGCTCAAAACGCGCAAAAAATTATCGGGAAATGGGCTTACGCCGACATGCACAACAAGGAAGAACTCGATGATGTAGGCCGTGAAATGGCTGAAAAGATGTTTGCGTCGCTCGAGCTTAATTTTCGCACCGACGGAACGATGTCGCTCGGAATGATGGGAAAGGCCGAAGGCGGAACGTATGCTTTTGACGCCGCGAACGACAAGCTTATTCACGGCAAATCTGACGCCGGACGCCCAATGGAATTGACTATTACATCGCTTACCGACACCGAACTGGTGATTACAGCTGGAACTCTGGGGCCGCTGGTCATGAAGCGCGCGTCGGCCACTCCCGATGCTGCGCCGGCTCCGCTGAAAACGGTGGCGAGCAATGCAAAGCAAGTTTCTGGCAAGTGGTTTTTGGTCGACAAAGAATCAGACAAGCCAAAATCAGATATGTTTTACGAGTTGATCAAGGGATCGTACTTGAACTTCAATCCAAACGGAACTTACCAGGCCAACATCATCGGCATTACTGAAGAGGGAACCTGGAAAATGGCTCCCGGCGGAAAGGCAATTGTGGTTGTAACCGATGACGGCGCCGGCGAATGGTTTATCACGGCGGTGTCGGATACTGATTTGACGCTGCAAAAAGGGCCATCGGCAAAAAAACACATGTTTAGCAAGACTGAAAAGAAATGATCCGATTGCTATTGCTTTTGATGGTTTGCTGCGGATATGCGCAAAATCCGGCCGACAACAACCGGAAACCGGTACGTCAGTCGATTGCAGTTGAGCGTCAGAATTTGCTGGGCCGATGGACGGTTGAAAAAATCGTGACCCACAAACGCGAGGAAATCCCGGCGGAAAAAGTAAGCGGCAGCTACTTTGTCTTTAATGACGATGGCACTTACACAGCGCTGATTATGGGGGTCGAGGAAGCCGGAACCTGGCGCCAAGGTCCGGAAAACCGCAGTATTTTTATGTATGTCGACAATATGAAAACCATCTGGAACATTTTAAGTTATTCCGCCAACGAGCTGATCCTGCAAAAGGGCGTCCGCGGCAACACTGTTACTTTTACCCGTTAATATGAAAATTGCAAAACGAATCTTTTTGGGCGTTATAGGGATAATTGCCTTGTTGGTACTGGGATTGTACATCACCGGATATGGCTATATTTTACGAGGTGCCCGCGTTACCTATCTCAACGGCCACGCCACGGCCTTCCTTGATGATTACCATTATTTTGACAATGATACGCTGATGCGGTCGCGCAATCCGCAACCTTGGGCACTGGCCGCCGATTACAACTCGATAAGCGCCACACCCAGGCTTGATTCCCTTAACCAGGCCATACAATCGGTAGCTTTCCTGGTGATTAAAAATGACAGCATCTGGTATGAGTGGTACGGCGACGGACACTCGCAAAAGGCTATTTCCAATTCATTTTCCATGGCCAAAAGCGTGGTGAGCGCTGCCTTGGGCCGGGCCATTATGGACAGGAAAATCAATGGGCTCGATACGCCGGTTGGTCAGTTTATCCCGGAATTTGCATCGGGCGAGGCGGCAAAGCTTACCGTTGGGGATTTGGCGTCGATGGCTTCCGGACTTGAGTGGGACGAAAAATATTACAGTCCGTTTTCTAAAACCACCCAGCTTTATTTTGACGAAGATCTGGCCGCGTTTATGAAATCAATCCCCGTAGTTGACAAACCCGGTACACAATACGAATACTCCAGTGGCGCAACCCAGCTGTTGGCCATGACAATAGAAAAGGCCGTGGGCGAAAAGTTTGCAAGCTATGTCGCGCGGAATTTCTGGAATCCGATGGGTGCCGAGAATGATGCGCTTTGGCAGACCGACGGCCAGGGATTGGTCAAGGCTTATTGTTGCATGGCGTCAAACGCCCGCGACTTTGCGCGGTTTGGAAAGCTCTACAAACAATACGGAAAGTGGAACGGGCTACAATTGCTGGACAGCGCCTATGTGGCCAAGTCCATAACGCCAAGGTTTGATCACACGCCTCAGTACGGATACGGATGGTGGCTCACTGAGTTTAAGGATAAAGACGTGTTTTACATGCGTGGCCATTTGGGTCAGTATGTCATTGTGATTCCTGAGGATGATTTGATTATCGTTCGCCTGGGCCATACTGGAAATGTGTCGCGTCCGAATCATTTGCACAGTGAGGATTTTTGGGTGTATCTGGAAGAAGTTGATGCCATGCTGGCACGCCGTTAATTGGCAACAGCTATTTTCACATAAGTTTTAATAATTGAAATTTTAAATATAATCACTATAATTTATGCAATTTCGGTCAACTTAAAGAAACCAGAATGGAGAACAACGCAAACGACATCGGCAAGTGCCCGTTTCACAAACAGCTTGGAGCTGCGGGAAGCGGAACAAAGAGCAAGGATTGGTGGCCAAATCAGCTACGCCTTGACATCCTGAGACAAAATCATCCGGACTCTAACCCTATGGATCCGGATTTTAACTACGCCGAGGCTTTTAAATCCCTCGACTACGAAGGACTTAAAAAAGACCTTCGGGACCTAATGACGGATTCGCAAGATTGGTGGCCGGCTGATTTTGGACACTACGGCGGACTGTTTGTACGTATGGCCTGGCACAGCGCCGGTACTTATCGCGTTCAGGACGGACGCGGTGGCGGTGGCGCGGGATTGCAGCGATTTGCACCACTTAACAGCTGGCCTGACAACGTAAACCTTGACAAGGCGCGGCGATTGTTGTGGCCTATCAAACAAAAATATGGCAACAAGATTTCGTGGGCCGACCTTTTTATCATAACGGGCAATGTTGCGCTCGAATCGATGGGCTTCAAGACTTTTGGTTTTGCCGGAGGACGTGAAGATGTCTGGGAAGCCGACGAATCGGTATACTGGGGATCTGAAACTACCTGGCTGGGCGGTGATGTGCGTTATGCGAGAGGCTCAGAAGGTGTCGAAGGCGAAGGTGTCCTGCCATCGGACGACAACGCCGACGGAAAAATACACACCCGTGACCTGGAGAACCCGTTGGCTGCAGTGCAAATGGGTCTTATCTACGTAAATCCGGAAGGACCGGACGGAAATCCTGATCCGCTGCTCGCCGCACATGATATCCGCGATACTTTTGCCCGGATGGCGATGGATGATGAAGAAACCGTAGCCCTTATTGCCGGGGGACACACATTTGGAAAGACCCACGGTGCCGCCTCGGCCGACCATGTTGGCAAGGAACCGGAAGCTGAGGACATCGGCAGTCAGGGATTAGGATGGCACAGCAGCTATAAGTCCGGAAAAGGAGCTGACACTATTTCCAGCGGTCTGGAGGTCACTTGGACCAAGACACCAACGCAATGGAGTAACAACTTCTTTGAAAATCTATTTGGCTTTGAGTGGGAATTGACCAAAAGTCCGGCCGGTGGTCACCAATGGGTAGCCAAGAATGCCGAGGCCTTTATTCCTGACGCATTTGATCCCAACAAAAAGCACAAACCAACCATGCTGACCACCGACCTCTCACTGAGGTTTGATCCGGCATATGAAAAAATTTCCCGAAAGTTCTTGGAAAACCCCGACGCCTTTGCCGACGCTTTTGCACGCGCATGGTTTAAGCTGACGCACCGTGATATGGGCCCGCGCGCCCGTTACATTGGGCCTGAGGTTCCGTCGGAGGTTATGTTGTGGCAGGATCCGATACCGGAGGTCAATCACCCGTTGATCAATTCTACCGATATCGAATATCTTAAAGGCAGAATTGCCGGGTCGGGCCTGACCATTTCAGAACTGGTCTCAACTGCATGGGCGTCTGCGTCCACCTTCCGCGGAAGCGATAAACGTGGCGGAGCAAACGGCGGACGTATCCGTCTGGCTCCCCAAAAGGACTGGGAGGTTAACAATCCGGCGCAATTGCAGCGCGTGTTGGCCAAGTTGGAAGCCATCAAGGCCGAGTTTGAGGAAAGCGGCAAAAAGGTTTCCATCGCCGACCTTATCGTTCTTGGCGGATCGGTTGGTATCGAGCGTGCTGCTGCAGCAGCTGGAAAATCAGTAACGGTGCCATTTACACCGGGTCGTATGGATGCATCTCAGGAGGAAACCGATGTTGATTCATTTAAATGGTTGGAGCCGCTTGCCGATGGATTCCGCAACTACCGAAAATCGCGCTTCAAGGTTTCGACCGAGGAATTGCTGATTGATCGCGCCCAGTTGCTGACCCTCACCGCGCCTGAAATGACTGCGCTTATTGGTGGATTGCGCGTATTGCAAACCAATTACGACGGATCAGACGTTGGAGTATTCACTACACGTCCGGGCCAGTTGACCAATGATTTCTTTGTCAACCTTTTAGACATGGGAACTCAGTGGGTAGCCACTTCCGGAAGCAAGGAATACTACGAAGGTCGCGACCGCAAAACCGGACAAGCGCGCTGGAAAGCCAGCCGTGCCGATCTGGTCTTTGGATCACAGGCTGAACTGCGCGCACTGGCTGAGGTATATGCCAGCAACGATGCGGGCGACAAGTTTATCCGCGACTTTGTCAAGGCTTGGGTAAAAGTTATGAACGCCGACCGTTTTGACCTAAAATAATCTTTGTTTTATTTTTTAGT
>CAZIBV010000001.1:42801-46071 GCA_964537345.1 uncultured Flavobacterium sp. | reverse complement strand
GCACTTCCTGGTCCGCTTGGATCCATCGGGTCCCGTCCGGTATCTGGCTGGGGATCGACATCGCCCCAGTCTTCTTTTACAATTTCGTCATCTTCTTCGCGTCGGCGGTCATCGTCAACTGATGCAAATGCGCTTCTGTCGGCAGGACGCGCGCTGGCCTCCAGGCGATGTGCCTCGTTTTTTTCTCGTTCGGCAAGTTGCCAGTGTTTCTTTTCCATGATTTCCAAAATTTTAGAATCATAAAATTAACTTACACAGGCGGGGGAAGTTTTACAGAGTTATGGGAGAAAGTTATAAAGGGTGCAGGGTGCAGGGTACAAGGCGCAGGGTTGATTGCGGGAGTGGGGTAGTTTAGAATAGTAAAGAAAATGCTTGAAGTTCAAGTTTGGATTCTTTGGATGTTGTTGGTCCCTTTGTGTGAAATTTGCATCCAAAAAAAATTTTACCACAACTTTTGTGTGAATTTGATTTTAAAATAATTTTTCACACAACTTCAACTCGACAATCGTGGAATACCCAAAACTCCTTCCACCGCAATCTGCTGTCAACTGTCAACTGTAAACTATCCACAGTCAAGCTGACCGCTGATAGCTGAAAGCTAATCGCTAAAACCTACTGTAAACCGTCAACCGTAAACAATCCACAGTCAAGCTGACCGCTGAAAGCTAATCGCTGAAAGCTATTCCAAACCTCTTTATCTTTACAAAAAAACATCAAAATGGAAACAATCAAATCGCCACAGCAATACATTGACAACGCACCCGATGACAAACGCGAGGCGCTGCGCAAATTGCACGAAACTTTTCGCAATAATCTGCCTGCCGGGTTTGAAGAGGGCGTCGGTTACGGAATGATCAGCTACTCGGTTCCAAAGGCGACCTATCCGCAAGGCTACCACTGCAATCCAAAACTCCCGTTACCGTTTATCAATCTGGCCGCCCAAAAAAACTTTATCGCGGTGTATCACATGGGATTGTATTCAGATCCGGAACTTTATCAGTGGTTTGTTGCCGAATATCCCAAGCACTCCACAACCAAACTCGATATGGGCAAAAGTTGTATTCGCTTTAAAAAACCCGATGCCATCCCGTTTGACCTGATGGCGCAACTGGCGCAAAAAGTTACGGTAGTGGATTGGATCAATCACTACGAGCGTGTGCTCAAGCGATAAATTTTAGGATTTAAGGCAGAAAATCTGTATCTGTGACGGCGTGAGATTCTTAAATTTGAAGTTTATTTAACCGCCATGATCCACAAGATTGCCCTTTCAAACATTTTGTTTCTCGATATCGAGACGATTCCGCAAGTGCAGGAATTTTCAGATATGGACGCCGAACTACAAGAACTTTGGGCAGCCAAAACCCAGTATCAGCGCCGCGATGATTATACGGCCGAGGAGTTTTACGAACGCGCCGGAATCTGGGCCGAGTTTGGAAAAATCGTGTGTGTTTCTGTGGGGTATTTCATGCAAAAATCAGATATCCGACAATTCAGGGTGACGTCTTTTTTTGGCGATGAGGTAAAAATCCTGCGCGACTTTTCAGATTTGTTAAACAACCATTTCAACGCGGCGCCGCATCTGCTTTGCGGACACAACATCAAGGAGTTTGACATTCCGTATATGGCGCGGAGGCTTATCATCAACAACCTTCCGCTGCCGGACAAACTTAACCTGTTTGGTAAAAAACCATGGGAAGTTCCGCATCTTGACACGCTGGAACTCTGGAAATTTGGCGACTACAAAAACTTCACATCGCTTAAGTTGCTCACCAAGATCCTGGGAATTCCTTCGTCAAAGGATGATATTGACGGGAGCGAAGTTGCCCGAGTGTTTTATGAAGACGGCGGTCTGGACCGGATTGTCACCTACTGCGAGAAAGATGTCATTGCCGTGGCTCAGGTGTTCTTAAGACTCCGACGCGAGGAATTGCTCGATCCTTCAGAGATTCTGCACGTGTAAACGCTACTCAGGAGTAAACGCGCCTGATTGCAGCGCCTGAAAATTTATCAGCTGAAACTCAATTTTGTCAACTGGAAGCAAATGACTGCAACCAAACTTCCCTTGAATTTTTTTCAGGCCAAACTGCCGTGCGCTTCCCTTTTCATCTTCGTTCAAAAAACACTATTTTTACAAACTTATTCGTTTTATGAACTCAGGTTGCCTTGCGCAACATCTCGATATATGGCATGTGAAAGTTGTTCAACCGGAGGCGGTGCGCCAAACGGTTGCCAAAATAAAGGAGCCTGCGGAACCGATAGCTGCAACAAACTCTCGGTTTTTGATTGGTTGTCAAACATGGGTCTGCCGCAGGGCGAAGTCGCATTTGACTGTGTAGAAGTCCGTTTTAAGAACGGGCGAAAGGATTTTTACCGCAACACCGATCAACTTCCGCTGGTGATGGGTGATATTGTGGCTACCGAGGCATCCCCGGGACATGACATCGGCATCGTAAGCCTTACCGGCGAACTGGTGCGGATTCAAATGAAGAAAAAAGGCGTCAATCCAAAAGGTGCGGTGCCCAAAATCTACCGAAAGGCCAGCCAGAGGGACATCGATATCTGGTCGACAGCGCGAAACCGCGAAGAAGCCATGAAGGTGCGGGCCCGCGAAATTGCCATCCGCCTGAACTTGCAAATGAAAATCTCGGACATCGAGTTTCAGGGCGACGCGTCAAAGGCAACATTTTACTACACGGCCGAGGATCGCATCGATTTCCGTCAACTCATCAAGGAATTTGCGCGTGAATTCAGCGTGCGGATCGAGATGAAACAAGTAGGTTTCCGACAGGAGGCTTCCCGTTTGGGCGGCATCGGATCGTGCGGACGCGAACTTTGCTGTTCCACCTGGCTGACTGATTTCAGGAGTGTCAATACCTCGGCGGCGCGATATCAGCAATTGTCGCTAAATCCGCAAAAACTGGCCGGACAATGCGGCAAACTCAAGTGCTGCCTGAATTACGAGCTGGATACTTACATGGATGCCTTGCGGGATTTTCCGGATTTTGAGACCAAGCTTCAAACGGAAAAGGGAACCGCCATCTGTCAAAAGCAGGATATTTTTAAAGGATTGATGTGGTTTGCCTACACTGATAATTTTGCGCAGTGGCACACGCTCCGCATCGAGCAGGTCAAGGAAATCATAGCCGAAAACAAGGAAAAGCGCAAGGTAGCATCATTGGAAGATTATGCCGTTGAACTGGCCGCTCCGCCTGAAAAAGATTTTAACAACGCCATGGGCCAGGAAAGCCTTACGCGTTTTGATCAACCCAA
>CAZIBV010000001.1:33887-42701 GCA_964537345.1 uncultured Flavobacterium sp. | reverse complement strand
GACGTCAAGGAAAGTAAACTCTACTACAAGGAAAAGTTTCGATTCCGCAAGGGCGAGTATAAAGTGAAACTGCAACAGGCGCTTCGTGAAAACGGAAAAATTCCGGGAGTTGAATCGCTAAAGGGAATCACCGAGGTAGGTTTCCGCATTGAAAATCGCGACTGATATGCAAAAGAAAAACGTTCAGAAAGACGCTTTATACTACAGCAAAAAGTTGTGGAAAATCTATTTTTATACCCTTGGCGGTGTGCTGATTTTCTTTCTTTTTGCCTCATGGGGACTCTTTGGAAAGATGCCGGCATTTGAGGAACTTGAGAATCCGGATTCCAACATTGCTACCGAGATTATTGCCTCCGACGGCGTAACCATCATCGGCAAGTACGCCATCGAGAACCGCACGCCCATCTCCTATGACGACCTGCCCAAACACCTGGTAGATGCGCTGGTGTCAACCGAGGACGTCCGTTTTTACGACCACTCCGGCATCGATTTCCGGCGAACCACCACCGCCATGTTAAGCCTGGGGACACGCGGCGGGGCGAGTACCATCACCCAACAGCTGGCCAAAAACCTTTTCCACGGAAGTGAAGGATCGCGTAACATCGTCCTGAGGATTGTGCAAAAAGCCAAGGAGTGGATTATCGCCGTCAAGCTCGAACGCCAGTATACCAAAACCGAAATTATTGCCCACTATCTCAATACCGTCGACTTTGTAAGCAACGCCTACGGAATCCGTTCGGCGGCAAAAGTCTATTTTAACAAGGAACCTCGCGACCTCACCGTCGAGGAAGGCGCCGTTCTGATAGGCATGTTGCAGGCTCCGTCAAAGTACAACCCGCGTTTCCATCCGGAGCGGGCCGCCAAACGCCGCAACATCGTCATGTCGCAAATGGTCAAAAACGGCAAGTTGAGCGCAAAAGAGTACGAAGCAAAATCGGCCAAACCCATCGCGCTCAATTACAGCCCGGAAAACCACAAGGAAGGCATGGCCACGTACTTCAGGGAGTATCTGCGCGAATACCTGAAAAAATGGGTCAAGGACAATCCAAAGTCCGACGGGTCAGAATATGACATCTACAAGGAAGGGTTAAAAATCTATACCACCATCGACGCCCGGATTCAGCAGTACGCCGAGGAAGCCATGGAAGAACACCTGCCCAACCTTCAGCAGGAATTCAACAGCCAGCAAAAAACCAACAAAAACGCGCCTTTTGTCAACATTTCAAAGGCCGAAACCGACAAACTTATGGACCGCGCCATGCGCAATTCCGACCGTTGGCGCATGATGTCCAACGAGGGCAAGAGCGAAGAGGAAATCATCAAGTCATTCGACGTCAAAACCAAGATGACCGTCTTTACCTGGAAAGGTGAAAAAGATACCACGATGACCCCACGCGATTCCATCCGCTATTTCAAGCGCTTCCTGCAAACCGGCGTCATGGCCATGGAGCCGCAAACCGGACACATCAAGGCTTGGGTGGGCGGCATCAACTACAAGTACTTTCAGTATGACCACGTTGGGCAAGGCGCCCGTCAGGTAGGTTCGACGTTTAAACCGTTTGTCTATGCCACGGCCATCGAACAGCTCAACATGTCGCCTTGCGATTCCATCATTGACGCGCCGTTCACCATTCCAAAAGGGCGCCACAACGTCACCGAAACCTGGACCCCCAACAACTCTGATCACCAGTACCGCGGCATGGTGACCCTTAAACGGGCATTGGCGCTTTCCATCAATACCGTATCGGCCAAACTCATCGACAAGGTGGGCCCCGACGCCGTCATCGAACTCACCAACAAGCTGGGCGTACAATCAAAAATTCCGTCCCAGCCTTCAATTGCATTGGGCGCTGTCGAAATTACCGTTCACGACATGGTAGCCGCCTACAGCACCTTTGCCAACCAGGGCGTTTACGTCAAGCCGCAGTTTCTGTTGAGAATTGAAGACCGCAACGGCGCCGTTTTGTACGAATCGGTTCCGGAGTCGCATGACGTGCTCAACAAAGACATCGCATTTGCTGTCATCAAACTGCTTCAGGGCGTTACCGAAAGCGGTTCGGGCGCAAGGCTCAGAACGCAGGGCGGAGGCCACGGCTACAACCGCGTAACCGGTTATCCGTACGTGTTCACCAACCCGATTGCCGGCAAAACCGGAACCTCGCAAAACCAGTCAGACGGTTGGTTTGTAGGCATGGTTCCCAACCTGGCCACCGGCGTGTGGGTAGGCTGTGAAGACCGTTCGGCGCGCTTTAAAGGCATTACCTACGGACAAGGTGCCACGGCAGCGCTGCCCATCTGGGCGCTCATGATGCGAAAGTGTTATGCCGACGAAACGCTCAACATCTCAAAAGCTGATTTTGAACGTCCGGCCAATCTCTCCATCAAGGTAGATTGCTGGGCGCCACCTGTTGCGGTTAAAGACTCGACCGAAATTGAACAGAGCACCGATGAATTTGAATTGTAGCCTCAGGAGCTGATCCGGCTGTCCGCTGTATCTTTTTTGCTTCGCGAACCCCGCTCGCAAAAAAGGATGCCGCTTCCATCCGGGCTAGGGCCAATCAATAAATTGTAACATGATCAACAAAACCGTATCATCAGTACAGGAAGCCCTCGAGGGAATCGAGGACGGAATGACGATTATGCTTGGCGGCTTTGGTCTTTCAGGAATTCCTGAGAACTCCATCGCCGAACTCGTCCGAAAAGGAACCACCAACCTCACCTGCATCTCCAACAACGCCGGCGTCGACGATTTTGGACTTGGCCTGCTGTTGCAAAAGCGTCAGATCAAGAAAATGATTTCGTCATACGTGGGCGAAAATGCCGAATTTGAGCGTCAGATGCTGTCAGGTGAACTCGAGGTCGAACTCACGCCTCAGGGAACGCTGGCTGAAAAATGTCGCGCAGCCCAGCACGGAATCCCTGCATTTTATACGCCGGCCGGTTACGGAACCGAGGTAGCCGAAGGCAAGGAAGCCCGCGAGTTCAACGGGAAAATGCACATTCTGGAATACGCTTTCAAGGCTGATTTTGCCATTGTCAAAGCCTGGAAGGGTGACGAGGCCGGCAACCTGATTTTTAAAGGGACCGCCCGAAACTTTAACGCACCCATGGCCGGTGCCGCCAAAATCACCATCGCCGAAGTTGAAGAACTGCTGCCTGCCGGAAGCCTTGATCCCAATCAGATTCACATTCCGGGCATCATGGTTCAGCGCATTTTTAAAGGCGAAAAGTTTGAAAAGCGCATCGAGCAACGTACCGTCCGAAAGGCAAATTAAAAATTTGAAAAGGGGGACATGATTGGTTCCAAAGAACTTACGAGTTACAATATAGTTGGAGTTGTGTAAAAGTCTGCGAATTACCCGAATCCTCCAGAAGAAATAACAACCGACTTAAAATCGATAGGTTTGATAATGAACAAGATAATTGCCTCAAGTAAGCAGCGCTAATTTTCAGATTTTCAAATCTTCAAATTTTCAAATTATGTTAGGTAAAGAAGAAATCGCAAAACGCATCGCACGCGAGGTTAAAGACGGATACTACGTCAACCTGGGCATTGGCATCCCCACGTTGGTAGCCAACTATGTGCGCACCGATATTTCAGTTGAATTTCAAAGCGAGAACGGTGTCCTGGGTATGGGACCGTTTCCTTTTGAAGGTGAAGAAGACGCCGACGTAATCAACGCGGGCAAACAAACCATTACGACCTTGCCGGGCGCCAGTTTTTTTGATTCGGCGTTTAGCTTTGGAATGATCCGCAGCCAAAAAGTCGACTTGACTATTCTGGGTGCTATGGAAGTGGCCGAAAACGGCGACATCGCCAATTGGAAAATCCCCGGGAAAATGGTCAAGGGGATGGGCGGCGCGATGGATCTTGTAGCATCGGCCGAGAACATCATCGTGGCCATGATGCATGTCAACAAGGCGGGCGAAAGCAAAATCCTCAAGCGTTGTACCCTGCCGCTCACCGGTGTAGGCTGCGTCAAAAAAGTAGTTACCGAACTTGCCGTGCTGGAAGTGACACCACGCGGATTTAAACTTCTTGAGCGTGCGCCCGGCGTTTCGGTCGAACACATCATTGCATCAACCGAGGCCGAGCTGATCATTGAAGGTGAAATCCCTGAAATGGTAATCGAATAATCGGCTATGCCGAAAATTGTCGCAAGTGATGGTCCAGATGCATGTAGTGTAGTCGGCCCCATTCTTCGTCCGTGAGCGGTCCAAAAACGGGATGTTTTTTGTCCGGAATGGATTGCGGTCCTTTTTCAAAGCGCGAGATAATTTCCAATAACCTGCGACGTTCGGTTTCAAAGTCTTGCGTCGCATCATTCACTTTGTATTGTGGAGCGGTAGGCGCATTCTTTGCAAACCGTGGTGCTGCAAACATTTTCTTTTTGATGTATCGGCCAAACAACCGCAGCAAAAAGCTCGAGCGGAGTTTTAATTCGCCTACTGCCGCCTCGGCAACCTTTCGGCAGTGAACCAGCATTTGCGGCGCCGTCATGGTTCCCCATTGCCGCGTACTTTGCGGGCTTAATGTTTCAATACGGCCGATAATTTCGGCGTAATCGTCCGGGTTAAAAATATTCTTCATGGGTAATTGTATAATATTTAACAGCTGATTGTATAAATCGTGGTGATGTTCCAAAACTAATTTCGGGACAAAACAAAACCATGAATAACGTCAACGCACTCATCAGTCAATTGCTTGCTTCGCAAAACACCCTAGACCGAATGGAAATTTCATCCAGAATCATCAAAACATTACAGGCCAGCGACTTTGATTTTGGAGCAACCGAGAAAATCATCCGCAGCCATTTCATTCTTCATATAAAGGCTTATGCCGTCAGTCAAAACCGCAGGCAAAAGGCACTTATCAACCGGCTGGTAAAATTCTACGACAAAAATTACGTCGTCAAAACCGTTAAAAACAATGCGGCCTAAAAGAACAAACTGGCCACGAAAATCGCGGTAATCACGCAAATCAAATCTACCAAAAGCATAGTACCCAGCGTGTATCGCGTGTTTTTAATCTTAATGGCTCCAAAATACACCGCAATCACGTAAAAAGTTGTCTCGGCGCTGCACTGAAAGATCGCAACCAACCTTCCGGTAAATGAATCCGGCCCGTGCATGCGCATGGCGTCAATCATAAAGCCGCGCGATCCGCCTGAAGAGAACGGCCGCAAAAGTGCAACCGGCAACGAATCGGTGATTTCCTTTGAAACGCCAATGGCCGAGAATCCAAACGCAATCCAGTTGGAAATGATTTCAAAAAGTCCGCTGTTCCGGAAAAGTGAAATCGCCACCAACATACCCAAAACATACGGGAAAATCGTAATGCCTGTTTTAAGGCCGTTGTGGGCGCCGGTTACAAACGAGTCAAAAATGGTGGTGTCTTTTTCCACAAAAAGTCTTTCACGTCTAAAGGAGAAAATCAGCGTAAAGCCAATAATTCCCACCAGCATCAGGCCCGAGAGGTTGGCCGTGAAATAATTCTTTCCGATCAAATCCAGACTGGTAATGTAAAACAGCAACCCGACGATTCCTCCGATGATGGTGAACAATCCTATCAAAAGCGTCGCACTCATAAAATTGATGCGCTGGCGGATACCCACAATGATAAAGGCCGCCACCGTTCCAATAAACGACGTAATAATGCACGGGAGCATGACATCGGCCGGGTTTGCAGCATTTTCGGCTGCGCGATACCCAATGATGGACGTTGGAATCAGTGTCAGTCCGGCTGCGTGAAGGCACATAAACATGATTTGTGCGTCGCTGGCTTTGTCCTTGTGGGGATTGATTTCCTGTAAACTCTCCATCGCCTTGAGGCCAAACGGTGTCGCTGCCGAGTCGAGCCCGAGGAAGTTGGCCGCAAAATTAAGCGTCATATACGAGATGGACTCGTGGTTTTTGGGAACTGTCGGAAAGACTTTTACAAACACCGGACTTAGTTTGCGCGCCAGGATTTCAGCGGCTCCCGAGTCAATCAGGAGTTGCATCAGTCCGCAAAAAAACGCGAGATAGGCAATGAGCGGAATGATCAAATCGAGTACGGTATTCTTGCAAGTAGGCAGTAACCCATCTGATTTTTGAACGCCACTATATAGCTTAACCGTCTTGTTTTTAAAGACGTAGGTGGTGTCGCTGTTGGCCAGGTCGCGGTTCAGGATAAAGGTTTTGTCCGCCGATTTTTCAATGCTGTCGCGAAGGGAAACCGGCAGTTCATGCAGGTACTTTTCAGCCACCAGTATGGGCTCATCTTTTTTTCCGTTCAGGACATAGTCAATCGTATACGAATTTCCGGTAAACAAACTGACGACGATAAAAACAATGGACGAAACAAAAATGGCGAGCCAGAACCTGCTTAAAACCATAGTGAGGATTTTTCGTAAAAGTAGCCAATTGGCTCATAGAAAAAAAGGCCACCCGGAGGCAGCCTTGCAATTAGCAGTAAATTTTATCGGCGAGTCGCGTCCGGAACGGAACCTTGATGGAAATCAAGTCGCCGGCGGCTGCACTTTGGGCGGGAGCGTTGTTGACGTATAAGTCAGTAACGGTCAGTGGTTGTTCGCCCGTGGTTGGGCCTTTTACCCAAATGGTATCGCCTACTGATAGTTTGCCGTTTTCCAGTTGGAAATCGGCCACCGAGGCTTTTGGATAAAAATGCACCGCCTTGCCCAGGTATTCGCGTTTTACTTTTTCCGGTTTGGCCGGAGCGGGTTTTGGCGCAGCTTTTCCTACGGCGCCATCTGTTACGTGTTTATAGGTAAGTTTGTCAGATTTGCCTTTCTTGAAAATCTTGTTGCCGTTCATGATGCCGCGTCGCAGCGCTTTTTGCTGATCCTCCGGCAGGTGGATGATGTCCAGACACTCGGTAGAACAACAGCCTTCCATGGCGGCCTTGCAATCCTCGCACTGTATAAACAACAAATGACAGCCCTCATTGGCGCAGTTGGTGTGATCGTCGCACGGTTTTCCGCACTGATGGCATTGCGATACGATGTCGTCGGTGATGCGCTCGCCCAAACGGTGGTCAAAGACAAAGTTCTTCCCGATAAATTTGCTCGGAAGCCCTTCAGCCTTTACCTGACGCGTGTATTCGATGATGCCGCCCTCAAGCTGGTAGACTTTTTCAAATCCCTTGTGCTTAAAGTATGCACTGGCTTTTTCACAGCGGATGCCACCCGTGCAGTACATCAATAGATTCTTGGATTGTTTGTAATCGGACAGTTGCTCTTCAATGATTGGCAGCGATTCCCTAAAAGTATCAACGTCCGGCTGAATGGCGCCTACAAAATGCCCGATTTCACTTTCATAGTGATTGCGCATGTCGACGACAATGGTGTCCGGGTCATCCAAAAGCGCATTAAATTCGCGGGCTTTAAGGTGAACACCTTTGTTGGTAACGTCAAAAGTTTCGTCATTAAGTCCGTCGGCTACAATTTTGTCGCGCACTTTTATGGTGAGTTTCAAAAACGACATGTCATCCTGTTCAACCGCAACATTCAGGCGGATGCCGCGCATAAAGTCGTAAACCTCGAGGGTGTCGCGAAACGCATCAAAATTATCAGTCGTAACCGATAACTGGGCGTTAATGCCTTCATGGGCAACGTAAATCCGCCCTAAAACCTCCAGTGGGTTCCAGGCGAGAAATAAGTCGTCGCGAAATTTTTTTGGATCTTCAATGCGCGCATAGGTGTAGAACGACAGCGTGAGCCGTGATTTTCCGGCTTCTTCAATCAAGGCTGCCCGTTCCTCGGCGCTTAAAGTGTTGTACAGTTGCATGCTATAAACAGATTAAGTGAGAAATAAGCTTTGTCCCGTTGGACGGTGCAAAGATACGGTTTGAAAATAATTGCACAACCTCCGGCCAATTTTTAGGGCAAATGTGACAAATGTTACCTTTTTTCGCTTTTAAGTGTTATATTTTTGGTGCCTCAATAACGCGAATATGAAAATTGAACAGATTTATACCGGATGCCTGGCTCAGGGCGCTTATTATATTGAAAGTGACGGCCAGGTGGCGATTATCGATCCCTTGCGCGAAGTCCAACCTTATATCGACCGCGCGAATGCCAGTGGTGCGAGTATAAAATACGTGCTCGAGACGCATTTTCATGCCGATTTTGTTTCCGGACATATCGACCTGGCCAAAAAAACAGGAGCCACTATTGTCTACGGACCTACGGCAAAGCCGGGATTTGAAGCGCACGTTGCTGCTGATGGTGAAGTCCTAAAGTTGGGGAAAGTGACAATTAAAGTCATTCATACCCCCGGGCATACCATGGAGAGCACGTGTTATCTGCTCGTCGACGAATCAGGAAAGGAGACGGCGATTTTTACCGGAGATACTTTGTTTATCGGCGATGTGGGACGGCCGGATCTGGCACAAAAAGTCATAGCCGAGTTGACCCAGGAAAAACTGGCCTCGCATCTTTACGATTCGCTGACGCAAAAAATCCTTCCGCTACCCGACGATTTGGTCGTTTACCCTGCGCATGGTGCGGGATCGGCATGTGGCAAGAACATGAGCAAGGAAACCACCGATACTTTGGGCAACCAGAAAAAGACGAATTACGCCTTGCAGCCTATGTCGCGTGAGGAGTTTATTGAAAAGGTTCTCGACGGACTGATGCCGCCTCCGGGATATTTTCCGCAAAATGTGCTGATGAACATCCGTGGATATGAAAGCATCGACGAGGTTTTGGAAAAAGGAACGCGTCCGCTTAACGCCGACGCATTTGAAGCCGCCGCCAATGAAACTGATGCCTTGATTCTCGACACGCGCGATCCGCAGACTTTTGCCAAAGG
>CAZIBV010000001.1:30229-33787 GCA_964537345.1 uncultured Flavobacterium sp. | reverse complement strand
AGACCTGAACGTTCTCGATGTGCGCAAACAGAGCGAATTTGCCTCCGAACATATCGAGGGTGCGCAAAACCTGCCGCTGGATTACATCAATCAGAATTTTACCCAGGTTGACAAAAGCAAAACCTTTTACGTTCACTGCGCAGGCGGTTACCGCTCGATGATTTTTACGTCCATTCTCAGGGCGCGCGGTTACAACAACCTGATCGATGTCAAGGGTGGTTTTAAAGCCATCAAGGATTCGGGCAAGTTTTCCGTTACCGATTATGTTTGTCCAACCACAATGTTGTAACATGTTAAGAAACTGGAATTTTTTTAGGGTTGTCCGATTGGCCCTGGGTCTTTATGTGATGATACAAGCCATCGCCACCCAAATCTGGATTTTGGCTGCTTTTGGTCTTTGGTTCACGCTGATGCCGTTGCTCAACATTGGTTGCGGTGCCACCGGATGCAGCGTTCCCCGACAAAAGGCGGGCGATAAGGAAATTGAATACGAGGAGATTAAATGATGACTTTCATTAAAAAAAATATTTTGACTATATTGGGAATAGCCGTTGGTGCGGTAGCCGGGTATGCCTATTGGTATTATGTGGGATGCAACTCCGGTTCGTGCGCCATCACCTCGCGACCGCTAAACAGTACGCTGTACGGTTCGTTGATGGGCGGATTGCTGTTCTCGATGTTTCAACCAAAACCTAAAACATGACTTTTCAGGAATTAATCAATCAGGATAAACCCGTGCTCGTGGACTTTTTTGCCACCTGGTGCGGTCCCTGTCAAATGCAGATGCCTATTTTGGACGAGCTCAAAGACCAGGTAGGTGAGGCGGCCAGCATCATCAAAGTTGACGTCGACAAAAATCCCGCTGCGGCTGCACAATTTCAGGTGCGGGGCGTTCCCACACTGATGCTATTTAAGGGCGGTCAGGTAAAATGGCGGCAATCAGGCGTAGTGCCGGCTCATGAACTGGCGCGGATTATACGCGAAAATCAATAATAAAAAACCCGGATGATCGTCCGGGTTTATTTTTTAGCAGTACTCGTTGTAAGCTTCCTTGAGGTTTTCCGCAATCACCTCGGCAGGCCGGCCTTCAATGTGGTGTCTTTCCAACATGTGAACCAATTCGCCGTCTTTAAACAATGCCATACTTGGCGATGATGGCGGGAAAGGGAACATGTGCTCGCGGGCGGCTTCTACAGCCTCGCGGTCAACTCCCGCAAATACCGTGATAAGATTGGCGGGTTTTTTAGCGTTGTCCAATGACATTTTAGCACCCGGACGAGCATTGCGTGCAGCGCATCCGCAAACTGAATTCACCACAACCAGCGTAGTTCCGCTTTGTTCTATTGCCGATTTAACCGCATCGGCAGTATGCAGGGCATTGAAACCGGCCGATGTAAGTTCGGCTTCCATCGGTTTTACCATTTCTTCAGGATACATAAAAAAGAATCTTTAGTTTCTACAAAGATACACAACAAAAAGCTACGGGCAATCAGCTTAACATTCTGGAAAGCAAGGCGCGGATAAACGGTGGCTTTGGGCAACTGAGAATAATTTTCAAATCCTGTCCAAGGGTCGACCGCTCGTCCAGAAACCGGAATATGGTTTGGGAGTCATTGGTTTTAAACATGGCACTAAAGACGGAACTTCCCTTTTCGTTACGGGCGGCCAGAACGTCAAGGAAAAGGGTGTCGTAAAGCCTGAAGCGGTTGCCGTTACCTATGTTTTTAAAACTGTCGCCGCGGGCCACGAGTTCAACCAACGTTTTTGATTTTCGCACGGTGTTGGCAAACGTGAAACCGGTGGAGGCTTTTGTCCATCCGCCAGCCGATCCGATATTGACAATGTTATGGGTGTTTGATTTTTCAAACGGGAATACCGTCATCGGGATGGCTCCCTTTTCAGTTTCCAGAATCTCGAAATCTCCGGCGTTGTGTTTTTGTAGCCAGTCGCGCATGGCCTGGGCGTATTCTTCATCGGCCAACAAATCCTTTGAAAAAAGCGTGTATTCAATCAGCGCCTCGTTTGGTGAAAAAGGCAATACATACATAAACCGCGTGTTCCCGTTTTGCGGCACCGTAAAATCCATAAAGGTGACGGCCATCGGATCAAAAACAGGATGGGCCGTTTTGACTTTCCACCCGATGAAATGTTGGAGGAGCACCGGGTAATCCTTTTGCTTGTAAGCGTTATCCAGGCTGAGGATACTGTTAAAAACTTTTTTCGCGGCAAATGTGTTCCCGGGCGTACTTACCATAACCTGGTCTCCGGCATCGGAAAAGCCGAGAACATCTTCCTTTACGAACGTAACGTTGGGTGAATTCTGCAAATCGCGCCTAATCATCGCGTAGAATTGTGAACTGCGAATCATTTTGTAGGCAAACGGGGCCAGGACCATCCGGCGGTTTACGCTGTCGGACAAAAAGTCGGCATGGTTCCAAATGGCCGAAACCGCTTCGTCAAATTCGCCGTTTCCTTCTTCCCAGAAACACCACGTTCGATCATCAGAAACCTTGTCCTCTTTGTCAATCAGGACAATCGATTTATCTTTTAACTGCGGATGACGGGCAATGCGCCAGGCGGTCATCAAGCCCGAGAGTCCGGCGCCGGTAAAGACAAAATCGACGTTTCGCATAACAGTGTTTTTGCAAAGATAGCAGGGTTATATCCTGAAAGAGAATCCCGCGGCCGCAAAATAATCAGGAGCGTTATGGGAAAGGCCAAATCCACCCCAAAGCGCAATCAGGAAATTGGGTCCGGTGAGCCAGGTAAAACCCCCGTCGACGCTGTGCCAGGCCGTTTGATGCTCGGGTGTAAAACCATAAATTTCGCCAAAGCAGGAGAGTTTATCGGTTAGAGAATGGCCTACGGCAAGCGTGTACAAAAAAGTTGCGTTGGCTGAAAATCCATCCCATCCCGCGCCCAGGTTATAGCCCAACGAGGTTTTGTCAGACAAAGAGTGTTGCATCGCCAGGCGAATGTCGGACGAGTGGTATCGGGCTTTGAACGGTTTAGATGCTATTCCCGGAATCTGAATGTGGGCAATAAGCGATGCGGCCGGAAGTGCGCCGCTTTCCTCCGTCAGTTTGGCTTTAAGACCAATGCTGACCGGCTCGAATCCTTGCGAGGAATTTTCAGTTTCGTCAATCATGGAATATGTTGCCGTGGCGCGAATCTCAAAATACTGATTGACGCCAAATCGCATCAACATTGACGGTGCTAGTGTAGCGTATCCTGAATCCTGTTTTTCGCGACAAAAAAAAATTTCAGCCTGAAACATGCCTGGGTTAACCAATGTCGGTGTTTCGGTTTGATCAGGAAAGTCGGTCACAATGGTGTCGGATTGTGCAAATGAAATGGAGGTGAAAAATAAGATCAAAACAATAAGTTTCATTCGTGTAATTTATAATTTAGACAAAACTAAAAAATAAATACGTTTTCGGCTAAATAAATTTTATTGAGAATTCATTGTGAAATGCGGTGGGTATGTTTTCTTTGCAGATGTATTAATTTTGAGCGATGACATTATCTGAAGAGAACTACCTCAAAACCATTTTCCAC
>CAZIBV010000001.1:9345-30129 GCA_964537345.1 uncultured Flavobacterium sp. | reverse complement strand
TTAATTTTGAGCGATGACATTATCTGAAGAGAACTACCTCAAAACCATTTTCCACCTTTCCACGCCGGAAGGCGGCGTGTCGACCAATGCCATTGCGGCGCGCATGGAAACCAAGGCGTCATCAGTGACGGATATGGTTCGGAAACTTTCAGATAAGAAGCTGGTTACCTACATAAAGTACAAAGGCGTAGTGTTGACGCCAAAAGGCAAACTGGCCGCAGCCATGGTGGTAAGAAAGCACCGGCTTTGGGAAGTATTCCTGGTAGACAAACTGGGATTTGCCTGGGGTGAAGTTCACGATGTGGCCGAGGAGTTGGAACACATTAAATCTGAGAAACTCATCAACAAACTCGATGAATTTTTAGGCTTCCCCAAGAACGATCCTCACGGCGACCCTATTCCCGACGCGCAGGGAAACATGCATGCGGTCGATAAGCTGCTGTTGTCGGCTTGCGCAGTGGGCGACACCGGAATTTGCGTGGGTGTAAAGGATTCATCGTCGGAGTTTTTAAGCTATCTCGACAAAAACGGAATCGCGCTTGGGGTAACCATCACCGTTTTGGAAAAGGAAGCGTTTGACGGTTCGCTGACAATTCTGGTCAATCAAAAGGAGCTAAAAGTCTCTGATAAAATGGCCGGAAACGTGTACGTCAAAAAGAGTTAGCAGCAACTGCCGCAGTCTTTTGACTTCTTTTTTGCGGATGGCCAAAAAAACTTACGTATCAAGTAAAATACTGATAGGAACAGGCATCCAAAAGCTAGTAATTCTTGCATCAGCTTAATATTTGATAGGCTACGAGCGCTGAAACATAAGCCAGGGCGCTCATCAACACCAGTTGAGCCATCGGCCACTTCCAGCCGTTGGTTTCTTTTTTAACAATGGCCAGGGTACTGGCACACTGCATCGCAAAGGCGTAAAACAGCAAAAGCGAAATTCCGCTGGCAAAATTAAACACCTTGGTTCCGTCCTCATGAACTTCTGACGCCATCTTGCTCTTGATGGTTTCGTCATTTTCAACATCACCAACGCTGTAAATGGTGGCGAGCGTACCTACAAATACTTCACGCGCCGAGAACGAACTGATGATGGCAATACCGATTTTCCAGTCGTATCCCAAAGGCGCAATCACCGGTTCGATGGTCTTGCCCATGATCCCGATGTAGGAGTTTTCCAGCTTATATGAAGCGACTTTTTCGTCGAGGATCTCATCTGAAAACTCCGATGTCTTGTCCTTGAGCATTTCTTGCAGGACAATCTCTTCGGCATTTTTGAATCGTTCGCCAGGGCCGTATGATGCCAGGAACCACAAGACAATCGACAGTGCCAGGATGATTTTTCCCGCCCCGGCTACAAACGCCTTAGTCTTTTCAAATACGTTGATACCAACATTTTTGGCCAGCGGAATCTTGTAATTGGGCATCTCGACCACAAAAAACGACTTTTGCCTGACCTTGAGCGATTTGTCTAAAATAAAAGCCGCCAAAAGTGCTGCCAGGAATCCTAGAAAATAAAGCAACATCAGCGTCAGGCCTTGTGCGCTGACAAAACCAAACAGCGTCGTGTCGGGAATGACGAGCGATATCAGGATGGCGTATACCGGAAGACGCGCCGAACACGTGGTGAACGGGGTAACCAAAATGGTAATCAGGCGTTCCTTCCAGCTCTCGATGTTGCGCGTGGCCATGATGGCCGGAATGGCACAGGCCGTCCCTGAAATCAGCGGTACAACACTTTTTCCGCTAAGGCCAAACCGGCGCATGATGCGGTCCATCAGGAACACCACGCGGCTCATGTATCCGCTTTCTTCCAAAATCGAAATAAAGAGGAACAGCACGGCAATCTGCGGAATGAAAATCAGGATGCCCGCAATGCCCGGGATAATGCCCTGCGCCAAAAGGTTGGTGAAAATGCCAGGTTGCATCGTATGGGAAACGTGCGCGCTGAGTGCGGCAAAATTTTCGTCGATAAAGTCCATCGGCACCGACGACCAGTCAAATATCGCCTGGAAAATCAGGAGCATGATTGAGAAAAAGATGACATAGCCCCAAACTTTATGCGTGAGGATCAGATCGAGTTTGCTTCGGAATCCGCGGGCTTTTGTGGCGTCGATGGTTTGTCCTTCCTTGAGCACATCGTTGATAAACTGATAGCGCTTGATGGTTTCCTTTTGCTGAAGGCGCTTGAGGTCGGCGTGCGATTTTGTGAAATTGCTGCTGATTTCCCTGCGCTCCAGGTTGAGGAAATTCACGTCCTGGGTAATGACCAACCAAAGTTTGTAGAGCAATTGATTGGGAAACGCTTTGCGAAGGCGGTCAAAATATTCCGGATCAATCACCGATGCGTTCAGGCAGGGCTCGGTTGACAGGCTTCGATAATTTACAATCAGGTTCTTAAGATCGTCGATGCCGGTGCGTTTGCGGGTTGACACCAGTGCGATTTTGGTATTGAGGCGCGCTTCGAGTTTTGGAATGTCGAGCGATATGCCTTTGTAATCCATCCTATCGGCCATGTTGATGACCAAAATAGTTGGGATTTCAAGGTCTTTGATTTGCGTAAAAAGCAAAAGGTTCCGCTTGAGGTTTTCCACGTCGGTTACTACTACGGCAACGTCGGGATACAATTTGTCATTGCGGTTTAAAAGTAGTTCAATGACAACGTTTTCATCAATCGAACTGGCGTTCAAACTGTACGTTCCGGGCAAGTCCAGAATATTGGCCTTGACGTTTCCGGGCAGTTTGCAAAAGCCCATCTTTTTTTCGACGGTGATTCCCGGGTAGTTGCCCACCTGTTGCTTGAGCCCGGTGAGTTCATTAAATACCGAGGTTTTTCCCGTATTGGGATTCCCAATAAGCGCTACATTGATGGTTTCGAGAATCATAGGTCGGTTTTTTCAATCAGGATCTGGCGTGCAGTTTCTACCCGAATGGCCAGGTGGGCGCCATTGACGTCAAGGTAAAGCGGATCGCCAAACGGTGCAATCTGCAAAATCCTGATCGGGTTGCCGGGCAAACATCCCATTTCAACCAACTTAAGGGGAACGGTGTCAATATCGATGTCCACAACAGTGGCCGATTCACCTACTTTTAACAAATCAAGCGTTGTTTGCAATGCTTATTTAGATTGAATAAGCAAAGTTAAACTTTAATTTGAAGTTAGGGTGAATCTAAGGATAAATTTATCCAATGTTTAAGGGCAGGAAGTCAGTCTTTTTGGGTCAGCATTTCAATGTCGGCCAGGAGGCGTTTCATCTCGTCGGGGTTGGTTCCGTCGTAAAATCCGCGGACGCGCCGTTTTTGATCAACCAGCACAAAGTTTTCAGTGTGCACCATGTCGTAAAGTTCTTCCGGTTTTCCCAGTTTGACTACCAGATAAGACTTTCGGGCCATTTCGTAAATCTTTTTCTTGTCGCCCGTGACCAGATTCCACTTGCTGTCGTCAACGCCGTGTTCGATGGCGTACTTTTTAAGGACGGGAATGCTGTCGACCTCAGGATAAACCGTGTGCGAAAGCAACTTGACTTTTGGATTTGACGCCACTGCCTGCTGCACCATCGCCATGTTTTTGGTCATTTTGGGACAGATGCTTTGGCAGGTGGTAAAAAAGAAATCGGCTACGTAAACCTTTCCGTCGTAATCTTTGTTTGTAACAATCTGACCGTTTTGGTTGACAAATGAAAAGTCGGCCACAAAATGCTTGGCGCGAACTTCCTGTAGCGTGCTGTCAACCAGTTCAGGATTCACCATGGCCGGCGTATAAACAGGGAGCGATTTGCGGTTGAGGACGTTGTAGAAAAGCGCAATGGCGACGGCCGAAAATATCGACATCGACAAGATAAAAATCCGGTATTTCCTCAAGTAATACCCAATCATGGTGCAAAGGTACGAACACGCAGGCCTTCACCCAATAATTTTATAGATTTGTAAAAACCTAATTTTGATGAGAACCTACATTTTTTTAGCCTCGATCATGGTTTCGTCGGCTTTTGCCCAAAATGGCATCGATACGAAGCTGATGGACCGGAGCGTCCGACCGGGAGATGACTTTTTTAGATTTGTAAACGGTACCTGGATCGACAAAACTCAAATGCCGGCTGACCGTACCCGCTGGGGAAGTTTTGACGAACTCCGGCAAAAGACCGACGATGACATGCTTCAGATCCTTGCGGAAGCTTCACGCGAATCCAAGTACGGGCCCGCAACCGATCAGGGAAAGGCACTTAACCTTTACCGCACCATCATGGACACCGTGGCACGCGACAAAAACGGCATCAATCCCATCAAGCCGATGCTCGCTAAAATCGACGCGATTAAAAATGTGTCCGATTTGCAAAAGCTGTTAACGGAAGCCGAATCAACCGGCGGAATGGGTTTCTTTGGTATTGGCGTTGGTCCGGATGCCAAAAACTCCAACCGATACATGATGAACATTTCGCCCGGAACCGTTGGCTTGCCTGACCGCGATTACTATGTGTCGCAGGAACCTGATCCAAAGGAAAAACGCGAAAAGTATGTTGCCCACGTGGCGCGCATGCTGGCTTTTTTGGGTGACAAGCCCGCCGTGGCAAAGGCGAATGCGCAAAAAATTCTCGAATTGGAAACGGCCATGTCAGTGCCGCGCCTTGATCGCGTGGAACGTCGCGACCGCCGCAAGACCTACAACCCGATGACCATCGCCGATTTGCAAAAGCTGACGCCTGCCATCAACTGGGCGGCTTACATCACCGGAACCGGCATGCCTAAGGTTGATACGCTGATCGTATCGCAACCACGATACATGACGGCGCTGCAGGAAATCCTGAAAGAAAACAAGGTAGATCACTGGAAAGCCTATCTGCGCTGGACGCTGCTCAACCGCTCGGCTTCTACCCTGTCAACCCAAATTGAAAACGCCAATTGGGAATTTTACGGTAAAACCATGACCGGAGCGGTCAAGCAACGCCCAAGAAACGAGCGCGCGCTGCAAACCGTGAACGGCCAGATTGGTGAGGCGTTGGGCAAACTTTACGTAGAGAAAAAATTCCCGCCCGAGGCAAAAGCCAAGGCACAAGCCATGATTGCAAACGTTTTCCGCGCTTATGAAAACCGCATCAATGCCCTGCCGTGGATGGCACCCGAAACCAAGGTCAATGCCATCGCCAAACTCAAAAAATCACGCGTTAAAATCGGGTATCCTGACCAATGGCGCGATTACAGCGAACTGGCTCAAAAAGGGCCTGACCAGGGCGGAACGTTTTATGAAAACAGCCGCATGGTGAGCAACTGGCGCTACAAGGAAAGCATTAAAGACCTCTCGCGCCCGGTTGACAAGGAGCGCTGGGGCATGTCACCGCAAACCGTGAACGCGTATTTTAACCCATCGTTTAACGAGATTGTATTTCCCGCAGCCATCCTTCAGCCGCCGTTTTACGATTACAAGGCCGACGAAGCCGTGAATTACGGAGGAATCGGTGGTGTGATCGGACACGAAATTTCGCACGGGTTTGACGATTCCGGCTCGCGTTACAATGCCGACGGAAATCTGGTCAACTGGTGGACCGATGCCGATCTGAAACAATTCACTGATCTGGGCGAAGCACTGGCTGCGCAATACAGTGCACTTGAGCCACTACCCGGAATCTTCGTTGACGGCAAATTTACCCTTGGTGAAAACATTGGCGATTTGGGCGGGGTTCTTGCCGCGTATGACGGCCTGCAGTTGTATCTCAAGGAAAACGGACGTCCTGCCAATATTGACGGTTTTACGCCTGAGCAGCGATTCTTTATATCGTGGGCTACCATCTGGCGTTCAAAATCACGCGACGAAGCCATCAAGAATCAGGTTAAAACTGATCCGCACTCGCCTGCATTTTACCGCGCTTACGTGCCACTCCAAAACGTCGATGCCTTTTATGAGGCGTTTGATGTGAAACCGGGTGACAAATTATACCTGGCATCGGACAAGCGGGTTCGCATCTGGTAATTACTTGCTTTATTTTATACAGAGATCCCGGCCCATCCGGGATTTTTTTATGGCGTTGGCGGAAGGTTCAGATTGGTGACGGCGGCAGGTTTCGGAGCGGTTTTGATCTTCATTTTTTGTACCACGGCATCGGTCAGGACAAAGGGCTTGGGCATCATTGAATCGGGTCTTTTCGGGACGGAAAACTGCGGATTGGTGAGCAAATCAAACGACGATTCCAGCAAGTCCATGTCAAAGGCGGCTTTGTTGGAAAAACTGAATTCCATCTCCAGCGGATCCTGACCGACCACGTAATAACTCAGCACTTTTTTTCCATTGCGCTTGTAGGCCGATTTTTCCTGATTGATGTGCTTTACGCCATTCACGCGCAAATTGTGCAACACCATTTTGGGCGATGCAAAAATGTCATATCGGTTGACGTTGCGGTTGGGCGTAATCTTAATTTTGACGTATCGCTGTGTGCCGATAAGAGTATCCCGCAAAAATTCGACGGTTGGCTTGGACAGTTCTTTTTTTGGCGCCGCCGATTGATACGTAAACGACGTTCCGTACTTGCTGAACAATTCAACTGATTGAAGTGCCGATGCCGGTGCCGGATTCGCTCCTAAATAATTGGCCGTCCAGGAATCGGTGGTTTTGTCGTAGGTTGTCCACCAGGCTTTGTCGCGGTCGGCATCGTAAACGTACAAAAGACTGTTTGGCCGGGCTTTTCCTTTTGTGAAATCAGATGTCAGATGGCCTTGCAGCAAAAATCCGACACCCGTCAGCAGGAAAATCGTGGCCCATCCGCGTTTGTTCTGCAGCATGCCCATTGACGGCAGTAACAGCCCAAAAGTGAGCGTTGTCAAAATCGCCGATGCAAACATGATTTTCAGGCCCAGTCCGATTGGCAGCATCCAGAGCAGTGGAACAAAAATCATCAGTGACGGTATGGCTAACAGCAGTGCGGCTATCGGCGTATGCCTTTGCGTTGCGACAAAAATGGCCAGCGCCAAGGTTGAAAAAAATACCGGAATCAAAAAGAATGCGGCGCCGGGCAGGTAAATGCAAAGGCCGGCACACACAATCAGCCAG
Organism: uncultured Flavobacterium sp.; assembly: GCA_964537345.1. Taxonomy (GTDB): domain Bacteria; phylum Bacteroidota; class Bacteroidia; order Flavobacteriales; family Flavobacteriaceae; genus Flavobacterium. The sequence goes on along the minus strand of CAZIBV010000001.1, from coordinate 23,096 downwards.
ATGGAAAGCGGGGCCACAGCGTATCCGTAAACCTTGTTCTCCACCATCTGCCTTGCATACCAAAAAAAGTTGATGGCCATCGCAATAGCCAGGAAAGCAGCCATGTAAGCATGTCCGTTGTAAGTGAATCCGTGTTGTATTTCATTGTATTGCGGATACGTCGCCAAAATGGCTTTCCATCCCAAGAATACCATCAAGCCCGAGGATAGCATCGACCCCAGAAATACCAAAAATCCTCGCCCGATATCGGCAGGCAGCAACACCCTTTTACCAATTCCAACCAATACGACACCTATCAGGAAAACTGCGGTGATGATCAGCATTGGCATAATCCAGGAGAACGGAAAATGCACAAAAGCAAACGGAATATTAAAGTAAACGCGATCCAGATCATTATCCATTTGTGTCAGATCGGCGTTGCCAAAGTGACGCACGAGTGGCATCAAATAGCTACCTTGGTGCGCAAGCGATCGTAGGTCGAGGTGAGCGGTGTCATCCTGCGCCGTGTGATAGTTAAAATGGTCGTCGATAAACGCAAAGTTGAAACCCTGGATTTTAGCGTTTTCCCGGAACACGGTAAGGTCGGTGTCGTTGGGAAGCATTTTGTAAATGGAGTACATCAGCGAGCTGGCTACGGGAAAAGGCACGCCTGCGTCGGCAAAACCTTTTACAAGTGCCGAATTTCCCGAATTGGTTTCCAGCAGCATATATGACGGACCGGCCGTTCCGCGCGCTTCAAAATTCAGAATCAGGCCAACCTCACGTGTCCATTCATGTTTTGTGACAAACGTAGCCGCGCCGTTAAGACCCAATTCCTCGGCATCGGTAAAGAGAATGATGATGTCATTTGTAAATTTTTGCTGGGCGTGCTGCATGGCTCTAACACCCTCCAGAATGGTGGCAATTCCGGTGGCGTCATCGGCTGCACCCTTCGAGGCGCTGTGCGGGGCGCTGTCGTAATGTGAAAGCAGCATGAGAGCAGGCCCGTTCCCCGACCCTTCTATCCGCGCCATGATGTTGCGCGATTTTACGGCATTGCCCCATTCGGTAAGGGAATGACCGTGCTGTTCGATAGGGTTGAGCCCCAGTTCTTTAAGGGCGTTAATGAGATAGTCGGCTACTTTTTGGTGTTCGGCCGATCCTACATAATGCGGTTGGGCCGCAATGGCTTTGACGTGTTCAAAGGCGCGATGCGTCGAAAATTCAGAAAGCGGAACTTTTCCATCGTCGGGCCTTTGGGGCATAAGCGACAGGAATACGATCGCGATGACAAATGCAAAAAATCCAATCGTTAGCAGGCTCAGGTTTTTCATAAGTAGGGATTATGGGCGTTTTACCAGCAGACAAAACTGGTCGTTCAGGATGCGATACCCCTGATCGTACAGGAAGTAGTAATTGCCCGAACGTCCGGAGCGTATGTTGGTAAAGTAGCTAAAGTCAAAGCCTTGTTCAAGCAGGCGCGTACGGGCTATCCGTGTTTTTCCCGATGGATTCAGGCTGTCGAGTATCCGGTAGTTGCGCCGTAACTTACTGTTGACCGTGCGCATCAACTGTTCCTTCTCGCGGTAAATCCTGTTGTTGAACGCGTTGCGGCAGCCGTCGCAGCAAAATTTTTTGTCCTCGCGTCCTACAAGAACTTCGTGGCATTCCAGACAGGTTCTCATACACTTTGCATATGGGATAATTTTGCACGACGCGGTGTCCCACGCGCAATGTCAGAGCCTGTCACGAACTTTACTACGTATCAAATATAAAGATTTTCCAATTCCAACCGACTATACCCGACTATAAGCGCTTAACTACCGGTTAATTATAAAGTCTCTCCGAATTTTGTCCCTGTTGCAACGAAAAGAATTATAAACCATTTAATATTTGTACACGCCATGAACAACATTCGCAACCGTGTTCGCCTGATTGGAAATACAGGCGGAGATCCTGAAATCCTGACCTTGGAGTCGGGTAAAAAGCTGGCCAAATTCTCTCTGGCCACGAACGAATCCTATGTAGATTCAAAGGGTGAAAAAGTCACCGAGACCCAGTGGCATCATCTCACCGCCTGGGGAAAAACCGCCGAACTAATTGAAAAGTATGTCAACAAAGGGAAAGAGTTGGCCGTAGAGGGCAAAATTACCTACCGAACCTACGAGGACAAAAACGGGGACAAAAGGTATAGTACCGAGATTGTCGTCGACGAGCTTTTACTGCTCTGAGCAGTCATTGACAAAAAGTTGTAAACACGAAAACGTTTTCGGGCGATTTGAAATCTGATGACGCCACGGGGCACTTACTATTTCTGCTAAATTAGCCTAAGAGATATCAATGTAAGGTGCTACGAATCATTGGAGTATGGATTGTTTTTCAGGGGTTGCTATCGGCACAGGTCGGTATCAATACTGACAATCCATTGAGTACGCTCGACATCAACGGAACCTTGTCGGTCAAGACCATTGGAATTCCTGTGGCGCTTACCGGGGGCGGAGCCGGATTTGCCACGGCAATTGACGATGGCGTATACATTTCGCTCACTCCTGTTTCAGGCGCCACAGAGTTCTACTTGCCTGATCCGGTATCCGTTCCGGGAAGGGTTTATATTTTGAGAAACATCAGCGATACGGAAAATGCCACGCTTTATACGGCGGGGGGAAAGCGGTTTTTTCCAAAAAATTCCAGTTCCGGATCAGCACCGTTCGGGCCGGTCATTTTGCCCACCAACAGCACGGGAAAGACCATGATCGTGGTTAGTGACGGCGCCAACTGGACTTACTTTGATTAAGTAGGAAAAAGTTTTAGCTAAATAGAGAAAGAATCTGCGGCAAGCGCTCGAACTCGCGAAAGTTCTTGTGCACAACCCTGTGATCAACTTTTTCGTGAGCCCAGGTCACGTGATACGGAATGTGTACGGCATAGCCGCCGACACCCAACACCGGAAGCACGTCTGATTTAAGTGAATTTCCTATCATCAGGAATTCCGAGGGTGAAATTTCAAGGCGATGTAGTAGTTTCTGGTAGTCGATTTCCTGTTTGTCCGACATCACTTCAATGTGGTGAAAATAAGGTCCGAGGCCAGAGTTGTGTAGTTTGCGATGTTGATCAAGCAGGTCGCCCTTAGTGGCCATGACCAGTTTATATTTCCCGTGTAGTGATTGGAGTGTCTCCTCGACGCCATCCAAAAGCACGATGGGTTTTTGCAGCAGGTCCTTGCCAAAATTGAGAATCTGATCGACAGCCTCAACTGATAGCGTATTATTGGAAATTCGAAGCGCAGCCTCGACCATCGACAGGATGTAACCCTTGATGCCGTAACCGTAAATCCGCAGGTTTTCAATTTCAGTCTTGAAAAGCTCCTGCGACAACTGATGACGCGAAAGATATGGAGACATCAAATCGCAAAACCGTTCTTCAGTTTCCTGAAAATACGGTTCGTTTACCCATAGGGTATCATCGGCGTCAAAAGCTATTACTTTAGGTTTCATCAGTTGATTGTTTGTCCGTTGGGCGCTTCCGAATCGGGATTTACAAATACAAGTTTGCCTTTGGCGTCGGTGGTCATCAGAATCATGCCCTGGCTTTCGACTCCCCGAAGTGCTCTGGGCGCAAGGTTGACCAAAACCGTGACCTTTCGGCCAATGATTTCTTCCGGACTAAAGCTCTCGGCAATGCCTGACACAATGGTGCGCACGTCGATGCCGGTGTCTACTTTCAAGACAAGTAACTTGTTGGCTTTGGGCATCTTTTCGGCTTTAAGTATGGTGCCGACGCGAAGATCCATTTTTGCAAAATCTTCGTACTGGATGAGTTCTTTTTGAGGCTCTGTGGTTGATGATTCTTCCATATTGGACTCTTTGGTTGCCTGAAGTTTGTCTATTTGCTTCTGAATAGCTTCGTCGTCAATCTTGGTAAAAAGCAGTTCGGCCTGACCAAGTTGCGTGCCGGGTGAAAGGATAATTTGGTCCTTGGACACTTCATTCCAATCTGAAACATTGTCCGGACTTGGATGGATTCCAAGCATGTTTCGCAATTTGGCCGAGGTGAAAGGCATAAAAGGCTCACTTAAAACGGCAAGTGCAGTGGCTACCTGAAGTGCAACAAACATTTGGGTCTTTACGCGTTCAGGGTTGTCTTTGATGAGTTTCCATGGTTCTTCGTCGGCGAGGTACTTGTTGCCCAGGCGTGCCAGGTTCATCAATTCACCCAAGGCTTCCCTAAAGCGGTAACGCTCTATGGAACTGGCAATCACTCCCGGATACGCGCGCATCTGAGCGAGAACTTCACGGTCGATGTCGGTAAATTCATTGGGTTGCGGTACAAGTCCATCGTAATATTTTTGGGTCAACACAGCCACGCGGTTAATGAAGTTTCCAAAAACGGCCACGAGTTCATTGTTGTTTCGCGCCTGAAAATCCTTCCACGTAAAGTCGTTGTCTTTGGTTTCCGGAGCGTTGGCAGTCAAAACATAGCGCAGCACGTCCTGTTGACCGGGAAACTCCTCAAGGTATTCGTGGAGCCAGACCGCCCAATTTTTGGAAGTTGACAGTTTGTTGCCTTCCAGATTCAGGAACTCATTGGCCGGAACGTTTTCAGGCAGGATGTACGATCCTTCAGCCTTGAGCATCACGGGAAAGATAACACAGTGAAAAACAATGTTGTCTTTACCAATAAAGTGAACAAGTTTGGTATCGTCGCTTTTCCAGTACGGCTCCCAGTCGCGACCGGTTTTTTGGGCCCATTCCTTTGTTGAAGAAATATATCCGATGGGCGCATCAAACCAAACGTAGAGCTTTTTGCCCTCGGCATCTGCAAGCGGGACATCGATGCCCCAATCCAGGTCGCGGGTAACGGCGCGCGGTTTCAGCCCATCGTCCAGCCAGGATTTAACTTGTCCGTAAACATTGGGTTTCCAATCGTTTTTATGGCCTTCCAGAATCCACTCGCGCAAAAAGGCATCGTAGCGGTCGAGCGGCAGGAACCAGTGTTTGGTTTCACGTACCACGGGAGTTTCGCCCGTAATTGTCGATTTGGGATTGATCAGATCGGTGGCGTTAAGCGTCGATCCGCATTTTTCGCATTGATCGCCATAAGCTTCCGGATTGTTGCACTTGGGGCAGGTACCAGTCACAAAGCGGTCGGCCAAAAACTGTTCGGCTTTTGGGTCGTATAACTGCTCGGTGACTTCCTCGATGAACTTGTCTTCGTCGTAGAGTTTTTTAAAGAATTCCGACGCAGTTTTATGGTGGATGGGCAGCGAGGTGCGCGAGTAATTGTCAAAGGAAATCCCAAAGTCTTCAAAGGACTTGCGGATGATGCCGTCGTATTTGTCAATGACTTGTTGCGGGGTGATTCCCTCTTTGCGGGCTTTCATGGAAATAGCTACGCCGTGTTCGTCGCTTCCGCAGATAAAAGCCACATCCTCACCTTGAAGTCGCTGGTAGCGCGCGTATATGTCCGACGGAACGTAAACTCCGGCCAAATGTCCGATGTGTATTGGGCCGTTGGTGTAGGGCAGGGCTGCCGTAATTGTATATCGTTTAGGTTTTAACATGCCAAAAGAATTGGGGGCAAAAGTACGCATTTTAGGATTTGTGCTAAAGCGAGCCACTTAGAAATCGGCTATATTTGCTGTAACCGAACCGATTCTATGACGCATAAAACCCTTTTGATTTTCGCGCTGATTCTGTTTGGCGGAATCCTTAAAGCACAACGAAAAATGATAACACCTGAATTCCTGTCAAAGGGAGATACGGTAGCCATTATTGCCACCGCCCGAAAAATCGATGCAAAATCCCTTGAACCCGCTGTAAAAATGCTTGAAAGTTGGGGGTTGAAAGTCGTTCTGGGCAATAGCATCGGCAAGGAATTAAACCAACTTGCCGGGCCCGACTGGCAACGTGCTACCGACTTGCAAAACATGATCGACGATCCATCTATCAAAGCGGTTTGGGCGGCCAAGGGCGGTTACGGATCGGTAAGAATTATTGACAGGGTCGATTTTAGTGCTTTTCGGCGCAAGCCCAAATGGATTGCAGGGTTCAGCGACGTTACGGTCTTGCACAGCCACATCAATGCCATGGGAATCGAAACCTTGCACAGCATGATGGCGATCAGCGCCGCGACCGCCAGTCCTGAAGCCATCGAGAGTCTGAGAAAAGCTTTGTTTGGAGAACCAATCCGATATACTGTCCCACCGCACGCGTTTAACCGTACGGGAACGGCGCGGGCCGAACTTGTGGGCGGAAACCTGTCGGTGCTTTATAGTATTATGGGTTCAAAGTCGCAGGTGGACTGCAAGGGAAAAATACTGTTCATTGAAGATTTGGACGAATATCTCTACCACATTGACCGCATGATGATGAACCTAAAGCGGAACGGCTGGTTTGATGGGATCAAGGGACTCGTCGTTGGCGGTATGACCAGTATGAATGACAATGAAATTCCGTGGGGTAAGGATGCGCTCGAGATTGTTCAGGAGATTGTCAAGGATTATGATTTTCCGGTGGTCTATAATTTTCCGGCCGGACACATTCGCGACAACCGCGCGCTGATACTGGGAAAAACTGTACGCCTGTCCGTTACACAAAGCGGAACCGAACTGATTTTTGAGTAATGGCGAAACACAATGAATTGGGCAGGGATGGTGAAAGCCGTGCAGTTGCTTTTTTGCAAGAGAGCGGATATTCTGTTCTTGAAACCAATTGGCGCTTTGGGAAGGCGGAGATAGACATCCTGGCAAGCAAGGGTGAATTATTGGTCGCGGTCGAGGTAAAGGCCAGATCAGCAATAACATTTGGACTGCCCCAGGACTTTGTAAATCCTAAAAAAATCAAACTGCTGGTGGGTGCTGTCAGCCATTGGTGCGAGACCCATTCGTGGGACGGAAATGTTAGATTTGACATTATCGCCTTGGTACGCGAAGGCGACCAATGGCAACTGGAACATATCGAGGACGCTTTTTACATTTTCTGATTCTTGAAATTTAACAAAAAAGGTAGAAAATCTGTATCTAAAACCATTCTAAATTAAATATATTTGACCCTTCCAATAACACACAAATGAAAAGAATTTTCACTATTGCCTTTTTCCTCTTGCTGGGAGCGCTAAATGCGCAAAGCCGGTTGGCGGAAAGAGTTGGAGATTTGGTTCGCGAGAATCGTGATTTCCGTCCTTTTGCTCCGCTTACGGTTAGCCCACAGGCGCCTAACGCCGAGATTGCCAAGGTTGTAAACGATGCCACGCTGGCTACCCTCAACGTAGCGCAGGTTAATGATATCGTAGCCAATCGTTATCCCTACATCGAGGTTACACTTCCTTATAACGGAGAGAATGTGATCGTCCAATTGTTTGAAGATGAAATCCTGGCTCCTGGTTTTCACGTAGATACTGACAAGCGTATCAACGTTGATTACCAACCGGGAGTATACTACAAGGGTATTGTAAAGAATAATCCTCAATCGGTGGCCGCGCTCAGCTTTTTTGAAGGCGAGTTTACGGGAATCGTCTCGACCGGCGAGCTTAACAACCTGGTTATCGGTAAACTTCACGTCCCGGGCAACACTTCCAACTACATTGTCTATTCTGATTCCAAAATGAATGTCCTGAACCAGTTTAGTTGCGGGGTAAAGGAAGAGGCTGGAATGGCTGACGATCACACACATGATGCACCAGCCGATGGACAACGCGCACTGTTGACCTCCCGCTGCGTCACCATGTACTTTGAAATTGACTACGACATTTACACCCAGAATGCATCAAGCGTGACCAATACGGTAAACTGGATGACAGGTGCTTTTAACAACGTTGAGACTCTTTATTTTCAGGACAACATCGACGTGGCTTTAAAATCAACTTTTGTATGGACAGAGCAAGATCCTTATGAAGGTGACGGATCAAGTGATTATCTGTATCAGTTTAATCAGGTACGTCCTATTTTTGACGGCGATCTGGGCCAGTTGGTAGGGATAGATCCGGGAGGATTGGGCGGAGTTGCCGTGACCATTAACGGCATGTGCTCGAGCAACAATTTCAGCTATTCAGATGTGAGCATTTCCTACAGTACAGTGCCAACGTATTCGTGGACCGTTATGGTAATCACGCACGAGATGGGACACCTTATGGGATCGCGTCACACGCATAACTGTTCATGGAACGGGAACAACACCGCTATCGACAACTGCGGTCCGTCGGCATTGGGCGCCGGTAGCGAAGGATTTTCCTGTATGACCAGCCCGCCTACCATTCCTTCACCGTCTGTCAGAGGAACCATTATGAGCTACTGTCACCTGGTATCCGGTGTAGGCATTAGTTTTACCAACGGATTTGGGACACAGCCGCGTACGGCAATCGTCAACGCAGTTAACAATTCCAATTGCTTGTCTACCGACTGTATCAACACCTGTATCAACACCATTGCCTCGATCAACATCACCAACCTGACACCAAACAGCGTCTCGTTTACCTGGAACGATCTATCAACCAATTCGGCATGGGCGGTTGACGTACTTCCGTTTAATTCAAACTTCCCAAGCTGGGAAACGGTCAGCACCAATTCGTACACCCAGAACGGACTTGTGGCAAATGCCTATTACAAAGTTCGCATCCGTCCAAGCTGCGGCGTGGGCGTAACACCGGCGTTCCGTCAGTTTGTTTTTGCGACGCCTGCCGCATGGTGCAGTGGCGTTACCATTACCGATACCGGAGGAGCCAATTCCGATTATACCGACATGACCGACTTTACCCGAGTGTTGATTCCGGACGTCCCCAACAAGAAAATCACCATGACTTTTACGTCTTTTAACTTGGAGACGGATTACGACTACTTGTACATTTACGACGGAAATTCAACTGCTGCGCCACTACTTACACCAGGCGGTCTTACGGGAACCAGCGTTCCGGGACCGTTTGTATCTACTGCAGTTGACGGATCGCTTACCATGAGGTTTGTATCTGATCCGGGCGTTGTAGAAGACGGATTTGTGGCCACGGTGAACTGCCAGGACAACCTGAGCATCCCGGGCTTTGAGGGAATTGATTTTACCTACTATCCAAACCCGTCAAGTGGCATCGTGAACATTGTTTCAAAGACTGAGATTTCAGAGATTGTGGTCTACAATCCGCAGGGACGACTGTTGTATTCAGGAAAGCCGGGCAGCATGGAGTCCAAGGTTGATATTTCGGCCTTTGCCACCGGTACGTACTTCTTTAAGATCAAGTTTGGCGAAGCCCAGGCGAATTTTAAAGTCCTTAAGAACTAAGGAAAGGAAAAAACTTAAACTTGAAATGCCTCCAATCGGGGGCATTTTTTATGGGATCATTTTAAGGAGTTCCAATGCGCGTCTAACCGACCGTACATTCTCAAAAGTCAGCATCAGGCGAAGGCCGGCCGGGCTTTGTTTTTCCTTTATACGAGCCAGATCAGGGTGTTTCTGGACAAATTCTAGCACGCGGGTAAAGCGCTGGGTTTGGTAAAAGTCAGATTGCTGATCGGCAATGAAGTAACCAATCATCTTGCTTTGTTTGAGCACCAGTTTCTCAAGGCCTAAATGCGCCGCGAGCCATTTCATCCTAATGCTGTCGATAAGCGCCACGGCTGGTTTTGGAAGCGGGCCAAAGCGGTCAACAAGTTGCTCCTGAAATTTCCCCAGACCGTCTTCGTCCTTGATCGCGCTCAGTTCGTTGTAAAGATTGAGTCGTTCTGAAACGCTGTTGACGTAAGAATCGGGAAACAGCAGCTCAAAATCTGAATCAATCTGGATGTCCTTGACATATTCCCGCTCTTCCTCATCCGGACGGTCATACAAATCGCGGAATTCATTTTCCTTGAGTTCTTCGATGGCCTCGTTCATGATTTTCTGGTACGCCTCAAACCCGATATCGTTGATAAAACCACTCTGTTCGCCGCCCAGCAAATCACCGGCGCCGCGAATTTCCAGGTCCTTCATGGCAATGTTAAATCCGCTGCCCAATTCACTGAATTGCTCTACAGCATGAATTCTTTTGCGAGCCTCGTCAGTCATGGACGAATACGGCGGTGTGATGAGGTAGCAAAACGCTTTTTTATTGCTTCGGCCGACGCGTCCGCGCATTTGGTGCAGATCTGAAAGGCCAAAATTGTTGGCGTTGTTGATAAAAATCGTGTTGGCGTTGGGAACGTCCAATCCACTTTCGATAATCGTTGTGGCCACCAAAACGTCAAACTCTCCGTTGACAAAAGCCAGCATCATCTCTTCCAGTTTCTTGCCGTCCATCTGGCCATGGCCTACACCAATCCGTGCGTCGGGAACCAATCGTTGGATCATTCCCGCAACTTCCTTGATATTGTCCAGGCGGTTGTGTACAAAAAACACCTGACCGTTTCGCTGGATTTCGTATGAAACCGCATCGCGTATGGTTTCTTCGCTAAAGCGGATAACATGCGTCTCAATCGGGTAGCGGTTGGGCGGCGGTGTGGTGATAACCGACAAATCGCGGGCAGCCATTAGCGAAAACTGCAGCGTCCGCGGAATTGGCGTGGCGGTCAATGTCAGCGTGTCGACATTTTCGGCAATCGTCTTGAGCTTGTCCTTGACGTTGACGCCAAACTTTTGTTCCTCGTCAACAATGAGCAATCCCAGATTTTTAAACGCCACATTCTTGCTCACCAATTGGTGTGTTCCGATAATGATGTCCAGTTTTCCATCGGCCAGATCCTTCAGCGTCTGCGCTTTTTCCTTGGCCGTCCTAAATCGATTCAGATACCCAATCGACACGGGCATGTCCTTCATCCGCTCTGAAAATGATCGGTAGTGCTGGAATGCCAAGATGGTGGTTGGCACCAAAACAGCCACCTGCTTTCCATTGTCAACCGCCTTGAATGCCGCCCGTATCGCAACCTCGGTCTTGCCAAAACCAACGTCACCGCAAACAAGCCGGTCCATCGGGCGTTCGCTTTCCATGTCCTGTTTCACATCGCGGGTAGCTTTCAACTGATCGGGCGTGTCCTCGTAAATAAACGACGATTCCAGTTCCAACTGCAGATAGCTGTCGGGCTTGCAGGCAAATCCCCTTTGCGCCCTGCGCTTTGCGTAAAGTTGAATGAGGTTAAAGGCAATATGTCGGACGCGCGCCTTGGCTTTTTGCTTGAGCGCCTTCCACGCACCTGATCCGATTTTATGGATTTTGGGTACAGTTCCGTCCTTGCCGTTGTATTTTGAAATTTTATGAAGCGCGTGAATGCTGACGTAGACGATGTCATTGTCGGCGTAAATGAGTTTGATGGCTTCCTGTGCCCTGCCTTCATTTTCAATTTTCTGAAGTCCGCCAAACTTACCGATGCCGTGGTCAATGTGCGTGACGTAATCGCCTACCTGAAGCGTGTTGAGTTCCCGCAGCGTCAGGGCTTGCTTTTTCCCGTAGCCGTTTTTGATGTGGAATTTGTGATAGCGCTCAAAAATCTGGTGGTCGGTGTAACAGGCAACGCCAATCCGGTCGTCGATAAATCCCTGATAAAGCGGAAACACAACTGTTTTGTAGTGATGTTTAAAGTGCGTCTGCTCATCAATCGACTCAAAAATCTCCGAAAACCGTTTGGCCTGCGTTTCATTCGCGCAAAAAAGGTAGTTGGCCAATCCAGCCGCGTGATTGTCCGCCAGATTTTGCAGCAACAGGTCAAATTGTTTGTTGAATGATGGCTGTGGCCTGGTCTTGAATTCCTTGGTGAGATGCGCTTCAAATCCGGTGGCGTGGCCCACTTCGACCACGGTGAAAGTTTCGCAACGGTCCTTGAAGGTCTTGCCGTCAACAAAAAGTTCCGCCGGCTCCAAGCGGCCTACCGTCGAATCGAGTTTCGAGAACGATTCCTTTGCCTTGACAAAAAGCTTGTCGAGTTGGGCGCGTTGCAGGTCGGTGCCTTCCAAAAACAGAACGGTTTCGGCGCTGATATAATCCAGGAAATTCTGTCGTTTGTCCTGAAAGAATTTGTTCTCGACGTTGGGAATGATGGTAATCTTGTTTTGCTTTTCAATCGACAGTTGGGTCTCGACGTCAAAAGTCCGGATCGAATCGACCTCGTTTCCAAAAAATTCGATGCGGAAAGGATTGTCGTTCGAAAAGGAAAACACGTCGATGATACCGCCGCGGACGGAAAATTCACCCGGTTCGGCAATAAAATCAACGCGCTTGAATTCATATTCAAAAAGAACTTCGTTGACAAAATCAATCGACATCGAATCGCCAACTGAAATTTTCAGCGTGTTTTTGTCGAGTTCTTTTCGGGTGATGACTTTCTCAAAAAGTGCATCGGGATAGGTGACGATGATGGCCGGCTTTTGGCGTGAGTTGATGCGGTTCAGCACCTCGGCGCGCAAAAGAACGTTGGCGTTATCGGTTTCTTCCAGTTGATAAGGTCGGCGATAGGATCCGGGATAAAACAGCACGTCTTCCTGGCCGATCAGCATTTCCAGATCATTCAGGTAAAACGCTGCCTGTTCCTTGTCGAGAAAAACCAGCAAAAACGTTTTGTCGGATTTCTTAAAAAGCGATTGTACGGCAAACGACAGCGCCGATCCTTCCAGCCCTTTCAGGTGGATTTTCCGGTGAGGCAGGCCAATTTCTCGCGATAGTTCGAGGATTTCCGGATCTCCGTTGTACCGCGACAGTATTTCAGCGAGGGCCATTGAAGAATGATTTTCCGCCGCGTGGTCCCGGGTCGGCGAGTTCAGGTTTTGGCTCAACCTTGATCGCGCGCGCCGTGTCGAGCATGCGCAACATCTCGCTTTCACCTTCCTCTAAAGGGATTTGGGATTTGCGGACAATTTCGGCCATTTGAACTTGTAGCGACGCCAGTTCCTTGTTGATTCCCGCAATCTCGCCAATCACTTTGTCAGCGGGGATTTGTTGCAAATGCAGGTAAAGGTCCAACGCGTTTATTTTGGTGGTAAGCACCGCAATCCGGGCGCGTACTTCCGGCTTGTCGTATCGAGCGGGAATTTCAGTTGACAAGTCGGCCACGCGTTTTGACAACACCGCCGATTTTTTGCGAAAAGCACTAATCGAGCTTTGAGGTTTTTGCGAGAGTTCGGCCAAAAACATCCGCCATTGTTCCCACGATCCGGTGAGGTCGCGGGCTACAGGATTTTGCGGTGTGGCGTTGAATTGCCATGCTGAACTGACTTTTTTAAAGACGTCCTCTTTTTTCTGTTGGTCGCGCAAGGTTGCCGCCGAACGTTTTTCATCGTCGGAACAGCTAAATAAAATCAGGCTTAAAATGACCAGAATGAGAGGGCGCATACCAGAATTTGAATGGCAAATGTACGCACGAATGCGCTAAAAAATGATAAGGAAAGGATAAAATTGGATGCAAAAACGCGCAGCGAAAACGTTATATTTGCGGTGGCTTTGGCCAAAATACAACACAACATGCCTAAAATTCTCATCATTGGTGCCTGCGGTCAGATTGGCACCGAACTTACCCACAAGCTTCGCGAACTATACGGAACCGAAAACGTCATTGCGTCAGACATTCGAAAACTCAACAACGACGTGGTCAATTCCGGTCCGTTTGAAGTGGTCAACGCGCTTGATTTTAATCAGATTGAACACCTGGTTGAAAAATATCACATAGATGAGGTTTACCTGATGGCGGCTTTGCTGTCGGCAACGGCCGAAAAAAACCCGGCTTTTGCGTGGGATCTTAACATGAACTCGCTTTTTCACGTGCTTAACCTGGCCAAGGCGGGCAAGATCAGAAAGATTTTCTGGCCGTCGAGCATTGCTGTTTTTGG
>CAZIBV010000001.1:0-9245 GCA_964537345.1 uncultured Flavobacterium sp. | reverse complement strand
TGTTTTTTGAGTGCCGACACCGCGCTCCCGATGATGTATATGGACGACGCCATCCGCGCCACGATTGAAATCATGCAGGCGCCGGCCGATGCCATCAAAATCCGATCTTCCTACAACCTTTCGGCCATGAGTTTTACGCCGGATGAGATTGCGGCCGAAATTAAAAACCACATTCCTGAATTTGCCATTTCCTACAAACCGGACTTCCGCCAAAAAATAGCCGACAGTTGGCCGTCGAGCATTGACGATCAATCAGCGCGCACCGATTGGGGTTGGAACCACCGTTTTGATTTAAAGGAAATGACTGCCGATATGCTGGAAAACCTGCGTAAGGTTAAGGCTTGAGTTTGCTCAGATACGCGTCTTCAATGGCGGTTTTCATTGGGACAACTTGCCGGGTGATGTCATTCGGGATGGTCATCGACAAGACGTAGTGTGCAATTTTCCATTGTCCGTTTACTTTTTTAACCACGCCCGATCCGCGACAAAGTTTCATGTTGGTTTTGGTGTCGAGCAATTCGTCAAACCAGGCTACATCGCCCTGAACATAAATGTTTCGTTGTACTGATTTGAAATCCCATGCCTTGCCGCGATCAAAATACGGTTTGGCAAAATCCTCAAACTCTTTTTTAGACCAGACTTCAGATGCATCGGTTCCGATATAAACGGCATCGTCTGACATCATCCCAAAATACGGTTTGAAACGCGCTTCAGCCGCTGCCTGATGCCAAAGATCCAACAAGCTCTTGATGGCGGCTTTTTCAACATCCTGGGCAAAACCAATCGAACAGGTAAACAAGAGGAAGATTATTTTTTTCATCTATTCGTCGTCAAGGAGTTCCTTGCCCTTTTCAAAAAAGTTCACGTAAAAAAATTCTTCGGGTTTAAGTCCGAGTTCCAGCAAGGCTGCCTTGATCATGTTGCTCTCTTCTTCGGAAACGTCGTGTCCGCTTTCGGCCAAAAAATGACAGAATTCCTTGAGGTTGTTAAACCGGAAACTCAGCTTGGTGTTGAGCGAGTACGGTGTAAACTTGTAGTCCAGTGGCTTTTTCTCTGAACTTTCCAGCGACTGCTTGAACCCGGCTTCAGTCAGGGCATTGTTGATGGCGAGGAAATTCTCTTTCATCGGTTGTGTGTTTGGCTTTCTAAAAATACGCAATTATTCGACACTTAACCAATGCCAAATTGACAAAAAAAAGTCCACCGTGAGATGGACTTAGATTTTTATTACCAGATTTTCACGCGTTTTTCCGGCGCGAGATAAAGTGAATCTCCGGGCTTGACATTAAAGGCTTCATAGAATTCCGGAATGTTGCGCACGGTCCCGTTGACGCGAAAAACCGCTGGCGAGTGCGGATCGGAGGCTACCTGATTGCGCAGGGATTCCTCGCGTTCCTTACTTTGCCAAACCTGTGCCCAACCAATAAACACGCGTTGTTCGCCCGTGAAACCGTCAAGAACCGGCGATTTTTTTCCTTTTAGACTTAGCTTGTAAGCTTTATAAGCGATACTGAGTCCGCCCAAATCGCCAATATTTTCGCCCAGTGTAAACGCGCCGTTGACGTTGAGGTCCGGGAAAACCTTGAACTCATTGTATTGTGAAACCAACGCGCCGGTGCGTACCTTGAACGCTTCGCGGTCTTTGTCGGTCCACCAATTGCGCAACACGCCATCACCGTCAAAAGTGCTGCCCTGGTCGTCAAATCCGTGGCCAATTTCGTGTCCGATAACCGCTCCGATTCCACCGTAGTTGACGGCGTCGTCGGCATTCAGGTCAAAGTATGGAGCCTGAAGCATGGCGGCAGGGAAAACAATTTCATTGAGCACCGGATTGTAATAAGCGTTTACGGTTTGCGGCGTCATCATCCACTCTGAACGGTCCACCGGCTTTCCTATTTTGGCCAATTGACGTTCGTATTCAAAAACTCTCGAGCGGTGCAGGTTTCCGTACAAATCGCCCTTGACAACCTTGAGTTTCGAGTAGTCGCGCCATTTGTCAGGATACCCGATCTTAGGCGTAAACTTCTTGAGTTTCTTGAGCGCTTCTTTTTTGGTATCTGCTGTCATCCAGTCAAGGTTTTTAATGCTTTCCTCGTACGCCTTGAGCAGGTTGTCGACCATGTCGGTCATGCGTTTTTTGGCCTCGGGTGTAAAATGTTTCTTGACGTAAACTTCACCCACGATTTCGCCCAGGTTATTGTTCACCAGGTTGACGGCACGCCTCCACATAGGGCGTTGTTCCTTTTGTCCGTTAAGCGTACGGCCGTAAAATTCAAAATTTTGTTTGTCAAGCGCGGTAGTCAATTGCGATGCCGCGTCGTTTAGCGCCAACCAGGTCAGGTATTCTTTCCAGGTGTCGATTGGCGTCTGCTGGATAATCCCGTTCAGACTCTTGGTGTAATCAACCTGTGTCACAACAATGCTGTCTTGTCCTTTGATGCCAGCTTGATCCAAAAGTGCTGTCCAGTTAAGCGCCGGGGCCAATTGGCCAAGGTTTGCAACAGCGTGTTTATTGTACAGCCCGCCAATGTTTCGGGTGTCTTCTTTTTTCATGTGCTTTGAGGCGATGGCTGTCTCAACCTGCATGATGCGTTTGGCTTTGGCCGTTGCATCCTGGATTCCCGCAAGTTCCAGCATTTTTGCTATATGCGCCACATAGGAATCGCGCAATGCCTTTGACTTGGCATCGGCAAGGAAGTAGTATTCGCGCTCCGGAAGCCCGATCCCGCCTTGCCAGGTATAAAGCATATATTTGGTTGGATCTTTAAAATCTTCAATGACGCCCACGCTAAGCGGAATCGAGTGTCCGTTGCGGATGGCCCATCCAAAGTATGCACCCAGGTCGGCAGTTGATTTTAGCGACTCAATTTTAGCCAGCATCGGCTTAAGCGGCTCAATCCCTTTGGAATCGCGGGTTTTGGTGTCCAGGTAAGCTTCGTAAAAGTCACCGATTTTTTGCTCGTTCGAACCTTCCTTAAACTCTCCTTTTGCTGATTCCTCGATAATCGCGCGGACGTCCTCCTGAGCTTTGTCTTCTACCTGTTCCCAAACACCGTATGAAGCTTTGTCGGCAGGAATCTCGGTCCTTTTGACCCAGGCACCGTTTACATATTTGGAAAAATTGTCGCCGGGCTTGACCAGCGTATCCATGTTGGCCAACAAAACCCCCGACTTAAGCGTCTCAGACTCATTCTTGGCACACGAAGCAATTGTTAACGCTGCCAACATTCCAATTGGCACCCACACTCTTTTTGACATATTGTTTTGTTTTGCGGATTTGTATCAGTCGTAGCGATATTGTTACAACGGGTCAAAGATACTATTTTACAATCAGTTGCAAGTTGCAACATTAACAGCGTCATACCATCATTTTTAACGATTGTTGAGTATCCGATTACTCTACATCGCGGTAATTTTATCGTCCAAAAATTATCTGATGTCCCAACGAATCCGCGAAAAACTTACTATTCTGGCCGATGCCGCCAAATACGACGTGTCTTGTTCGTCAAGCGGCAGCAACCGCAAGAACCTGAACAAAGGCTTGGGCGATGCCAACGGTGGCGGCATCTGTCATACGTATACGGAGGACGGTCGGTGTGTATCGCTCCTAAAAATCCTGCTCACCAACCACTGCATCTACGACTGCGCCTTTTGCGTTTCCCGTCGAAGCAATGATGTGAAACGCGCGGCTTTTACCGTAGAGGAAATTGTGGAACTCACCATGAATTTCTACCGCCGGAATTACATTGAAGGACTATTTTTGAGTTCGGGGATTTTCAAGAACGCCGATTATACGATGGAACGCCTCGTCAGGATTGTCAAAACGCTGCGGCTTGAGCATAGGTTTAACGGATACATCCACCTGAAAACCATTCCGGGTGCCAGTCCTGAACTCCTTACCGAAGCCGGACTTTACGCCGACAGGATGAGCATCAACCTTGAAATGCCAACCGAGGCCGGACTTAAACTGCTCGCACCTGAAAAGTCACACGACGATGTCAAAAAGCCGCTGGGTTTCATCAAGGAAAATATTACGGCGCTGGCCGATCAGCGAAAAATCATCAAGCGCACGCCTAAATTTGTTCCGGCGGGACAAAGCACCCAAATGGTGATTGGCGCCACGCCTGAAACGGATATGGAAATCATGTACAGTGCCGATGCGTATTACAAGAATTTTGATTTGAAGCGTGTGTATTATTCGGGTTATGTTCCGATAAGTTTTGATTCGCGGATGCCGGCCATCGGGACACAACCGCCGTTGCTGCGCGAAAACCGACTGTATCAGACTGACTGGTTGATGCGCTTTTACGGATTCGACGTCACTGAATTGCTCAACGCCCGCCATCCGCATCTGGACGTTGACATCGACCCCAAACTGAGCTGGGCGCTTAGAAACATGGAACAATTCCCGGTTGACATCAACACCGCCGATTATCAAATGATTTTGCGCGTTCCCGGAATTGGCGTCACATCGGCACGGAAAATCGTAGCCGCCAGAAAATTTGGAAGGTTGCGCCACGATCAGTTAAAAGCCATGGGAATTGCCTGGAATCGCGCCCGACATTTTATTCGTTGTGCCGATAGCCTCTACCGCCTTAACGATCCTGATCCCGTTCAGGTAAAGGGATTGATTCTGGGTGAGAGTTCCAGCAAATACCTCAAGGTTGCACAGAACCAACTTGCGCTTTTTTAATGGAAACATACGTTTTTGACGGGACGCTTCAGGGTTTGCTGACGGCGGTTTTTGACTTTTACGACCTAAAGCCTGCTAATGTAAAACTCGTGAGTGAGAAAAACTATCAGCCGGCATTGTTGGGCACCGATCATTTGGTGACATCAGGCGAGGAAAAAGCGCGCAGGGTGTGGAACGGTTTTGAGAAAAAGGCCGGAAAAACATGGCTGGTCACGTTTTACACTGCATTTTTGTCGGAACAGCCCGAGGCGTATCAGGATCTTTTTAACCTGATGCGTTACGTTTTTGATAATCCGCCGGGAGCCATAGCCAATTTTGGGAATCCATCCGTTTTGGCTGTATCGCAAATGGCCCGAAAGGTGAGCCGTGAACGCCACCGAATGAAGGCTTTTATCCGATTTCAGGAAACAAACGACGGTATTTTTTACGCCGGAATCGAGCCTGATTTTAACGTGCTGCCGTTAATTGCTGAGTTTTTCAAGAATCGGTACGCCTGTCAACGCTGGTTGATTTACGATCTCAAGCGCAACTATGGCTTGTTTTACAATTTGAATGAGGTTGAAGAAGTTGTCCTGGATGAACTTCCATCGCAATCGCCATATCTGGACAAAGAAAAGAGTTCAGCACGCGAAGATCTTTATCAATTGCTTTGGACCGATTATTTTAAAAGCACCAACATCCAAGCGCGCAAAAACACCAAACTGCATTTACGCCACGTGCCCAGACGTTACTGGAAGTATCTGACGGAAAAGCGGATTTTATGAGGTAGTTTATCGGCCATTTGCCCGGTAAGTTGGGCGATAGTGATAGTATTTGGGTCCGCGAACATATTTGACGCGATGGGTGGAATAGTGTACGTAGGGTGCGTTTCCGTAGTAATTCCTGATGACGACGGTGCGGCCGGTTTGCAAGTTGTATCCGCGGTAAACAGCGGGAAGTTTTTTGGCGCGCGTCCAGTAGCCGTTGTGAAGATAGATGTATTCCGATGAATTGAGATCGTAGTAGGTTTCAATATCGGGCAAGTAGTAGTAGCGTTCTTTTTTGACTGATGGGCCCCAGGCGGGAGCTTTGTCAATCGTAACCGAAACCTGCGCCGATGCGAACACGCCCATCATCAAAAATCCAAAAAGCATCGATTTCATGGTCCTTCTTTTGATTTTTTACCGCCAATAATTGTGCCTTTGTGGGCTCCGATGCAATAATTCCTATCTGTTGAATAAAAAAACCGGAACTTGTTAAAGGTTCCGGTTGGTAGCCTCGCCAAGAATCGAACTTGGATCAAATGTTTAGGAAACATCTATTCTATCCGTTGAACTACGAGGCCAGGCCGCGAAATTACGCTTTTCTTTGCAAAATAAAAAAACCCGACAATTGCCGGGTTTGATGATTTTGCTGTTCAGAAATCAGAAATTCACATTCACGACACCGTTTAGCAAATCCTGAATGTTTCCGGCAGTGGCCGATTCCAATTCTCCGCTAAAAGTACCCACAACTGATGATGATGTGTTCACTGTGATGTTGGATGTCCAGTCGTTTCCAAAGGCTGCTGGAATCATTGGAGTGTAGGTATGGCTAAAAAGGCGGAGTTGAAAATTGGTGATTTTGTCGGCACCCGTTGCTCCAACCTCGATGTCAAAGTCGATTTCATATGAATCGGTTGTGCTTTTAACGCCGTTTACGTGACGTGTTGTTCCCGTTGTGGTAACGGTGATTTGGTCAAACGTAAGTGGTGCCGAACCCAAACTCATAGAAAGTGTCCCGGTTGACGGTGAAGCTGATTCAGTACAATCACCCAGTCCGTCAATCAGTGCTTGCAACACCCCTGTTGAATCTCCGCAAGCTTCAATTTGATTTTCCAAAGCCTGGCGATAGGCGTTACAACGTGCAACGTAATTTTCGCTGGTTGCAGTGCTGAACGCTTCAGCTGCTTCGGCAGTCGCCATAGTGGCATCTTCACAGCTAAGTTGAGAATTGTTGTTGTCATCATCTGAGCTGCATGAAAAAAGCGCTACGTTCAACACGGCAACCGCGATAATCAATTTTAATGTTTTCATTTTGAATGGTTTTAATTTTCCCGTTTTTGGGTGAGCGAATAAAGGTCTTATTCTCTGTAATCAAGATTTTTTTGATAAAGTACTATCCAAAGTAATTATTTATCGTAATATTGCAATATATAAATATTCAAAATGGGCGCAAGCAAAACCGATCACTTTACCGACGAACAAAATCAAATTGCAACACTGGCCAAGGCGCTTGGGCATCCGGCGCGGGTAGCTATCCTAAACCATCTGGCCAAGGTGAACGCCTGCATCTGCGGTGATATCGTCAACGAACTGCCACTGGCTCAGCCTACGGTTTCCCAACATCTCAAGGAACTTAAAAATGCCGGGCTCATCAAAGGAAGTATCGAGGGTAATTCCATTTGTTACTGCATCGACAATCAGGGATTGCTGAAGCTTTCAGAATATTTTGCCGGAATTGCCCGCCAGATTGAACAAAAAAATGAATGCTGCTAACTAAAATCTTACAACATGAAACTTTCAAATCTTAAATCGATTCTGGCCAATGTGCCGGACGTAAACTTTAAACTTCAAAACGGGACAGCGGTTCCGAAACACTTTCACATCACCGAGGTGGGTGAAGTGACCAAGAATTTCATCGACTGCGGCGGTGTTGTCCGCAAGGAAACCTGTATAAGCCTGCAACTTTGGAACGCCGACGACTTTGACCATCGGCTTAAGCCAACAAAACTCCTTGACATCATTGCAAAATCTGAAAATGTATTGGGTATTGGCGATCAAGAAGTCGAAGTTGAATACCAATCAGACACCATTGGCCGATATGACCTGGATTTTGATGGCGTTGATTTTGTCCTGGTCAGCAAACAAACCGACTGCCTCGCGCTCGATCAATGCGGCGTTGAAAAACCAAAAGTGCGATTGAGCAGTTTAAAGGTGTCGTCGGGCGATTCCTGCTGCGACCCAAGTTCAAATTGTTGTAACTGATTCTAAAATAAACAATGATGAAGAAAATTCTGGTGCTTTGTACAGGGAACAGTTGCCGAAGTCAAATGGCACATGGCTATCTGGCCCATTTTGCCGGCGACAGGGCTGAGGTTTACAGCGCGGGCGTCGAAACCCATGGCGTGAATCCCAAGGCGGTTCAGGCGATGTTGGAGGATGGGATTGACATTTCGCATCACACGTCGAACCACGTTGACGAATATGCACACATTCCATTTGATTACGTAATCACGGTTTGTGACAATGCCAAGGAGCAATGTCCGTTCTTTCCGTCGACAGCACAACGATTTCATCACAATTTTCCCGACCCTGCCAAAGCTACCGGAACCCCCGAAGCTGTCGCTGCCGAGTTTCAGGCCGTCCGCGATCAGATCAAGGCGTATTCCCGTGAATTTATCAACGAGTATTTATGACCGATTGCACGCCCGCATTCAACCGCAAGCGCCTCGGATTTCTCGATCGTTACCTGACGCTCTGGATTTTTCTGGCGATGCTGATGGGCATTTTGATAGGCCACTTTTTTCCGGAATCGGCACAACTGATTGATTCGGCATCATACCAAACTACCAATATTCCGTTGGCCATCGGGTTGATTCTCATGATGTATCCACCGCTGGCAAAAGTCCAGTACGGGAAAATGCGCGAGGTTTTTTCAAACGCAAAGGTTCTTACGGCTTCGTTGATTCTCAACTGGATTATCGGACCGTTGCTGATGTTCGGTCTAGCTGTCATTTTTTTACCGGATCATCCCGAATACATGACGGGACTTATCCTGATTGGCCTGGCGAGGTGCATTGCGATGGTGGTGGTGTGGAATGATTTGGCCGATGGCAACCGCGAATACGCCGCCGGGCTGATTGCACTCAACAGCGTTTTCCAGATTTTACTGTACAGTTTTTACGCCTACCTTTTTTTGACGGTACTTCCGCCCTTGGTAGGACTGGAAGGCATTGGCATCAGTATCTCGATGTCCGAAGTAGCCAAAAGCGTCGGAATCTATCTGGGAATCCCTTTTGCGCTGGGCATTTTGACTCATTATGGCTTGCAGTACTTAAAGGGAAAGCAATGGTTTGAGGAAAAATTTGTCCCGGTTATATCGCCCATCACGCTAATTGCCCTGCTGTTTACCATCACTTTGATGTTCAGTTTGAAAGGCGATGCCATTGTACAGATTCCGTTTGACGTGATCCGCATTGCCATTCCGCTTGTCATCTACTTTGCCGTCATGTTTGTGGCCAGTATGTTGCTGGGCGTTTACATGAAGGTGGATTACTCCCGAAACGCCGCCATAGCATTTACCGCAACGGGTAACAATTTTGAACTGGCCATTGCAGTGGCGATTGGTGTGTTTGGAATCAATAGCGGACAGGCCTTTGCAGGTGTAATCGGGCCGCTGGTCGAAGTTCCCGCTCTCATCGCCCTGGTGAATCTGGCGTTTTGGTTTAGAAGGAGATATTATCGCGGGAATCAGACGGCGTAAACCTTACAAATTTGCGATGCGTATCGCTTGCTAACTAAATTGAAGAAAC